>CADBRX010000028.1 GCA_902797175.1 uncultured Coriobacteriaceae bacterium | reverse complement strand
GGCATCCTCGTAGGCGATCTGGGCGAGGACCTTACGGTCGAGCTCGACGCCGGCGAGCTTCAGGCCGTGCATGAACTTGCTGTAGGAAAGGCCGTTCATGCGGGCGGCAGCGTTGATGCGCTGGATCCACAGGCCACGGATGTCGCGCTTCTTGTTGCGACGATCACGGTAGGCATACTGACCGGAGTGCTGAGCCTGCTCCTTCATGCCCCTGAAGGTGCGGGAACGAACGCCATAGTAACCCTTGGTGCGCTCGACCAGGGTGTTGCGCTTCTTGTGGCCGGCGACTGCGCGCTTGACTCGTGCCATATCTAATCAACTCCTCGAATTGCTTTCAAAAACGGACGCGTAGCGCCTTGGTTACTTGCCCATGCGCTGGATGACGGTCTTCACGTCAGCGGGAGCCAGCTCGGTCTCCTGGCGGAAGCCACGGATGCGCTTAGGGGACTTCTTGGTCAGGATGTGGCTCTTGAAGGCCTTGGCACGCATGATCTTGCCGGTGCCGGTCTTGCGGAAGCGCTTAGCCGTTCCCTTGTGGGTCTTCATCTTGGGCATGTTCTTACTCCTTCTCCTCAGCGTCGCCCAGGTCGACCTTGTCAAAGGCGCCCTTGATGGGAGCGACGAGCATGTGCATGTTGCGGCCCTCCATCTTGGGCTGCTGTTCGACCGTCGCATACGGCTTCAGGTCCTCGGCAAGGCGCTCGAGAACGTTGAGGCCCTGCTCCGGATGGGCCATCTCGCGACCACGGAACATGATGGTGACCTTGACGCGCGCGCCCTTCTTGAGGAACCGCATGACATGGTTCTTCTTGGTCTCATAGTCGCCCGTGTCGATCTTGGGACGGAACTTCATCTCCTTGACCTCGACACGAACCTGCTTCTTGCGCGCGGCCTTGGCCTTGCGGTCCTGCTCATACTTGTACTTGCGGTAGTCCATGACCTTGCACACGGGAGGCTCCGCGTTGGGAGCGATCTCGACAAGGTCGAGGTTCTGCTCATCCGCGATGCGCTGGGCGTCACGGATGCCAAACAGTCCGAGCTGCGAGCCGTCGACGCCAATCAGGCGACACGTGCGCGCGGTAATCTCGTCATTGATGCGAGGACCCTCTTGCCTAGCTATCTCGTTCACACCTTCCTTCCTGCCGCGACGGAGCCGTCGCGTCTCGGTTGCGGCTCTTGCCGCATAAAAAATCTCCTGGCACCAGCAGCATCCCAGGAGACAAGACTCGCCCTTGGCAGGCGAAGGCTACGTTGTCTGACCAGGCAGCTACCTTGATGGCGCCACGAGGTGGGGACACAGACTCTGTCCCACTTCGATAATCACAAGAAGTAATACTAACCCGTGCGCGCCCTTTGCGCAAGCGCGCCGCGAGAAACACCAATGCCCCACAAAACGCCGCGCGTGGCGAGACCTCGTCGGCAACCCCGCAGGTGCCCGCAGCCACACCTAGCGCGGAACCGGATAGCCCAGCGCCTCCTCAAACACGGGGAGGATCCCCTTGCCGTCAGGATGGAAGGCGGCCGTCTGGGGCATGTCATACCCCGGGATGAGGTTGCCCTCTACCAGCACCGGGCCTGTCGGCGTGATGGCGACGTCCCACCCCACATAGCCGACGCCCGGCTCCACGAGCGCGGCCTCGAGGCACATGTCGACCGCCTCGCGATAGAGCGGGATGACGAAGCCCTCGATCTTGACGCCCGTCGTGGGGTGCACGTCCACATACGAGGCGGTCTTGTCATGAAAGCACGGATGGCGCAGCACGCCGTCGTCATCCACCAACGTGTACATGCCGCCGCTCGAGATGTTGTCGACGTAGCTGTCGCCCAAGCCCATGCGCACGAGCGAGTAGATGTGGTGCGCCTTGCCCTGCGAAAGCACCGTGACCACACGGATGGTGTTGATGCTCTTGTCGCATAGGCGCGCCATCTCGGGATGCTGGACGATTCCCTCCTCAAGAAGCACCTGGCCCTTGGAAAGAAGCCCGTCATAGAAGGCCTGCGCATCCTGGGGAGCCTCGCCGCCCACAAGACGGTCGATGCCCTGCCCGCCAAAGCTGTCGGTTGGCTTGGCAAAGATGACGTCATGGTCGCGCATGAACGCCGCGACCTCGTCGGGCGTGGACTCCTTCACGTCAAGCCAGTCGCGACCCACATAGCGGTCGAACGTCTTGAGGAACAAGATCTTGTCCTCGAAGACCGGGTAGAGACTGCGATCGCACAGGGCGCGCGTCAACGCGACGTTGTGGCTCATGGTCATGAACGTCTTGCGCAGGCTCTCAGGCTTGTTCACGAACCCATACGAGATGTATTCCTGATACCCGATTCCGTAACGCAGGATGCAGCTGGCCATGTCCGCAAAGACGAGGGCCGTGGGCTTGCCGCTCTCCTTGTGAGCCTGGCGCGCGAGGAGCAACATGCGCTTGACGCTGCCCGACTTGGCACGGGAAAGGAACTGCCTGACCTCGCTGGCAACATCCATGGGATTGGTACCCCCTATGTCATGAAGGGAATGGTGCCCGGAGCGAGACTCGAACTCGCACTCCTTTCGGAAAAGGTTTTTGAGACCTCCGCGTCTGCCAATTCCGCCATCCGGGCTAAAGGTGACCTTCCTATGATAACAGAAGTCCGCTAGTGCATACCGTCGCTTTCTCGCGGACCGATCTGCAGCCACGGGTTGGTCGCGAGCTCGCGCGACATGGTTGTCGCCGGCCCATGCCCACAGAGCAGGGTGACCTGCGGAGGGATCTCCTCGCGCAGGCGCGAGAGCGACCTCATGAGCGTGTCGTGGTCCCCACCCGGAAGGTCGGTGCGCCCGCAGGAACCCGCAAAGAGCGTGTCGCCCACAAAGCACACGCCCTCCGCGCTGCCTCCGCCCAAAAGGACGATGCCGCCCTCCGTGTGGCCGGGAGCTTCGATGACGGTGAAGGTCGCGCTCCCCACCGTCAGCACGTCCCCCTCGGACAGGAGGCGCCCCGGTGCGGGAGGGTCGGCAAGCTCGAAGGCATCGGCATCAAACCCATGGGAGGAGAGCTCGAGCGCATGCTGGGCACGGTCGGCATCTGCCGCAGATATCGCCCAGGGGGCACCACATGCCTCCACGAGAGCACGCACGCCGCACACGTGGTCGTGATGGCCGTGCGTGGCCACCACCAAACAGACGCGCACGTCGGACAGGTGCTGCGCGATGGCGGCCCCCGAAGCGCCCGGGTCGACGACGAGGCACGCGCCGTCGCTCACGTACGCATAGCAGTTGGTCTCGATTGGACCCACCACAAACTGCCGGATCTCGTCCTGCATGGCCCTACCCCCTCTTTGCCCGGCGGCGCATCTGCTTTGCGCCCTCGCCGGGCATGATGCGCCGCGCGTTGAAGACCGACGGGACGCGGTTCACCGTCGCCAGGAGCGACGAGAGCAGGCTCGCGTCAGAGATCGCGACCGTGAAGCGCAGCCTCGCCACGCCGTTTGACCCCGTCTGGGTCGCCGCGGACAAGATGTTGCCGCCCGCATCGTTTATGGCTATGGTCACATCCTTCAGGAGGCCCATGCGGTCGTTGGCCTCGATCACGATGTCCACGCGAAACTCGGTGGCGCCCGACGCGTCCCACTCGACCTCGATCATGCGGTCGGGGTCGTTCATGAGGTCGGCGACGTTGGGGCACGTTGCCCGATGGACCGAGACGCCCCTTCCGCGCGTGATGAACCCCACGATCTCGTCGCCCGCCACGGGGTTGCAGCAGTGCGCCAGATGCACGAGGAGGTCGGGGTCTCCCTTGACGACCACGCCGCAGTTGGTGCGACGACGCTTGTCGCGCTGGTCCTTGGCAGGTCGGTTGCCCGTCGCGAGCAGGATCTCCTGCTCCTCCTCCGCCGCCTTGCGCGCGGCCTTCTCCTGGGAGGCCTGATAGTCAGGCGAGTCCTCGAGGATTGCCGCCTCGATGCGGTTTGCCGCCTGCTTGGCGGAGATCTTTCCGCCCCCAACCGCCGCGAAGAGCGACTCGGGGGTCTTGTGGTCCAGCGACGGCAGGGCCTTCTCTATGGCCTTCGTCACGCGATGGGTCGAGATGCCGTAGCCACGCTTGCGCAGCTCGCGCGCAAGGTCGCTCCTCCCCTGCTCCGCGTCGTCGGCCTTGGTGATGGTGGAGAAGTACTTGCGGATCTTTGACTTGGCGCCGCCCGTCGCCACGATGGAGAGCCAGTCCTGCGAGGGCCGTGCGTTCTTGTTGGTGAGGACCTCGACGCGGTCGCCGCTCTCGAGCTTGGTGGCAAGCGGGACGACCGAGCCGTTGACCTTGGCGCCCACGCAGTGGTTGCCCACCTCGGTGTGCACGGCATAGGCAAAGTCGAGCGGCGTCGAGCCCTTGCGGAGGCTCATCACGTCACCCTTGGGCGTGAACACGAAGATCTCGTGTTCAAAGAGGTCGACGCGCAGCGTGTCGAGGTATTCGTCGGCATCGCCCATGTCCTCGTCCGTCGCCCAGTCGAGGCTACGCCGAATGTGGTTGATCGTGGAGTCCACCGAAAGGTCCGCGGCCGAAAGCTGCCCACGCGAGTTGCCCGCCCGCTTGTACAGCCAGTGCGCGGCAACGCCGAACTCGGCATGCTCGTGCATGTCGTAGGTGCGGATCTGGATCTCGACGGGACGGCCATCGGAGCCGATGACGGTCGTGTGGAGCGACTGGTACCCATTGGACTTGGGCATGGCGATGTAGTCCTTGAAGCGCCCGGGCAGCGGATGCCACAGGGAGTGGACCGCGCCGAGCACCGAGTAGCAGTCCCCCACCGAGTTCGTCAGCACGCGCAGGGCGATGAGGTCATAGATGTCCGAGAACTCCTTGCCCTTGCGCACCATCTTCTGGTAGATGGACCACAGGTGCTTGGGGCGGCCCTTGATCTGGTAGCCGCTCACGCCCGTGCGGAGCAGCTCGTCGTCGAGGGTCTTGATGGCCTCCTCCGTGTCCTGCTCGCGCTGCGCACGCGAATCCTGCACCATGCGCGCGACGCGCTCGTATTCCTCGGGCTGCAGGTAGAAGAAGGCGAGGTCCTCGAGCTCCCACTTGATGGAGGAGATGCCCAGGCGGTCCGCGAGCGGGGCGTACACGTCCATCGTCTCGCGCGCCTTGAACTCGCGCTTCTTTGGAGGCAACGCCGCCAGCGTCCGCATGTTGTGGAGACGGTCGGAGATCTTGATGATGACCACGCGGATGTCGCGAGACATGCCCAGGAACATCTTGCGCAGGTTCATGGCCTGCTTCTCGTCGATGGACGAGACGTTGACCTGCGTGAGCTTGGTCACGCCGTCGACCAGGTCGGCAACCGTCTTGCCAAAGCGCTCCGTGAGGTCGTCCATCGTCGCCTCGGTGTCCTCCACGGTGTCGTGCAGGAGCGCCGCGCAGATGGTGTCCTCGTCCATGTGGAGGTCCGCGGCAAGTATGATGGCCACCTCGACGGGGTGGTTGATGTAGGGCTCCCCGGAGCGCCTGCGCTGGTCGCGGTGGAACTCCGCCGCAAAGCGATAGGCATGCTCGATCTTCTCGATCGCGGAGTCGTCAAGATAGGATGCACAGGTGTTCTTGAGGACCCGGTAGTTGTCGGCACCAGGTACCGGGGCTTTGGCACGCTTCTCCGCGGCCTTGGGCTCGTCAGCCATGGATGCCTCCTCACTCGTCGACCACCTGGCCGAAGCCAGGTGTGATGGGTCTGTTGATGCGCGCGAGCATCTCGTCCGCGTCGGCGGAGAGCGCCCAGTCACGGAACGCCACGAACTCGTCGCGCGCATGCTGGCCTTCAAGGTAGCGGATGGACTGCTCGAGGTCCACCTTCTTTGGGGCTTCCGTTACCGAGATGCGACGAGCGACGCCGTATCCCGTGGTCTCGACCAAGCCAAGCTCGCGGAAGACGGACAGGCCCGTGGAAACCGACTGGTCGTCGAGGGTCGAATGCGCGTCGAAGGCAGAGGACTGCGCGGCGATGTCGGCGTTTGTCAGAGAGAAGAAGCCGTCATCAGCGCCGCGCGAGCGCGCCCGCTCAGAAAGGCTTCGCAGGGTACGGTAGAGGGTCACCAGCTCGCGTCGCTCCGGTGCGGAGGAGGAGATGATGCGCTCGTTGATGCGCGCGTCGCGCGAGCCAAAGAGCATCCAGATGCGGGATGGCGCCCCGTCCCTGCCCGCACGCCCGCTCATCTGATTGAACTCGACCTGGCCAAAGGGCAAGTGATAGAGCATGACGTTTCTGATGTCGGGGAGGTTGACCCCCTCGCCAAAGGCGCTTGTCGACACGATGCAGGAAAGCGTCCCGTCGCGGAACGCCTCCTCCACGCGCATGCGGTCGGCACGCGTGAGGCCGGCGTTGTAGAACGCTATGCGGGGGCCCAGCTCGGGAACGGCATGGCGCAGCATCCTCGCCAGCGAGATCGACTGCTCGCGCGAGTTGACATACACCACGGTCTTCTCCGCGCGCGCGACCACCGACACGAGTGCCGCCTCGCGGTCACGCAGCTCTCGGCAGTCCTCGAGGGCAAGGTTGACGCGGACGCTGCGGTCAACGACCACGTCCTGGTCAGCGATTGTCAGAAGGTCGCAGATCGTCCGGGCAACGTCGTCTGATGCGGTGGCGCTCACCGCGAGCGTCACAGGACGCGAGAGCGCATCGAGCACCTCGGGCATGGAGAGGTAGGCGCTCCTGTTTCCTCCCTTCGCCATGCCCGCATGGTGCGCCTCGTCGATCACCACAAAGCCGACGCGCCCTGACTGCGCAAAACGGTCCTTGTGGATAACGAGGAACTCGGGAGTGGTCAGTATCACGTCGACAGAGCCCTCGGCAAGGGAGGCGAAGGTCTCGTCACGGTCCGCCAGGGGGGTCTCGCCCGTGAGCACCCTGACCGACATGCCCAGCTTCTCAAACGTCTCGGAGAGGTGGAACGCCTGGTCAGAGACGAGAGCCCTCAGGGGATAGACGAAGATGCTCGCGCGGCCGCGCAGCAGCGTCTCGCGGGCGGCATGCATATGGAAGATGAGCGACTTCCCGCGGCCCGTGGCCATGACGGCCAGGGTCGAGTGCCCCTGGGCGAGCCGAGAGAGGGCCTCGCGCTGGGCGGGAAGGAGCTGATGGTCCCCGATCATCGCATGGCGGAGGCGCTCGTCGAGCTCCGCGGGCGAAATCGAGGAGAGCTCGTGGCGTCGGAAGGTGGCCTCCCTCTGGCCAGTGTCGTCGCCCGCCGTCACCTCGGAGCGCGTGACGACCACGTTGACGCCAAGCGCATGGCCGTCCGTGCCTCCGGTCACCTCCGTCACGCAGGCGGTATACGAGGCTCCCGCCCCATCGACGAGCGGGGCGAGCGAGGCTGAGATCTGTCTGCGCAAGAAGCCCACCCTCAGGCCGTCCGTGGTCATGAGGGCCATCGCGTTGGGGTCGACCGGGTTGGTCGGCTCCCTCCTCACGAGCAGCTCCTGACCGACGCAGAGGGTCGCGACGACGGACTGCCGTCCCTCGAACGAGACGCCGACCGCCTTGGTGTTGAAGCTTCTCGCCTCTGAGATCCCGGCGTACTCGTCGCGCGAGAGGACCTCCTCCGCCTTGGAGAAGAGCTCGTCCGAAAGCGAATCTGGGGCCATCTGGCCGCAATCGTCATCGCGGTAGAGGATGTCGCGCACCATGAGCTTGGGCTTCGTCTTTCCCTGCCACGTCTCGTTGACGGCTTCGAAAACGAGGTCGACCGCCCCGTCATAGGCGCACGCGCGCTCGATGTCCGGCGTGCGGAACATGATGGCCGCGACACTTGCCCTGCCATCCGTCGCCATGAAGCGCAGGTGGTTTCCCGTGACGCCCACACGCGCGCGGTTTCTCATGCACACGCCCCGCACGCCAAAGAGCGGCTTCTTGTTTCCCTGGCCAAAGGGCTGGAGCACCTCGAGAGAGTCGATGGCACCGCAGGTCAGCTCGTCAAGGTCGACCAGCGCCGCCACCTCTCCGTGCGACGTGAACTGCTCGGCCGGAAGGGAGCCCATGATCTGGTCGAGGCGCTCGCGCAGCGCGTCGAGGTTCTTGGCCTCGCAGGTGACGCCCACCGCTCCCGCATGGCCCCCAAAGCGAATGAGCAGGTCGGAGCATTGCTCGACGGCATGGAAGAGGTCGACGTCACCCACCGAACGGCCAGAGCCGCGGGCTATCCCGTCGGTGACGGAGAAGAGGATGGCCGGTACGTGGTAGCGGTTGACGATGCGGCTCGCCACGATTCCCTTGACGCCCTCGTGCCATCCCTCCCCGCCCACGACGACCACGCGGCCGCCCTGGTAGGTCTTGGTGACCTTGTCGAGCGCCTCTTCGGTCAGGAGCGACTCGGTGTCGCGTCGCTCGGTGTTGGTCGACTCGAGCTGCGCGGCAAGCACCGCCGCCTCCGCGGGGTCATCCGTCAGAAGGAGGTTCAGCGCCACGTCGGTCGTCCCCATGCGACCGGCGGCGTTCAGCCGAGGCACCAGGGAGAAGGGAAGCTCGTCGGCCGTTATGGAGGAGAGGTCCACGCCTGCGGTCGCGGCAAGCGCGACGATGCCGGGCCGCCCCGTAAAGCGCATGCGCGCCATGCCGTCAGCGACGAGCGCACGGTTCTCTCCCTCGAGCAGCATCATGTCCGAAACGGTTCCCAGGGCGGCGACCTCGGTGTACTCACGCCAGAGGTCGGGCATGCCCAGTCTTCGTCCGAGCTCGCAGACCAGCTTGAGCGCGACCCCCGCCCCGGCGAGCTCACGCGAGTAGCAGTCCTCCTCAAGCTTGGGATCGGTCACGGGCACGCCCTGGGGAACGAGGTCGCCCGGCTCATGATGGTCGGTGATGACCACGTCGATGCCCATCGCACGGAGGCCCTCGACCTCCTTGGCGGAGGCGATGCCGTTGTCGACGGTGACGACGAGGTCTGGGTCGCAGCCCTCCCGGACGCGCATGAGCGCCTCGTCGGAAAGGCCATAGCCCTCGCCAAACCGATAGGGTATGTAAGGGAACACCTCAGCACCGAGGCGCCTCAGGGCAAGGGTCAGAAGACAGGTCGCCGTCATGCCGTCAACGTCAAAGTCTCCGAAGACGGCGATGCGCTCGCGCTGGACGATGGCCACCTGGACGCGGTCGGCTGCCTCGCGCATGCCGGGAATAATCAGGGGGTCCGCCCAGTCACGGTCAAGCGAGGGTTCCAGGAACCGCCTTGCCGCCTCGACCTCCTTGACGCCGCGCGCCACGAGCACGCGCGCCACGAGCGGGGTGACGCCCAGGGAGGAGATGAGGTCGCGCTCGGCCGCCTCGTCCCTTTCCAGCACCTCCCACCGAGGGCTGTTGAGGAGACCGGTTTTGGGTATGGGTATGCCCGAAGTGGCCCCGCAGGGCCGCGCCACATCGTTCATGGTTCGCTCGTCTCTGAGATGGCGCAGCCGAGCTGCGCCCGCATGGTTTTCCACGAACGAGTGTAGCACCTACGGTGGGCATGTGCACAAGCAAGCCGACCAACGGGATGGCGTGCGGGCGAGCGGGAGCGCCTGGGAAGGCGCAGGGTCCAGAGGCGGATCGCGCCTTAGAAGTCGCGGACCGCGGGGCTCGCCATCCAGTCGTCAAGGAAGGCGGCATAGGTTCCCGCAATGATTGCCTCGCGCGCACGGCGCATGAGGTCGAGCAGGTAGTAGATGTTGTGCATGGAGAGCAGGATGGAGCCGAGCATCTCCTTCTGGCGCACGAGGTGATGGAGGTAGGCGCGTGTGTAGCCCCCCGTGCACACCGGGCACGAACAGGCGCTGTCCAGAGGGCTGTCATCGTGCTTGTGGCAGGCGTTTTTGAAGTTTAGCCGCCCCTGGCTCGAGAAGGCGGTGCCCATGCGCGCCGTGCGCGTGGGCAGGACGCAGTCAAACATGTCGACGCCGATGCCGACGCCCCGCACGAGCGTCGTGGGGTTGCCCACGCCCATGAGGTAGCGCGGCTTGCCCTTGGGCATGTGCTCCGAGACGAGCGGGGTGAGGGTCTCGAACATCATCTCGTGGGACTCCCCCACCGAGTAGCCGCCGATGCCATAGCCAGGGAAGTCCCCCGCGTCCTGAAGGTGCGAAAGGGAGCGCAGGCGGAGATTGAGGTCCATGCCTCCCTGAACGATGCCAAAGAGCGCCTGGTCAGGGCGCGTGTGAGAAGACCAGCACCGCTCAGCCCACGCCGCAGAGAGCTCGACGGCCCTTTCGACAAACGGGCGCGGAGAGGGATAGCCGGGGCATTGGTCGAGCTGCATGACGATATCCGCCCCCAGGAGCTGCGCGATGCGCATGTTCTCCTCGGGCGTCCAGAAAACGTGGCGGCCGTCGTAGTCCACCGCCCTGAACTCCACGCCCTCGTCAAAGAGCTTGACATGCTCCCCATGGCTAAAGACCTGAAATCCGCCCGAGTCGGTGAGGATGGGACCCGACCAGCGCATGAAGTCATGGAGGCCGCCCATCTCGGCGACAAGCTCGGCACCGGGACGCATCGCGAGGTGATAGGTGTTGTTGAGCAAGATCTTGGTGCCCAGCTCGTGCAGCGTGTCGGTGAGGATGCCCTTGACCGTCGCCTTTGTGCCGACCGGCATGAAGATGGGGGTGGGGACGTCGCCGTGCGGGGTGTGGAGCACGCCCGCGCGCGCGTGGGTGTGCGGGTCCTCCGCCACGATGTCATACGAGAACCACGGGCGGCCATCGGGCGCGGTCGCTCCGAATCTGTCAACCCAGAAGTCCTCGTACGTCTGAAGCGCCATCATGCCCCCCGTCGTCTCTCGTCAATTGTCCGCCGCGTCAGCTGCGGACGCCTCTTCCATCTGCTCCTCGAGCCATCGCGCGACGCCGTCCTCGGAGAGGGTGGCGCACACCTCGTCGCTCAGCTCCTTAAGGTCGTCGCTCGCGTTGCCCACGGCCACGAAGCGGCCCACATGCCCGATGAGCGGCGCGTCGTTCATGGAGTCGCCGAAGGCGACCGACCGGGCGCGCTCGATGCACAGATGGGCCATGAGCCAGTCGGCCGTCGTCCCCTTGGTGACGCCAGCCGACGTGATCTCGAGCTCGCAGTCCCACACGCGGGCAACCTCAAAGATGCCCAGCCCCCTCGCAAGGGCGGCGGCGTCCTCGCATGCCTGCGCAGAGGGAAACGAGCACCCCACCTTCTCAAAGCGCTCGTGAGAGTCGACCACGGGCAAGATGGACCGCACGATGCGCTTGCCCCGCTCCCCCACGAACCGATGCACGAGCGACAGGGCGATCGAGCGCAGGTGGCGCGGCGAGCGGGGCACGAGCTGCTTGAGCTTTTTGGGCGTGGCCTCCGCAATCATGTAGGAGACCCCGTTTCTCTCGATCCACGAATGGCCGCCAGAGTGGACGTTCCACCTGGCACCAAACGGGACGAGGGCTTCGATGAGCTGCTTGACCTCGTCCTTCCCCATATCGTTCGAGAAGAGCTCGGCACCCGCCCTGTCGTACACCTTGGCCCCGTTGGCGCAAAGGTAGTAGTCCATGACGCCCATGCGCAAGACCGACCGGGGCATCATGCCCAGCGGCCGCCCGCTCGAGACCGCCAACACGCAGCCCAGCTCATGCGCATGCCCGAGCGCCGCGCAAACGGCAGGCGACACGTCCACCCCTGCGTGGACGATCGTGCCGTCCAGGTCCAGCAAAAGAAGCCCGATGCCTCGGGGGCATCGGGCTGTCGCTGGTATCCCTTTGGGATATGTGACGATGTGACTACTCGCCAAAGCCGCTGTCGATGAGGGCGATGATGGCGTCGAGGGCAGCCTGCTCGTCAGGACCGTCGCACGCGATCTCGACCGTGGTGCCGCAGCCGAGGCCGGCAGCAAGGATCATCATGATGGACTTGGCGTTCACGGGAGCGGTGTCCTTGTCAACGTTCTTGACGGTGACGGAGCAGTCGTACTTCTTGGCCTCGGCCACGAAGACGGAAGCGGGACGGGCGTGAAGGCCGGTGGCGTTAACGATCGTCGTCTGCTTAGAAACCATGTTGCACTCCTTCTTTAGGTGGTGGGGCAATCTCCATGTCTGCCCAACATGCGCCAATAGTAACAAAGATTCGTCCAAATTGGGCCGTCCGTCCCCTCTGCGGTACCCAATCTCCGCTCATGTGCCAAAATAGGATGCTGTAAAGAGAGTGCCAAAGCGCTTCGGAATCACCGAAAGGAGCGGCACATGGACGAACAAGATGCCTTGGAGCAGCAGGTTGGAGACCCCATTCCCGACGTTGCCCCCGAGACGCATGACGCATCGCCTGAATATGTCGAGATTATGGAGCATGCCGCCGGCGAGGCACCGGAGTGGGACGAGGACGAGCTCGACTACGAGCTGCCCGATCAGGATGAGGACGTCATAACGGCTGAGCCCGAGGAGGGCGGACAGGCCATCGCCAAGGCGGGACAGAGCGCCGCCGCCGTTGCCAATTCGGCAAGCCAGCAGCTCAAGGAGGGCCTTGAGGCCATTCGCAACGTGCGCGCGCTCGCGCGGCAGCGCGCCGATGCCCGAGCGCAGCTCGACGAGCTCCGCCGCGAGCTTGACGACGCGATTGAGATCCTTGAGCACCGCGTCGACATAGAGCGCAACTACGACCAGATAGTCGCTGAGCAAAATGCCCAGATCGAAGCCACGCGCGCAGCCTCTGCGGACGCGCAGGCACGCGTTGACGCGCTGTCCGCCGAGCGTGACCGCCTCTCCTCCAACCTCGCCTCCCTCAAGGCCGAGCACGAGGAGTCGCTGAGACCCTACAAGAACCTCATGGACACGGCAAAGGGCCGCTCCGACGACGCCTCAGTCGCGCTCGCCGACGCACGCCGCACCGTGAAGGCCGCCGAAAGCCAGGCCAACGACGCGATCCGTCGTCGCGACCAGCGCGTCTCGGCGGCAAACCGCGCCGTCGACAACGCGCAGGAGCGGCTCCGCAGGGTGCAGACCGAGCTTGACAAGCTGCAAGGCGACCCGGATGCCCCCATAACGGCCCTGCCCAAGATGCGCGACGAGCTCGTCGCGGAGCGCGCGCACCTCGACTCGGCACGGGAGGACGTGGACAAGGTCACCGCCGAGACGCAGCAGGCGGTCGAGGAGGCGCAGGCGCGCCTGTTCACCTTGCGCCAGACGCTCGAAAGCGCCGAGCGCGCAGCCGAGGACGCAAAGCGCGAGGCCACGGCCCATCGCGAGGAATACGATCGGCTCTACAAGGAGGCAAGGGCCGCCGAGGACGAGCTGGAGGCAGCCATCAAGGGGCACACGCGCGACATAGCCGCCGCAAGCCGCGAGCACGACGAGGCCGAGGAGCACATCGACGAGCTCCAGATCGTCCTTGACGAGGCAAATGACATCCACGAGACGCCCGAGGTCACCGAGAAGCTCCGCGAACGCATCACCGCCGGCCAGACCGAGCTGGAACGTCAGGGGCAGGAGTTCGAGGAGCTCACCCAATCCGAAAAGACCCTCCGCGAGTCGACACGCGCCAAGCGCATCATGTTCTTTGGCGTCGTCATCTTCATCGTGCTGCTCATGCTGGCGCTCATCTGGTTCCTGGTGCTCAACAGGTAGCAGCGCCCCTCAACCGAGCCAAGACGTGCCCCTCTCCCCTGGGAGAGGGGCTTTTTTCTCCAGAGTGACGAAACCCTTGGGTTGAGCCGCACACGCGCCCCGCTCGTCAGAGGTCCACCTGCACGAGCATGGTGCCCAGCACCACGGCAAGACCGTCCTGTAGGCTGGAGGCCTCTATCCATTCGTCGCGCGTGTGGGCCAGCGCTCCCCGCACGGCACCGATCGTGTTGGCGGCAATGCCCAGGCTCAATGGAATGTTCGCGTCCGTCGAGGCGGCATAGTCATACGGCTCCTCGCCCGTCACACACCGAATGACGTCACGGCTCGCCTGCGTCATGCACTCCAGCTCCGCGCTCCTTCCCGGGGTGCTGGCGGGGCGGATTCCCACCTCCTCGACCTCGACGGCGACCTCGTCCGTGCGGAAACGGTCGACCAGCGCAAGCATCTGCGCCTTGAGGGACTTGAGCACCTCGTCGGAAAGCGAGCGGTACTCAAAGAGGCAGCTCGCCTGAGCGGCGATGACGTTGACGGTGGTCCCGCCCTCGATGGTCCCGACATTGACGGTCGTGGTCACCTCGGAAGGCAGCTCAAGGTGGTAGAGCTCCTGGATGAGAGCGCAGAGGCGCTCGACGGCGTTGGGGCGCCCAAAGTCCATGAACGAGTGCCCGCCCTGCGTCTTGACCGAGATGCGCCAGCGATGCGAGCCCACCGCTGTCGACACCACGCCCGGCAGGTAGAGGTCAAACGAATAGAAGCGCCGGATGCGGCTGCCATATGAGGAGAAGAGCTCGCGCGTGCCCTTGAGGTTGCCGAGGCCCTCCTCGCAGGAGTTGGCAACGATGAGCACGCCCAGGCCCTGGGGCAGCAACTGCGGGTTGCGGGCAAGATGCCGTCCCGCAAGCATTACGGCCACGAGGTTGGCAGTGTCGTCACCCACACCCGGGGCATACAGGCGCCCGCCCTCCTCGCGCAGGGGAAGCTCGTCCTCGTCGGGAAACACGACGTCGGTATGGGCGGCAAACACCACGAGGTCGCAGCTCCCGTCGTCTGCGATGGGGCAGATGACGTTCTGCGCCTGGTCGACGTAGGCGCCCTCCATGCCCTGAGAAGCCATCCAGTCACGCACAAAGGTGGCACGCCGACCCTCGTGGTGCGAAGGCGCAGGGATGCGCGCCAACGAGCGCAGCAGATCCAGCGCCTCGTCCGCGTGCCTTTGGGAAAACTTCCGCGCAAGGTCAATCTGCTCTGCTCTCATGGGTCCTCCCTGGAACGACCGGAACGGACGACGGCGTTGGGCGTTCCGCTAGACGATGAGCATGGCGTCACCAAACGAGAAGAAGCGGTAGCGCTCGGCAATGGCTGCCTGGTAGGCATCCATGATCTGCTCGCGCGAGGCAAAGGCCGAGACGAGCATCATGAGGGTCGAGCGCGGCACGTGGAAGTTGGTGACCATGGCATCCACCACATGGAAGGTGGAGCCGGGCATGAGGTAGAGGCTCGTGGTCGCGTTGGCGCGCTCCACGACGTCCCCCCTTCCCGTGACGGCCGCGGAGTCGGAAGCGCCCTCAAAGCGTCGCGCAACCATCGCGGGATCGAAGGCCGGCGCGTCGGGGTCAAACGCGCTTTCGAGCGAGCGCACCGACGTGGTGCCGATGGCGATGACGCGATGGCCCGCGGCCTTGGTGGCGTGCACGGCATCCACCACGGACTGCGGCACGTGGTAGCGCTCGGTGTGGATGGTGTGGTCGCGCGGGTCATCCTCCTCGACCAGTCGGAAGGTGTCGATACCGACCTCGAGCTCGACCTCCTCCCAGCCAACCCCCTTGTCGCGAATGCGCTCGATGAGCTCGGGCGTGAAGTGCAGGCCAGCCGTGGGGGCGGCCGCAGAGTGCTCCTCGCTCATGGCGTAGACCGTCTGGTACTTCTCGGGATCTCCCTCATAGCCCTGGATGTAGGGAGGCAGCGGCACGTGGCCTGCCTCGTGGACCGCCTGGTCGAGGCTGCGCCCGCCCTGGGGCACAAAGCGCACCAGGCGCCCTCCCCTGCTGCCCTCCACAAAGTCGAGCACCTCGGCCGTGAGCACCACCGGCGCGCTTGCGGGCGCCAGAAGCCCACCGGCACGGTATTCGATGACCGCGCCCTGCTTGAGGCGCTTGCCGGGATACACGAGGCACTCCCATACCGATCCCAGCGGGTCCAGGTCCTCGCGGCGGCGCAGCAGAAGCGTCTCTGCCACGGCCCCCGTGGGCTTGTGTCCCACCAGGCGGGCGGGCATCACGCGCGTGCGGTTGGCCACGATGAGGTCTCCCGGCTCAAGGAAGTCCACGATGTCCGTGAACGTCCGGTGCTCCACACGCCCGTCCTCGCGATGCAGCACAAGGAGCCTGCACGAGTCGCGCGGCTCCGCAGGCGTCTGGGCAATGAGCTCTTCGGGAAGGTCGTAGTCAAAGTCGTCGGTACGCATGGATCGCTCCGTGGGTCGCATCCGCCAAGGCCAACCGATTGTAGCGCGTCCTTGCCCGTGGCGCACCTTGGGAGTCGCCGCGACTCCTGCCTGTAAGGAGGCGCGGGCACGTCTCCCCCGTCATTCTGTCCACCACCACCCCTAGAATTGCGCCGAGGAGGTAAGCGACCATGGTGTATCGAGGCAAGGACCTGGCGGGCACGTGCGGCATCCCGCGCCACGAAGAGCGCACCTATGTCAAAGTGGAGCTAGGAGGTGGCCAGAACGGCCAGATCGTGCGACCTGTAGTCCTCACATGGCCAGATGGCCGCAGCTGGCGCATCGCATCCGCGCGCCCCGTCATCTCCTACGGCCGCGAGCGCTTTGGCAACCTCGTCACGCGCTGGGAGGCGACCATTGGCAGAAGCACCAAGGTGCTTTGGCACGACCGAGGCGGCTGGTTCGTAAGGGCAAAGGGCACTCGGCGACAATGACAAGTGATATGCTGATGTGCATTTGAGGGAGGTATGTCGTGGCCCAGCCCAAGCACTTCAAACGGCAGCCTGATGCCAAGATGCCAGCCAAAGATCTGCGCGAGTCGTCCGAAGTCAGGCGTTGTCGCAACACCTTGTCCATCAGTGGCAGGGCCATCCTCGTCTTTCTTGCCTGGAGATTTGTCAAATCCGCCATGTTGTCCACGTTCGGACAGAGAAACCCTCAAGACTTTGATGCCGCATCCTTCGAAGACATGTTCGCAAACCTGAGCTATCCCCTCGTCGGAAAACTCGACCTCAAGCTCGTTCTTGCCATCTTCATCATCGTGATGATATACAGCTTCATCGAGCTCTTCCTGTGCATCTATGTCAGCAGATGCGCCTTGGCACAGAGCCGCGGAGAAGACCGCAGCGGTCTCTATCTGCTGGTCGCGTGCGTCGTGCTGGCCATAGACGTCACCGCAAGCCTCATGGTGATGCCTTTGGTCCTGTCTATAAGCTCGATTGAGGACATCTTGGTCTCCACCATCATCGACCTTACGTCCTTCGCGATGCTCTTCGACCTGATACGGGCAGGAACCAAGCTGCGCCGTCTTACGGGAGAGGGGACGTAGCAAGCGATGCAGAAGGACTTCCACTACTACGCGACCTATTGCGCAGCCACGCTTGCCGGCTACGCGCCGCAGGAAAGCGCAGACATCTGCTACTGCGACCAGCTGGCGGACCTCTGCAGCGTGACGCTTCTGACCAAGCTCCATGCGCCGCGCTCCGCCGCAACGACCCAATTGGCCTTCGAGATGGCCAATGCGCCGACAGACATAATCGGCCTGCAGGACATCACGCGCATCTGGTCCTCCTTCCACTTCCTCCCCTATGACCTGCATGCCGACCCCGGCAAGGGCGGAAGGCTCTATCGCAGCAAGTATCAGCTCATCTGCAAGCCCAACGGTGCGCTGCTGAAAGACACCGTCGAGCTCGCGCGAGGAAAGGGCCTCCAGGCGACAGGCCTGGCCATGCACATCCTGGCAGACACCTGGGCACACCAGTACTTCGCCGGCACGCCCTCGCTCGTGATAAACAACACCAACGACTACTTCTACGAGATCGTTGACGGCCCCGATGGCCCTATGCGTCGCCCCATCAAATTCAGGCACAACCCAGCGGCCAAGGATGACCTGGACCAGAGCGTCTATACCAACAGCGTGTACCAGCCGACCGAGAACGCCGTCATGAACCTGGGCCACGGGCGTGCGGGCCACCTGCCCGACTACAGCTTTGCCCGCTATGCCTACCTTCCCGCGTGGGCTGACTACGACGAGGTCGTCAAGGACAACCCGTCCGACTACTGGCATGCGTTCTGCCAGATGGTCTATGCCATGCGCTGCCTGCGGGAGAGCGAGCCCTTCGAGACGCACCGCTATGACTGGGAGACGCCCGAAGCCTGGAAGGACGAGATCTGGTCCATCCTCACCAAGCGCCAGCTCGACTCCTGCGATGACTGGGAGGCGCTCGGAGAGCGCATGGCCGGCGAGAGGCTCCGTCCGTTTGACCTGGACGCCCACCAACAGGAGTACCTTGACGCACCGGAAGACGCCAGGGACGACACCTTCCTGGGACGCTTCATCCTGGCCGCGCTTGCCCAGAAGAGCATGGTTACCAACAGGATATTCACGTCAGGCAACCTCCTGGCAGGCATCTCGATCGACTTTCGCAAGCACGGTCTCATGGGCATCAAAGACTTCTTCAGACTGGCTCGCCAAGCATCGAGGGAGATGGGCAAATGAGCGGCTTCCAGCGCATAAAGGAGGTGGTCATAGGGCTTTTGAGCCTCGCCTTCGCCGCGGTCATGATGGCCTTTCCCGAGACAGGCTGTTCGGTCATCATGCTCGTCATCTGTGCCACGCTCATCTTTGGGGGCCTGGGAAAGATCGTGTACTACTTCGCGATGGCGCGGCACATGGTGGGAGGAAAGACGACGCTCTACGCCGGCACCCTCCTCTTCGACCTGGGGATGCTGGCAGGCAGCCTGGCAACGGCACCGCAGAACTTCCTCGTCCTCGCCCTGCTGGGAGGCCATCTCTTCACGGGTGCGGTCGGCGTGGCCCAGGCCATCACCGAGCGGAACATGGAGTCCCCCGTGTGGAAATGGACCCTGGCACAAGGACTCGCCAACATCATCATTGCCATGATGTGCATCGCATTCAGGAAGTCGCCCACCACGATGGTGTATCTCTACTGCGCAGGCATGATCTACTCCGCCTGCGTGCGCATCGCCAAGGCGTTCCGCAGAACCGCCATCGTCTACATACCGTAACCTCGCAGAGATAGCCCGCACATACCGACACCCTCGGAGGACCTGCACATGAAGCTCCCCATACCCGTCCGTCAGCTGCTTGCGACCCTCATGGTCGGCATGGCGGCGTTGGTAGCGCTCCCACATGCGGCCATCGCCGAGCAAGACGTTCATCACCTCGTGTTCATGTCCGACTTCCACTCGACCGAGGGAAGCATCCAGAACGCCTTGACGGGCATGCCGGAAGACGTTGAGTATGTCAGCCTCGTCGGCGACATGGTCGGCGGACGCGGCAACATGACCCCTCCCTTTGACTCGAGCTGGATTCTCCAGCAGGTCCAGGACGTGTACCCGACGCTCGGGAGTGCCAACGTCTCGATCATCTGGGCCAGTCACGACAAGAACGTCAACGATGACGCAGGCATCGTGAAGTGTCCTGGCGGGTTTGGGTCGACCTCCATCTACCAGGGCGTCAATGACGACGGCTCGGTTGCCTACTACATCTACGCCATTGGCTTCGACGAGATGACGAAGGGCGGCTCCGTCAGCAAGGACGCCGCCAGCGCCTTCAAGTCTTGGGTGGGCGGCCTTGAGCGGACCGCGCCAGTCATCGTGCTCTGCCATGCCCCGATGCAGGCAAGGCGTGGCGACAACCGAGGCGCCCTGTACTGGAACGAAGCTCTCAACTATGCCGCGACTGGCGTTGAGGGCATCACGTCCACGGGCACTGACGCAACCATCGTGCGCAACGTCATCTTCCTCTGTGGGCATAACCACACCGTCACGAAGGACGAATACTACTTCGCTGCCGGTGGAACCATGGACGTCCAGATAGACACCAGCGGCAATGACAGCTCCTAGAAGCCAAACGCGCCCGACAAGCAGGAGAAGCCCTCTCGCAAGGCTTCTCAAAAGCTCCCCCAGACGGGTGACAAGGCGCGCATATGGGCAGCGATCTTGGCGCTGCCCCTTGCGGGATGCGTCCTTCTTGCCATGGGATCTGCCCTGCGGAGGCGCGCATAGCGTCATCGACCCGCCCTTCTGGCAGGACGGCACCATCCTCGTCCCCTACTCCTCGTCCGGTTGCTGGCCGTCGTGCGCCTGCCAGGCACACGGCCCCATCTGAAGGTCTGTGAAGTGTGCGGTAAACGAGGAGTCCTCGGGCGAGCACGCATACACGCCCACGCGGATCGTCCCGGCTCCCTCATGCAGGTGACACACGCGCATTTGGTGCCAGGCCTTGCCGTCTGCCGAGCAGTCGATGCGGTAGTCATCTTCCCGTCGGCTCAGGCGATACCACATCTGCCGCGTGTCGGCTGGTATCTCCGTCGTGGCCCAGTCAGACCAGCCGTGGTTGGTGACGACGCTTCCCAGATGCTGGATCACGCCGTCCTCGTACTCGACCGACCCCTTGATCCAGTTCTCTGAGTCCAGGTATATGACCACGCCGCACTGGTCAAAGCGGTGATGGGCGCCCGAGAAGTCCGTGCGCACGACGAACGAGAAGAACGGCTCGTCGGTCTCGAGCTGCAGCGCGGGGGCGTTGTCGTTGCGGAAGTGATAGTAGGTGCGCTGCCAGAGGTCGGTGCCTGGTTCGGTCGTGATGCTCAGACCCGCATCGGTGACCTCCCACTTCTTCGGCTCCCGCGTCCAGACCATCGCATTGACGTCAAATGTGGCTTTGTCAGACATGGTTTCAGCCTTTCCTTCGCATCCCTCGTGGACGGCATCCAGATCAGGCCAGCCCTGATACACATAGACGCCATAGCCGCTGCCGACGGGAAACTCGCCCGCCATGACGCGTCGCATTCCCCAGCGTTCGTAGATATTCCAGTCACAGTCGTCGCTCGTGGCAAGGCGAAGCTCACGTGCCCCGTGGCTTTCCATCCACGCGATGGCCTCGCGCATCAGCATCTTGGCCACGCCGCGCCAGCGCGCCGCAGGTGCCACGATGAGCAGGGGCATCGTGGCCACGCCGTCGGTCCCCAGCGTCGCAGCCGCCTCGTCCACAAGGCGATCCTCCTCCTCGACAAGCGCCATGCCCGCATTGTCCGAAATGCCGAGCGCGCGCATCATCACGCGGATGTTGGTGCGCTGCTGGCGCCACACGGCCTGCATCTGCGAATCGTGGTCCCCCTCACGCCAGCTTCCGAGCAGCAGCACGCCCACGACCTCGTCGTCTTCCAGCGCGACGAGGCCATAGTCGCTCTTCATGAGGTGGGTGCACAGCTCGTCGGCACCCAGCCAGTACGAGTGCCGCCCGTCCTTCTCGTACCACGTGTCCCCCACGATCTTTGAGGTGGCCTCGAAGTCACGCCCGTAGAACCTGCGAATCTCCATGCGGCATCTCCCCTTCCCACGCCTACCCGACGCGCTTTGCAGCCTTCGCGGCCTTGCGGGCATCGCGCGCCTCGTGACGCTCTATGGCCGCCTCCGCGGCAGAGAAACGGCACCCGCAGTAGTTTTGACGATACATGCCCAGCTCACGCGAGCGCACGGTGGCGTCTGGGTAGTGTGGGCGAAAGTCGCGCCACACGGGCGTGAGGTCGCTTGCCTGTGCCAGCTTTCCCAACACCTCGCCGCAGGTGTCAAAGAGCTGGTAGGGCGACACGGCAAGCGTCGTGGATATGTGATCGAACCCCAGCTCGTGCGCTGTCCGACATGCCTCGGCAAGGCGCAGGGCATAGCACGCGCGGCAGCGGGCGGCACGGTCAAAGCCAAACGGCGCCACGCTGCGCTCCCACGCCGCGCGGTCATCGCCGGCCACGATGACCTTGACGTGCGCAACGTCGTCCGCCCACGCCTGCAGCGTCCTCAGCCGAAGGTCATGTTCGGCCACCGGCTGGATGTTGGGATTTGACCAGCAGATGGTTGGCTCGAACCCCTCTTCGCGCAACAGGCGGACCGGCTCGAGGGAGCACGGTCCGCAGCAGGCATGCAGCAGCAGGGGCACGCGGTCCATGAATCCTCCCTCTCGCAAATGGCCCTCGGGCTTGGCTTATGGTTAACCTTATCATGACCAAGCGCGATGCGGGCGCACACCGCGGGGTTGTGGGATACTGGATAGGTTACGCACAAGACCTACGAGAGGGGCCCTATGTCCTCCGAGAACCGCCCGACCTTCCCCAAGCGCGCCATCATCACCGGCGGCATGCCCTACGGCAACAAGAACCTGCACTTTGGCCACATCGGTGGCGTGTTTGTCCCCGCCGACTTCTTTGCCCGCTTCCTCCGCGACCGCATCGGCAAGGAGAACGTCCTCTTTGTCTCGGGCACCGACTGCTATGGCTCCCCCATCATGGAGGGCTTCCGCAAGAAGGTCGCCGACGAGGGTTACGAGGGGACCATCACCGACTACGTCCAGGCCAACCATGACCTGCAGAAGGAGGCGCTCGACGCCTACGGCATCTCGCTGGACATCTTTGCCGGCTCTGGCCTGGAGCCTGCCAAGGATATCCACGCCCAGCTGAGCCATGACCTCATCAGCCGCCTGTATGAGCGTGGATACCTCAAGAAGATGTCCACGCGGCAGTTCTATGACGTGCAGGCAGGCCAGTTCCTCAACGGCCGCCAGGTGCAGGGTCGCTGCCCCGTGCAGGGCTGCAAGTCCGAAAAGGCCTACGCAGACGAATGCGACCTCGGCCACCAGTTTGACCCCGAGGAGCTCATCAGCCCCGTGAGCCAGCTCACGGGCACCACCCCCGAGCTACGTCCCGTTGACAACTGGTACTTCGACCTGCCCGCTTTCAGGGGCGAGCTGGAAGCCCTCATGGACGAGTGGGACGCCGATGCGCAGGTGCGCGCCATCGTCACGCAGACCGTGCGCGAGTCGCTCGTGGATCCCGTCATCTTCGTGCAGAACAAGTTCCGCGCCGACTTCGACGCCATCGAGGGCCAGCTCCCCGCGCACCAGCTGGTCGAGCCGGAGGGCAACCAGTCATCGTTCCAGGTCGTGTTTGCCGACTGGGAGGCGCGCGATGCCGCACGTGCGGTGCTCGAGGGCGCGAACGTCCGCTTCCGCACGGGCAAGACGCTCCTGCCCTTCCGCCTGACGGGCAACATCGACTGGGGAGTTCCCGCGCCAGACCTCGAGGACGTAACGGGGCTCACCGTCTGGGTATGGCCCGAGAGCCTGTGGGCACCCATCTCCTTCACGCAGACGGCCCTTTCGCTCGCCCCGGAGGGACGCTACTCCACGACCGACTGGCGCGACTGGTGGTGCTCCGGCGACGCCCGCGTGTACCAGTTCATCGGGCAGGACAACATCTACTTCTACTGCGTCGCGCAGCCGGCCATGTGGTCTGCCCTTGGTTGGGACCTCATCCAGGACACGCCCGTTGCCAACTACCACATCCTGTTCATGAACAAGAAGGCCTCCAGCTCGGGCAAGATCAAGCCGCCCATGGCCGCGGAGCTCCTGGAGCACTACACGGCCGAGCAGCTGCGTGCGCACTGGCTCTCCCTTGGCCTCGACCAGAAGGCCGTGTCGTTCTCGCCCAAGGCCTTTGACACGAGCGTGAGCCACAAGGACAAGAAGACGGGCGAGGACGTGCTCGTCAAGGACGACCCGCGCGTGGTTGACCCCGCCCTCAAGGAGAGCGCCTTCCTCACCAACATCTTCAACCGCCTCGCCCGAAGCTGCCTC
>CADBRX010000027.1 GCA_902797175.1 uncultured Coriobacteriaceae bacterium | reverse complement strand
CTACTGCGGTGACGTGCAGGTCTTTGGCGCGTACCCCACCTATGCCAAGCGCCTGTGGGACGCTCACGACGTGCACCTGCAGATGGAGGACACGGATCTCGACGAGCTGGCCGAGGGCGTGGTGGACTTCTACACCTTCAGCTACTACAACTCCAACGTGGTCACTACGCACGAGGTGACCGACACGGTGGGCGGCAACTTTCAGGTGGGCGCGCGCAACGAGTACCTCACCTACAGCGACTGGGGCTGGGCCATGGACCCGATGGGCCTTCAGTGGCAGCTCGAGGTGCTCTATGACCGCTACCAGGTGCCGCTGATGGTGGTGGAAAACGGCCTGGGCGCCTTTGACGAGGTGGTTGACGAGGCAGGGGAGCGCCGCATTCACGACGAGTACCGTATCGACTACCTGCGCCAGCACGTGCGCGCGATGGAGACGGCCATTGCCAACGGCGTGGACCTTTGGGGCTACACGCCCTGGGGCTGCATTGACCTTGTGAGCATGGGTACCGGTGAGATGCGCAAGCGCTACGGCTTTGTCTACGTTGATATGGACGACGAGGGCAAGGGCACGCTCGACCGCCTGCGCAAGGACAGCTTCTGGTGGTACCAGCGCTGCATCGAGAGCAACGGAGCCGAGCTGGACTAGGTTCTCCCACGCGGCAACAAAGGGGGCACGCCCTTCTTTGCCGGTCCTTTGGGGCTGTGACCCCAATCGACCTGGCAAAGAAGGGCGTGCCCCCTTTGTTGCCCATGACGGACTGCCTAGGCATTCGAGGGCATGGATGAGCGCCTTACCGCAGGCGTCAATGATGGTTCTGCTCCGCTTACTCGTCCAACAGGCGCGCCAACAACTGCTGGTAGTCGGCCATGAAGAGGCTCATGGTCTGGTAGGCCTCGGTCTCTTCGTAGGTAATCTCGTCGATGCCTTCCTCGTCAAAGCGCAGAATTTGCGCGCCGGGCAGCGCGAGGACGATGGGGGAGTGCGTAGCTACGATGAGCTGCGCTCCGTGTTGGGCGAGCTGATACAGCTCGTAGAGAAGCGTGAGCTGGCGCGAAACGCTGAGTGCCGCCTCGGGCTCGTCGAGAAAGTACAGGCCGTTTTCGTGGAAGTCCTCCTGGATGGTGGCAAGGAAAGCCTCGCCGTGGCTGAGTTCGTGGAGGCTGCGTCCCAGCAATTGCCGCGCCTGGCTAAGCGTTGTTCCGGTCGAAAGATGTGCACCGCTTAGAAGCTCATCAGCATGCGGTCCCAGATAGCGCGACTCGTAGCCCTCCGCCGCCGTGGCGACGTTGTAGAAGCTTTCGGCCCGCAGGAAGTAGGCTCCCCAGGGATGGTCGGAAGACCTCATTAGGTGAGTGGCCTCGTGTAGGGACCCATGGGTGTCGTTGGTCGCAAAGTGATAGTTGCGACTTCCTCCCTCGGGGTTAAGCCCATAGGCCACTGCCATGGCCTCGAGAAGCGTCGACTTGCCCGAGCCGTTCTCGCCGGTAAAGAACGTGACGTTTGAGGTGAGGTCAAGCGGCAGGCTGGCAAGCGCGGGAATGGAGCGCGCAAAACTGTCGTGGGGCACCGCGTTCCAGTCCACAAAGACCCGATGGATAAAGTGCGCGCGCGGCATGGTGGCCCCCTCTGCAAAGTCATCTCTTGGTATGCCACGGTATCCGAAAGGCTCGACAGAAACATATACGAACATATGTTTGTATTTAGGCGGCACGTGGGGTACACTAGGAACCATCGACGAAGGAGGTGCCCCCCATGGCATTTGACTACAAGAAGGAATTCAAAGAATTCTATCTGCCCGCCAAAAAGCCGAGCATCGTGACGGTGCCTGCCATGAACTATGTGGCTGTGCGTGGTGCGGGCGACCCCAACGAAGAAGGTGGTGCCTACCAACAGGCCATGGAGGTGCTCTACGGCATCGCGTACACCATCAAGATGAGCAAGAAGGGCTCGCATCAGATCGAGGGCTACTTTGACTATGTGGTGCCTCCGCTCGAAGGCTTTTGGTGGATAGAGGGCTTTACCGGCATGGACTACGCGCGCAAGGCGAACTTTCAATGGGTGAGTTGCATTCGCCTTCCGGACTTTGTGGGCCAGGATGACTTTGCGTGGGCGGTCGCGGAGGCCACGCGCAAGAAGAAGCGCGACTTCTCAGCGGCGGAGTTTCTCACGCTGGAGGAGGGACTCTGCGTGCAGTGCCTGCACCTGGGCTCTTATGACAACGAGCCCGCCACGGTGGAAGCCATGCATGCCTTTGCGTCAGAACAAGGTTATGAACTGGACTTTTCTGACGAGCGGCGCCATCACGAGATATATCTCTCCGACCCGCGCCGGACGGCGCCCGAAAAGCTCAAGACCGTGATCAGGCATCCGGTGCGCAAGGCTTAAGGGCTACGAGTGCCCCCAAGAGGGAGTCTCCCCTTGAGGGCATGTGCCCACGGAGCATTTGCTTACAGCAGCTGAATGCCAGCGGCCTCGCAGGCGGCCATCGTTTCGGTGTCCCAGACGCTCGCCTGGACTTCGCCCACGTGGGCGAAGCCCAGCAGCAGCATGCAGAGGCGGCTCTGGCCGATGCCGCCGCCAATGGTATAGGGCAGCTCGCCGGCCAGCAGCATCTTGTGGAAGGGCAGTTCGCGGCGGTTGTCGCAGCCGGCAATGGTGAGCTGATGGTCAAGCGACTCGGGACTTACGCGAATGCCCATGCTGGACGCCTCGAGCGCGCAGTTCAGGGGCTCGTGCCAAAAGAGCAGGTCGCCGTTGAGCTCCCAGTCGTCGTAGTCGGGCGAGCGGCCGTCGTGCGGCTTGCCGGACTTAAGCGCTCCGCCGATTCCCTCGATGAAGGTGGTGTGATGCTCGGCAACAAAGTGCTGTTCGCGCTCCTTGGGATCGAGCGTGGGGTAGAGGTCTTCCAGTTCTTGCGCGGTGACAAAGGTCACGTCGCGGTCGAGCTCGGTCGCAAGTTGCGGGTAGTACCACTTAAGCTCGTCAAGCGTGCCACAGATGGCCGTGACGATACGCCGCACCACGTCGTGCAGGTACTCTTTCGAGCGCTGGTCACGTTCGATGACCTTCTCCCAGTCCCACTGGTCCACGTAGATGGAGTGCAGGTTGTCGAGCTCCTCGTCGCGGCGGATGGCGTTCATGTCGCAGACGATGCCCTTGCCCACATGCAGGTCG
>CADBRX010000026.1 GCA_902797175.1 uncultured Coriobacteriaceae bacterium | reverse complement strand
CTTGCAGCCAGCGTCGGCGAGCTCGGCGGCGGCGTCGTAGCACTCCTGGCCCTCGGGGATGTTGGTCTTGATCATGTAGTCGCCCTCGGCAACGCCAAGTGCGCCCATGGCCTCCTTGAAGCCGTTGATGAAGTTGAGGTCATACGTGGAGTTCTCGTCGTGCAGGCAGATGAGGCCCACCTTGATGGCGGCCGCGTCGGCAGCGTCTCCCTCGGCGGCAGGCGCTTCGGAGCTACCGGAGCCACCGCAGGCGGCAAGCGCAAGCATGGCGGCACCACTCAGGCCGGCAGCCACAAACTGGCGACGGCCAAGCATCATTTCCTCAAGACTCTTCATGTTCTCCCTTTCGTTTGTTTGAGCATGCATATCTGCAATGCACCCTTATTTCCAGCACAGACTACGAGCGAAACACGATCTCGCTGTCTGTCATGGACTCGATCATGGCAAGCGACTCGATGCGCAAGCCATCCGCACGCATGCGGTCACCCGCCCCCGTAAAGCACTTCTCGATGGCGATGGCAATGCCCACGACCTCTGCCCCCGCCTGCTCGCAGAGGTTTATCAGGCCGTTAAGCGCCTGTCCGTTAGCCAGGAAGTCGTCAACCAGAAGCACGCGATCGTCGCTCGTGAGGTAGCTGCTGCTGACCACCACGTTGTAATCCTCGTTATGGGTGAACGAGTGGACCTTGGCGGAGTAGGTGCTTCCGTCGACGTTGCTCGTGCGGTGCTTCTTGGCAAAGAGCACGGGAACGCCCATCTCCATGCCCACCGCGGCGGCGATGGCGATGCCGCTCGCCTCGATGGTCAGCACCTTGGTGACTCCGGCACCCTCATACAGACGCGCGAACTCCTGGGCCATCTGTCCCAGGAACTCCGTATCGATGTTTTGGTTGAGGAAGCTGCCGACCTTCAGGATGTCACCGGGCAGAACCTGCCCTTCGCGGAGAATCTTCTCTTCCATCTGCTTCATAAATCAGACTCCCAAAAGACCTCTGGCCGAAGAAATCATACCGCACACGGCTTGAATAGAAGCATAACGTAGATGGAAGACGTTATGCGCTTTCGATACCTTCTCACAACAAAACAACTTCTTGCATGCACACTTTGGTGCCAAAAATGATGCTGAGAGGGCGTTTGGGGCTAGTTGTTGACCCCGTGATGCGTGACGATGGTCGAGCGGTCGATGGCTTCGAAGGAGTAGCCGAGGGCCTGGTAGTGTTCGATGATGCGCGGGAGCGCCTCGACGGTTGACTGCTTGGTGGCCGAATCATGGCACAGCAGCACGATGTTTTGGTACTCGGTCGGCTGTGTCGCATAGCCCACGATCTCGTCCGCCGTGTGCTCGGCACCGTCACCCGTCGACATGTTCCAGTCAAAGTACTGGTAGCCCTGCTCTCGCACCGAATCCACAAGCACGCTCATGATGCCCACGGAATAGTTGGCTGACACCTCGTTTGACGAGCCCCCGGGAAAGCGAATGAAGCAGGGAACGTACCCGATCTGCTCCTTGACCACCTGGCCTATGGCATCGAGGTCTGCATAATAGGCGTCGACAGACGAATAGACCGTCTCGTAGTCATGCGAAAAGGTGTGCAGGCCGATGGTATGCCCGCGCCGATAGGCCTCTCCTATGAGGTCGTAGTATTCGGGGTTATGCCCCACCACAAAGAAGGTCGCCTTGCAACCGTAGCGGTCGAGGATGTCGAGCACCGCCTGGGTGTTCTCCGACGGGCCGTCATCGATGGTCAGATAGACCACCTTGCGGTCGACGCCATTCTCGTTCCAGTCTGTCCTGTTGGGGTCAACGGCAAAGTCGGCATCCCGCCATGACAGGTCCTCTCCCCCCTTTGGATCCTGCGACTCCGAGGACGATGGTTCCTGTGAGGAGTCTGGGACAGCTTCTGCCTGCTCTTCTGCAAGGGGTTCCGCCTTCGCAACCCCCACGTGAGCCCCACGTGGAAACGCCAGCGCCTGCACGAGCGCAATCACTGCCACCAAGAGCAGGACATAGGTGGTCATTTCCAATTCCCAGCCGTGACTAAACGTGGATCCGTCTTTTGACATCTTTTCTTGACTCGCCTACCGCAACCATCAACCATCAGTTCAGTTATTCATCTACCAACGGCGATGGTAAGCCTCCTGAAAGCACGGCAGCCGCTCCCCTTCCAGACTTCACAATCATGTGACAGAACGGCTTTCCAAGGAGCCGGCGCCCCCTCTTTTCCGCAGTAGGCGCAGGGTCTCATAAAACAACAATCGTCCTTTGGAGAGGTTATCCTCCTTGCCATCTGGGAAAACGCAAAGCTATCTCCTCCAAAGGACGGTTGCCCGAGCGCTTTCAAATAACAAGAATAGTTTGTAATAAGTACTGTTATATTTAGTCGAAATCACGTAACTAGTGCTCCTCGAAGGTGTTACACTCATCTCGAAAAGGAATTATTACCAACTTGTTTCGCGCAAGGAGAAGGGTGGTCATCATGGGGTTCATCGCATTCATCGCCAGCATCATCGTCACGGGCGCCGTAGCGTCACTTTTCAACGTCGAGTCTGGCTCGACGCGCGCAGACCAGCCTGATTACCACTTCGTTCCCTTCGCGGGGGATGTTTTTGGCGCATAGTCGGCAGGCAGCAAAAGACGGCGACTCGGCGAGGTCGGGGCAACCCGACCTCGTTTTTTGTGCCGCTATCAGCTAGAGCCTCTGAAAAACGGCTCCGCGCGGTGTTACGCTATGCTCCGCAATTCGACTCGTCACAAGGAGTACCCATGTCGGAGCAAACCATTGCAGACTCGCTCATGGATAATGCCAAGCGCAAGAAGGAGATCGTGCGCGTCAGCGTCATCGGCATCGTGGCAAACATCGCGCTTGCCACCTTCAAGGCAGTCGTCGGCCTGCTGAGCAACTCCATCGCCATCGTACTCGACGCTGTGAACAACCTCTCCGACGCCGCAAGCTCCATCATCACCATCATCGGCACCAAGCTCGCCGGCAAGCAGGCAGACCGCGCCCACCCATTTGGGCATGGCCGGGCGGAGTACCTCACCACGATCGTGGTCGCCGTGCTCGTGCTGTGGGCAGGCATCACCTCGCTCGTCGAGTCCATCCGCGGCATCATCAATCCCCAGGTGCCCACGTACGAGACCGTGTCGCTTGTCATCGTTGCGGCTGCCGTGCTCGTGAAGGTCGTCCTTGGGCACTACGTCAAGGGACAGGGCAAGAGGCTTGGGGCCGACACGCTTGTCGCCTCGGGCGAAGATGCCACCATGGACGCCGCCATCTCGGCGTCAACGCTTGCCGCGGCACTCGTCTACCTCATCTCCGGCGTGAGCCTCGAGGCTTGGCTTGGTGCCGTCATTTCCGTCATCATCATCAAGAGCGGCTATGAGATCCTCCAAGAGGCCCTCAGCAAGATCTTGGGCGAACGCGTCGACGCCGACATTGCCCGCGCGGTGAAGGAAGCCGCCTGCGCAGTGGAGGGCGTGCGTGGCGCATACGACCTCATCCTGACCGACTACGGCCCGCAGCGCCTGCAGGGTTCAGTCCACGTCGAGGTGGACGAGAGACTCACCGCACGCTACATCGACCAGCTCACGCGCTCCATCCAGCTCTCCGTGATGCGCAGCACGGGCGTCGTGCTCCACACGGTGGGCATCTACTCGTCAAACGCCGTGGAGGGCAGCGACGCATCCGCCATTCGGTCCGCCCTCGAGCAGATCGTCGCGGAGGAGGAATACGTGCTCCAGTTCCATGGCCTCTACGTAGACGAGAGCCTCAAGGGGGCAAACTTCGACCTCGTGGTCAGCTTTGACGCCCCCGACCGCCATGCGGTCCTCAGCCACGTCATCGACGTGTTGCAGGAGCGCTTCCCCGAATATGGCTTTGCCGCGATTCTCGACTCTGACATCTCTGACTAAGCGAGAGCCGACTAAGCGAGAGGCGCCCGTTCAAACCGAACGGGCGCCTCTTTTCGCAGACGCGTTTTTCGTGGCAGCGCGCAGGTCCAGGCCCTACCTCATGCGATGGCCAAAGGTGGGGATGTCCACCGGGATGCCCAGAAGCGAACGCATGAGCAGCAGGAAGAACAGCAGCACGAGGATGGGAATCACGCACGACGTGACGATCATCATGGCAAGGGCCTCGATGTAGCCGTTGAACGCATCCTGTGCCTCCTGCGTAAGGCCGTTCACGCCCTCGGTTACCGTTGTGCTCACCGTCGAGAAGAGGCTGTTAAAGAAGCTGGTCGCCGTGGCGCCCGTGTCGGTCGTGTTCTGGGCGGTAGTGGTCGCGGGAGCAGCGGAAGTGGCCGCAGGAGCAGCGGAATCACCCGCGGCGTCAGCGGCCTGCTCTGACGCGTCGGAAAGCTCCTGGACGGTCATCCCCTCCTTAACGCTGACCTCGTAGGTGTTCTCTATCTTGCTCGACACCCACACGCTGGTGGGAACCACGATCACCAAGCACAGGCCAAACAGTAGGAGCTTTGCCCCAAGACGCCCAAAGATTGCCCGATAGCGATTGTTCCAGCAGGCCACCGCACCCGCAAAGAGCACCATGGCCAAGGGCACCAGCACCCTGGTGGACGCGGCGCCCAAGATGGTGAGCAGGTACTTCTCAAGCCAGATGGCAGCAAGCACGATGAGGAAGTCGGTGGAGAGGTCGGCAAGCTTCTCCGCGATGGGCGTGCCCGCGTCCCCAGGAAGGACCGACATGGCGGCTGACGCCGCGGTCGAGCCGGTCACCAAGCCCAGCACCACCTGGCGCTTCTGGTCAAGCGCCTCGATGGTGGTCGCGTAGGTGTCAACGGCGGAGAGCCTGGGGGCCAGAAGGAAGAACGACACCGCCCCGAGCGCGATAAGCACCGCCGCCAGCGCAATCCGCACGGTGCCCGATGGTTGCCACGGTCCCAAAAGGCCGCCCCTCTCGCCTTGGTCATACGTAGTCATGCTCTCGTCCATATCAGCCTCCGATCTCCGAGCCTGACCCAAATATACCCACGCCCCGCCACGCTCGTTTCAAGAACGCTACCGAAATCCCCAACTGGCGAGAAACGCCTATCATCGAATAGATGCACCAGGACCAGGAGGGGCAATGCGCACCACGTACATCACCAAGACGCCTGACCAAGCAGGCGCCTTCCTCATCTCGGCAAAGGCCATCGCCGAAAACGGCGGAAACATCGTCCGCGTCAACTACAACAAGGCCGTTGACGAAAACGCCCTGTTCATCGAGGTGGAAGCCACCGAAGAGCAGCAGGCGAGCATCGCAGCACGCCTCAAGGAGGTCGAATACCTCGCCGAGGACCCGGGCATGCGCCAGATCATCTTAATCGAGCTCAAGCTCCCCGACAGGCCCGGCACCCTCCTGCCCACGCTGGAGGTCATCAAGGACCACGACATCAACATCTCCTACATCAACTCGCAGGAGAACGGCACGCCCTACCAGAACTTCAAGATGGGCCTGGTCGTGGAGGACTCGACCGAGATCAAGGAGCTCATCGACGACATCTCCAAGATCTGCGAGGTGCGCGTCCTTGACTACGACGGGTCTGACCACCTGCTTGACAGCACCGTCTTCTATGTCACCTTTGCCAACGAGATGCGCGAGCTGCTCGACCTCTCCCAGAACGAGACCAACGCCGTCCTCTCCTATGCGAGCCAGGTCATGCAGACCCTCGACGAGCGCGAGGAGTCTCCCGAGGAGGCGTTTGCCAACATCAAGCGCTTTGCGCGCTTCATCACTGAGCACACGGGCGAGAACTTCGATGCGACGGTCTCGACGCGCAAGCTCGCCGAAAACCTGACGCTCTACGCCATAGAGCCTCCCTGCGGCAGCAACGTCTATGTCCTTGAGTACTACGACTCCCTCCTCTTTGTGGACTGTGGCTTTGGCTACTACGAGCCGGAGATGGACGAGCTGCTCGAAGGTCTCTTCAAGGGCTTCGGAACGCGTCGCAAGAGCGTCATCATCACCAACCCCGACGTTGACAACTGCGGCCTTTTGCACCTGTTTGACACCATTTACCTGGGCCGAAACTGCTATCGCAACTTTGAGCTCGAGAACGAGGGCAAGCCGAGCTTCCGCGAAAGAAACGAGCTTGACGCGCCGTATGTCGCGCTCTCCAAGATCATCTCCCGCTACGACCCGCCACACCTGAGCCGCTGCGCCGTCATTGGCAAGCGCATGGGCGACGAGCCCCTCGAGAAGGTCGGCGCCATCCGCTTTGGCAACTGGATGTTCGAGGTCATAGAGGGCGCAGGCGGTCACGTGCGCGGCGAGACCGTCGTTGCGTGCCCCGAGCTCAAGCTGGTCTTCACGGGAGACCTCTTTGTCAACTCCGCCGGCCTGACCGATCGCCAGCGTGCCTACGAGGAGCTGCAGCCCTCGCTCATGGCCAACGTCGACGTCAACCCTGGACTTGCCGCCCTTTGCCGCAACCAGCTTGTCACCGACTATGCGGGGTACACCATCTGCCCCGGCAGGGGCCCCATCGTCGGATAATCGCAATCTGACTCACAAGGGTCCCACCCCTTTGAGTCAGTCTGACTCAAAGGGGTGGGACCCTTGTGAGTCAGCCTTATGAAACGGCCGCCTCGAAGACGTCCAAGGGCTGCAGGGCGGCATGGAGGCAGAGCAGAAGGCCGCAGGCAACCCCTGTAAGGACGCCGCTCGAAACCCCCAACGTGAGGGCGGTCACCGCAATGACCGCCAGAAGCGTCATGGCGTAGTGGGACTCGCCGCTCATGGGGTGCACGGCTATGAATCCCATCTGGGTAAAGGTGAGGGATGCCGAGACGATGAGGGCAACGACCTCCAGCGTCACGCGTTCGCGGGGCACCAGTTTGCCCAACGTTCCTCCCCACGACACATCGCCCGTTTTGCGCATCCTGAAAAACATGCCTCCCGCACTTTCCCCTCACGAGTTATCCGTGCCTGTACCACCCCTTTTGTTGCGCTCGCCTAACATCATGCGTCTTTGCAAGGACGCGTGGGCGGCAGGCATTTGTGGCGCTCTTGCGAAGGGTATCGTTGCAGACGCCCGCGGGTATAAAACCTTTCGCAGGTCACAGTTTTACTCCCCACGAAGGGAGCCCCCATGAACAACACCGATGGCCTCTCAAACCGCGCCAAGGGCATCATCACCTTGGTCATCGTCGCCCTGTACCTCATCTTTCCCGCGGACGTCATCCCTGACGCCATGGTCGGCCTCGGACAGGTCGATGATGCCATCGTCTTTGCCGTGGGGGTGATCACCCTGCTCTCACGCCTGAAGGCGCCCGCAGAGTAGGGCCAAAACAAGCCAATCGGTGCTACCATGCTGCTTCACAGCCACGACAAAGGAGCAGCGCATGCATGACGCCCTCGCGACGGTTGACCAACGTTGTCTGATCGACCTGCACCTTCACCTCGACGGATCCATCTCCGTCCCCATGGCCCGCAGGCTGGCGGAGCTGGGAGGCATGGAGCTCAACGACACGGACGCCGAGTTGGGAGACCGTCTCTCTGTAACCGCAGACTGCCGCGACCTGAACGAATACCTGCAGAAGTTTGACCTCACCGCCCAGCTCCTCGAGACGCGCGCCCAGCTAAGCGAGTGCATGTACCTGTTGCAGGAGGACCTCGCAAGGCGTGGCTACCTCTATGCCGAGATTCGCTTTGCCCCGCAGCGCCATGGCGCACGCGGCCTTTCCCAACGCGACGCCATCGAGGCGGTGCTCGAGGGCCTCTCCCGCTCGAGCTTTGAGGCGGGTGTCATCTTGTGCTGCATGCGCGGAGGAGAAGAGGTCCACGAGGCAAACCTCGAAACGGTCCGCCTGGCGTCAGAATACCTGGGGCAGGGCGTCGTCGCCCTCGACCTTGCCGGCGCCGAGGCGCTCTTCCCCACCGAGAACTTCCGTGACGTCTTTGAGCTGGCACGCAAGCTGAACGTGCCCTTTACCATCCATGCCGGAGAAGCTGATGGGCCGGGAAGCGTCCGCGCGGCCCTTTCGTTTGGCGCCACGCGCATCGGGCACGGCCTCCGTGCCGTCGAGGATGACGAGCTCATGGAATACATCGTCAAGAACGGCATCACCTTGGAGACCTGCCCCACGAGCGAGCTTCAGACCTCGATCATTGATGACTACGCCAAGTTTCCCCTCCGACGCCTGCTCGACGATGACGTCAAGATCACCGTCAACGCCGACAACATGGGGGTCTCGGCAACTGACGTCCGCCGCGAACTGCTGCTCCTTACCAACATCTTCCAGCTGAGCGATGCCGACATACAGGAGCTGCTGCTCAATTCCGCACATGCGGCATTCGCAAGCGAGGCGCTCAAGGACGACCTGGTGCGGCGCATCAACGCTGAGTTCTCCGCCGCCTAGCCAATCGGCCCTTTCTCAAAATACGAGCGCCGCCCGAGGAAGGATGCGGGCGGCGCTCAGGAAAGGAAGGGCGCGTTTGTGTCTGTCGTTGCTCTCTACCTTCTTCTTACCCCGCGATAATGCTTTTGTCTCAGTGTCATTGAGCTCTCCACATTTCTTAAGCTATCTTCAGCGCTTCTTCACGAATCGCCCAAATAAAGGCCTGCGTACCATGCTTGTTGCTCCCTGAGAACGGTCACGGATTTGGAAAGCGTGCCACGCCCGCTCGCACCATTCGAGTGCTACGGTAAGGAAGTTCTCAGCAAGATAACCTAGGGGAGACCATGGCCATTCACATTGTCGAGGAGGCAAACCGCTGCCTCACCTGCAAGCAGCCGCAGTGCAAGCTCAAAGGGTGCCCTGTGCACACCCCCATTCCCGATGTCATCAAGCTCTTTCGCGAGCGCAAGATCGAAGAGGCGGGCCAGCTTCTCTTTGACAACAACCCCATGAGCCTCATCTGCAGCCACGTCTGCAACCACTCGAGCCAGTGCGAGGGCAATTGCGTGCTGGGCCGCAAAGGAAGCCCCGTGCACTTCTCGAGCATCGAGTCGTATGTCTCCGATACCTTCCTTGACCGCGTCGAGTTTGAGAAGCCCACGCCCAATGGAAAGCGCGTCGCCGTCATCGGGTCGGGCCCTGCCGGCCTCACCGTCGCCATCACGTGCGCACGCGCCGGTTGTGAGGTCACGGTTTTCGAGCAGAAGCAAGAGATCGGCGGCGTGCTTGAATACGGCATCCCGGACTTCCGCCTTCCCAAGCAGGTCGTACGCCGATATCGCCAGGTTCTCACCGACCTTGGCGTGCGCGTACGTCCCTCCACCACCATCGGTGGCGCGCTCCTCATAGATGACCTCTTCCTCGATGGCTATGACTGCGTCTTTATCGGAACGGGCGCCTGGCGCGCCAAGACCCTCGGCATCCAGGGACAGGCGCGCGGCAATGTCTACTTTGGCATCGACTACCTCGTCGACCCCCGGTCGTGCGACATCGGTCGCGATGTCGCAATCATCGGCGTCGGCAACGTGGCCATGGACGTCGCGCGCACCGTGCTGCGCAACGGAGCCCGCCATGCGACGCTCTATTCCAACTGGGGCGGTGTCTCCGCCAGCTCAGACGAGGTCGAACTGGCCGAGCTCGATGGCGCCCAGATCGAGTATGGGCTCTCCATCGACCTCATCAACGAGAAGGGCCCCGTCTTCAGGCGCTCGATTCTGGGCGAGGACGGCTCCTTTGTGGGCATCACCGACGAGCATGTGCAAGTCGAATGCGACACCGTCATCATCTGCGTGAGCCAGGTACCCAAAGACAAGCTTGCGTTCACCACGCGCGGTCTCGCAACCTCAGAGAAGGGCACCCTCATCGTGAGCGAGGCGGGCGAGACCACGGTCGCGGGCGTGTTTGCCGCAGGAGATGTGGTGACTGGCCCCAAGACCGTCGTACACGCCGTCGACGGCGCCAAACGCGCCGCGGCAGGAATGCTTCACTACATGGGACTGGAGTGAGCACCAAACCGCTCCGGCACGTAGAGGGCGCAGGGGACGGAAAGCCCTAGCCCTATTTCATCTACAAACAGGCATCCTCGATGCGACGACGCAGCTCGTCGATGCCGAGCCCCGTTTCGGCCGAGGTCACCACCATCTGGTCGCGCGCCACGCCCAGGGCCTTGCTGAGTGCCGCCACCTGCTTTTGCTGCTTGGGCCGGCTCAGCTTGTCTGCCTTGGTCAGCGCCACCACGAAGGGCAGCTCCTCGTCCTTGAGGTATCCAATCATGTCCTTGTCGAGCTTCTGGGCGTCAATGCGAATGTCGACCAGAGAGACCACCAGGTTGAAGCTGCGCTCCTGCTCAAAGTACCCCCCGATGAGGTCTGCCCAACGCTGCCGCTCCCCCTTGGAGACCTTTGCGTACCCATATCCGGGAAGGTCAACGAAGCTGACTCCATCCACATCAAAGAAGTTGATGTTTGCCGTGCGGCCCGGAGTGCTGGAAACCTTGGCCAAGGCCTTGCGGCCCACAAGCCGATTGAGCAATGACGACTTGCCCACGTTGGAGCGCCCCACAAAGGAGACCTCGGGCGTCGTAGGCTCTGGCAATTCCTTTGCCGACCCGTATGAGCGCTCGAAGCGCGCCGTGTCATATCGCAGTGCCATATAGTCCCCTTTCCGCAACGTCCATCCATTGTACCTGCCCGTTGTTGAAATCACGAAACTCAAATGCTGCTATGCTGGTCACGGCAAGGAGGGGACATCTATGGACATCAACGAAATCGCACGGCTGGCAGGCGTGTCTCGCGCCACAGTCTCGCGCTATCTCAACGACGGCTACGTCAGCAAAGAGAAGCGCGACCTGATCGCCAAGGTCATCGAGGAGACGGGGTACGTCCCGTCCCGACAGGCACAGCAGCTCCGCACGGGAAAGACGGGACTTGTGGGCGTCATCGTGCCCACCATCAACTCGCAGTCGGTTAACAGGATGGTGTCTGGCATCACCAGCGCCTTGGGTGAGGGCGGCTACCAAACGCTGCTCGCAAACACCGATAACGACGCGGATAAGGAAATCGAATACCTGCAGGTCTTCTCCGAGAAGAACCATGTGGACGGCCTCATCCTCCTTGCGACCATCGTCACCGACGAGCACCTCAAGAACATGTCTGAGCTGAGCATCCCCATCGTTGTCCTTGGCCAGCACCTCGATGGCTTTGACTGCGTCTTCCATGACGACTACCACGCAACCTACGACGTCACGAAGGTAGCGCTGGCCGAAGGCCGCCGCCCCTCCTACATCGGGGTCATGGAGGAGGACGAGGCGGCTGGACACCAGCGCCACCTGGGCTTTCTTGACGCCTGTTCCGCAGCTGGGATCTCTCCCCTGCCAGAGGCGCAGCTCTTTGGCGACTTCACCATGGATTCGGGATACTTCTGCTGCGAGCAGATCCTTGAGAGGGCGCCCGAGGTCGACACCATCGTCTGTGCGACTGACACCATCGCGCTCGGCGCCCTTGCATGCCTTCGCGAATACGGAAAGCGTGTGCCCGAAGACGTTCAGGTCACCGGCATTGGTGACTCGGAATTCTCGCGGGCCGTCAGCCCATCGCTCACCACCGCCCACCTCTTCTACAAGACGAGCGGGACCGATGCTGCGCAGCTGCTCCTTGCGGCAATGGGGGCACAAGGAAACATCTCCGGCACCCGTGAGCTTAAGATGGGATATGAGGTCTACGTTCGCACCTCGACCCGTTGATGGACGTCTTGAGCATCCGGCCCCTTCCTCAGGTACACTGACTGTGCGGGCACACAAAGAACGGATGGACAATGACCAACAGAGAAGTGGCAGAGCTAGCAGGCGTCTCGAGCGCTGCCGTCTCGCGCTATCTCAACGGCGGCTATCTTTCTGAAGAGAAGCGCGCCCGCATTGCCGCGGCCATCGAAGAGACGGGGTATGTTCCTTCCGCCAACGCCCGCATCCTGCGCACCAAGAAGTCGGACACCATCGGCGTCATCCTCACCAAGACGGACGAAAACGCGATGTCGGGCGTCGTCTCGGGCATCGAGAAGTACTTCTTTGCAAGCGACTACGGAACCTCCATTGCCTACGTGGGTGATGACACGAAGGAGCAGTCCAAGACCATGCGCTCGCTCCTCGAGCGCCAGATTGACGGCATCATCCTGGTGAGCTCCGCCCCCATCCCCGGAGACGTCGACCTCTACCTGCGCGCCCGTGTTCCCGTGGTGGTGGTTGGCCAGCATTCCCGCGAACTGAGCAGCGTGCGTTTTGACAACTTTGGCGCGGCGTACGACCTTGCCTCATCGCTGGGCTGCACGCCAGACAGCCGCATCGCGTACATTGACGCCGCCGGACGCTATCGATCGTTTGGCGCCGACCGCCGCAAGGGCTTCTTGGCAGGACTCGAGCGCATCGGCATCGACCAGGACCGCATCGCCGTCCGCACCGCCGGCTTCACCGTGGACGACGGGTACCGCACGGTCGACGAGCTCCTCTCCAAGGGGACTGAATTCGATTACATATCCTGCGCCACAGACACCATTGCCGCAGGAGCCATCAAGGCCATTCGCAAGCATTACCGACACATTGACGCCCCCCGCGCGCCACGGGTGAGCGGCTTTGGGAACGACCTTGTTCTCCAAGCGGTTGCCGGCCCCATGCCCACGGTCAGGTTTGACTACGAGGAATGCGGAATCAAGTCGGCGGAGATCATGATTGACCTGCTAAAGGACAGGCTTTCCAACAGCAGGAGCCTCGTTCTTGGCTATCAGATCGTAGGGGTCTAGCGCACGGCTTAAGGACTCCCTCTCGCCGTGCCCGGACCGCATGCGGCTGTTGTCCATACCCCGCCACAAAGAGAAAAAGCTGAACGCTCCGTACTTTTTCATTGCCATGCAATGTGGAATCGATTACAGTTCTGCATAGGAAGGTTCCATGGTTTCTCCATGGTAGAAGGCATGAAAAGGATTTCATGCCGCATCACAGGAAAGGAAGGGTTCTATGGCACTTGATGCTGCACAGGCCGCGAAGGAGATCCTTGCGGCTGTGGGCGGTCCGAGCAACGTGGTCTCCGCCGCTCACTGCGCCACCCGTCTGCGTCTCGTCATCGCGGACGACTCCAAGGTCGACAAGGACGCCGTCGAGGACGCCCTCGGCGCGAAGGGCAACTTCCAGGCTTCGGGCCAGTTGCAGATCATCTACGGAACTGGCACCGTCAACAAGGTCTATGACGAGTTCTGCAAGCAGGGCAACATCTCGGCCGTCTCCAAGGAGGAGCTCAAGGACGTTGCCGCCCAGAACCAGAACAAGTTCATGGCGGCCATCAAGGTCCTTTCCGACGTCTTCGTGCCCATCATCCCGGCCATCGTGGCATCCGGTATGCTCATGGGCATCATGGGCGCCATCGAGTTCATGGGCAACGCCGGCTACTTCGTGCTCGACACGGGCAGCGTGTGGTGGCGCATCGCCGGCCTCATCAACGCCTGCGCCCTTGCCAACCTGCAGATTCTGCTGGGCTTCTCTGCGGCCACCGTCTTTGGCGGCAACCCGTATCTGGGCGCCTCCTTCGGCGCGCTGCTCATCTCCAGCAGCTTCATCAACGCCTATGCGGCCGCTGACGCCATCGCCAACGGCACCATGATCACCCTCGACGTCATCCCCGGGCTCTATAGCATCGACTGGATCGGCTATCAGGGCCACGTCATTCCCATCCTGGTGGGCACGTGGATCCTCTGCACCATCGAGAAGAAGATGCACCAGATCGTTCCTGACATGTTCGACCTGTTCGTGACGCCGCTCGTCTCTGTCGCGGGCGCCGCCTACATCACCATCCTCTTCATCGGCCCGATCTTCGTCTGGCTCGAGAACGCCATCCTCGGACTGCTCACGGGGCTCCTGTCCGTGCCGTTCGGTCTTGGCTACATCCTCATCGGCCTCATCTACTCGCCGTCGGTCGTCACGGGCCTGCACCAGATGTACACCACCATCGACGTCTCGATGCTCGGCCAGTACGGCGTCACCTACTGGCTGCCCATCGCCTCGGCCGCCAACATCGCACAGGGCGGCGCCTGCCTGGCCGTGGCCCTCAAGACCAAGTCCGAGAAGACCAAGGCCCTGGCCATCCCCTCCGGCATCTCCTGCCTG
>CADBRX010000025.1 GCA_902797175.1 uncultured Coriobacteriaceae bacterium | reverse complement strand
GCCGGTCATGGCCGTGGTGCGGTTGTCGAGGATGCAGAGCGTGCCCTTGCCGCCGTTGTAGACGGTGCCGAGCAGGCTCGTGATGCCCGAGTGCGCAAACGTGGAGTCGCCGATGACGCCCACGACGGGACGGCCGGTGCGCTCTGCCGTGCCCGCCAGCTCCATGCCATGCGCCATGGAGAGCGAGGCGCCCATGTCGATGACGGAGTCCACGGAGCGGAACGGCGCGACGGCGCCCAGCGTGTAGCAGCCGATGTCGCCGGTGACGATGGCCTTGATGCGCTTGAGCTCCACGTAGACCAGGCGGTGCGGGCAGCCAGCGCAGAACGCGGGCGGACGCGGGGGCAGGCCCTCGACCGCAGCAAGGTGAGACGGCTCTTCGATGCCGAAGGCAGCGCGGATGTGCGCGGGCGTGACCTCTCCCGAGCGAGGCAGGCGCCCCACCGGCGGCTCGGCCACGTCGATGCCCATGGCGCGAACGCGCTGCTCAAGGTAGGGATTTGCCTCCTCGACCACATAGACCTTGTCGACGCACGCGGCAAACGCGGCAAGCTTCTGGGGCGGCAGCGGCCAGGTGACGCCCAGCTTGAAGACCGACGCGTCGGGCAGCGCCTCGCGCACATGCACGTACAGAGCGCCGGCGCAGATAATGCCGACCTTGGTGTCGCGCATCTCGACGCGGTTGAGCGGGGTCTCCTCTGCCCAGGCGATAAGCTCGTCCTCGCGGTCGTTGGCAACGAGCGTGCGGCGCACGGCGTTTGCCGGCATCATCACGAACTTCTCGGGACGGCTCTCGTAGGCGCGCGGCTCCAGCGCGGTGCGATCGCCCACCACGTCTACCAGCGTCTTGGTGTGGGCGATGCGCATGGTCTCGTGCAGCATGACCACGGTGTCAAACTGCTCGGAGATGTCAAGGGCCTGCTGGGCCATCTCGTAGGCCTCCTGGCTGTCAGCCGGGTCAAGGCACGGGATGCGGCCGAAGGCGGCGTAGTGACGGCTGTCCTGCTCGTTCTGGGAGCTGTAGCAGCTGGGGTCGTCGGCGGCCAGCAGCACCAGGCCCGCGTTGACGCCCGTGTTGGCCGCGCTCATGAAGGGGTCGGCGGCCACGTTGACGCCCACGTGCTTCATGGTGACCAGGCTGCGCACGCCACCCATGGCGGCACCCAGGCCAACCTCGAGCGCGACCTTCTCGTTGGGCGCCCATTCGGCATAGACGTCAGGCTTAGTGACAAAGTTCTCGAGCGTCTCGGTTGACGGCGTGCCCGGATAGGCAACGCCCACGGCAACGCCGGCCTCCCACGCCCCCTGCGCGATGGCTTCGTTGCCCGAAAGCAGCTGCTTGCTCATGTGGATCCTCTCCTAGATGGTGCAACGCAGTCCAGTATAGACCCGCCATGAGGCAGGTTTGTTACCAAGTGGGATGGGCGCGTCTTTACCTTGGGCACCCATCTGCGCGGCCATCTAGGGCAGCTGGCTCAGCCCGCATGTATCCCCCGCTCGTCACACCACAAGAGGAAGTCTTCTGGACCAAGGACCACCACGCCCGCAAAGGGGAAGTCCTTCAGGTTGTTGGTGATGAGAACCGCCTTTGTGTAGATGGCAGCCTCAAGAAAGGGCTTGTCCTTGCGGTCGGGATACACCACGTAGTCGATGGCCGTGGGCACAACCTCGTGACCGACGCTTTTCATGAGCGAAAGAAGAGCTCTTGCCTCTGGGGTGAGCCCGCGCACAGACACGATGGGTCGCGAGAGGACGTCTTCGTATTCGGACAGAATCTGCGAGCTAAAGCACACCTTAAAGCAGTCAAGGTTGCCCACTATGGCCCGCAGCGCCCTCATGTTTGGCCCGTCGGGCGCTATGAGCGCGGCGAGCAAGACGTTTGTGTCGATGACAAGGGGAACCATCAGACGACCAGCGCTTCCTGCGCCCTCTCTTCACGAACGCGGTCAATGAAGGCGACAATGTCTTGCACGGATGGCTCTGTCATTCCGCTAGCCAACGCCTTGCGTCGTGCGGATGAGGCGATGCCGTCGAGGACGGCGAGGGGGTCGCTCGTATACTCAAGCTCCGCCCTGAGAAATGCCCTCACCTCGTGCGATATGGTCGTTCCTCGTGCAGCATAGAGCTGCGTGAGGCGCTCCTTGTCTTTGGGATCAATCCGGACTCTGATCACGTCTGTTGCAGCCATGACAGCCTCCCTTCTGTAGCTACATTGTAGCAGCACTTGTTGCTACGCTTGAGGCGCATCGCAGGTGACGGAGAGGGGCCGCATGCTTGCGGCGGGCACGCCTGGGCTGCCACAAACGCGCTCTAACGACACTATGTTGGCTTTAGAGTGGCGCAGGAGATTCTAATAACACTTTAGAGCCGTAAAGTTGCGTTAAAATAGGTAGCAACAGTCTAAGATCAGCAAAGTATCGTTAGGAGGAAGCATGATGAAGCTCGAAGGAGGACGGCAGGGCAACCTTAGGCTGAACCTTCCCGGCAAGGCCGAGTACTACTCATTTAACCCGTCGCCATTAGATAGCGTTGTGCCGCTCCACCTTGACGATGCGCAGATCGCTGACCTGGCACGATGCTCAAGAAAGATTGGCGAAGTGGAGGGAATGTCTCACTTCGTTCCCAACGCGGACATGTACCTTGCGATGTACGTGCGCAAGGAGGCCCTGCTCTCCTCGCAGATTGAAGGCACCCAGTGCACCTTTGACGACATGCTCGACCCATCGAATTCCACCGCATACAAACGCGAGGTAATCGACGTCGTCAACTACGTGAGTGCGGCGGAGCTGGCAGTCAGAGAGATGGACCGACTTCCCCTCTGCATGAAGCTGCTCCGAGAGGTGCATGCAGAGCTGCTCAAGGACGCCCGGGGATCGGATAAGCATCCGGGTGAGATCAGGACTTCGCAGAACTGGATTGGGCCGCACGGCTGCACCATTCGTCAGGCGGCGTTCGTGCCACCAAACGTTGACGACATGAACGATGCGCTCTTTCGTCTGGAGAACTTTATGAATCGCGAGGACCTTGACCCAGTCGTCAAGGCGGCGCTCGTGCACTATCAGTTTGAGACCATCCATCCGTTCCTTGACGGCAACGGGAGGCTGGGGCGCCTTCTTATCACGCTTTCGCTCATCAACGATGGAGTGCTTACCAAGCCCGTGTTCTATCCCTCGTATCAGCTAAAGCTGCGCAGGTCAGAGTACTATGAGCGCTTGACGGCAGTGAGGGAGCGAGGAGCGTACGAGGAGTGGGTGTCCTTCTTCTGCGAATGCATGTCGGAAAGCGCGGCTGATGCGGCGGCATCGCTCAAGAGCCTGGTAGAGCTCCACAACAGAAGCGAGAAGCTCATTAGGGAGCACCTCGCGCGGGCGGCAACCAATGGGCTCTCTCTGCTTGAGTTTCTTGAGGCGCACCCCATCGTCACGACCGCAAGCGTTCGTGACGGCCTTGGTGTCAGCAGGACCACGGCGAGCAACCTCATCGAGGACTTCCGAAAGATTGGAATCCTCAGGGTAGGCGACGAGGACCGGCAACGGTATCGGCTGTATGTCTACGAGGATTACCTGTCCATATTGCGCGCCGGCGTTGATCCGCTGTAGGGGTTGTTGGGGACGCGCTCTAACGACACTTTGTTGGCGTTAGAGCGTTGCGAGGGATTCTAATAACACTTTAGAGCCGTAAAGTTGCGTTAGACGGGAATGAAACGCCCTAACGACAGGAAAGTGTCGTTAGGGCTTGGTGGTTGTGTCCATTGTGGCACGAACGTACTGGCAGCAGCCCGCTTTGATGTCGGAAGCACAACGATGTCATCGCGTTTCCGACATCAGAAGGCCGGAATTTGTCGGAAGCACAACGATGGCATCACGATTCCGACACCTGCAGCTTTATCCCTGGTTCTCGCGGTCGACCAGGCCCGTCGCGCCGTAGCGCTCGCGCAGCAGGGGCTTCTCGATCTTGCCCGTCGCGTTGCGCGGCACGTCCGCAAAGATGATCTTGCGCGGACGCTTGTAGCGCGGCAGATCCAGGCAGAACTGGTTGATGTCGTCCTCCGTCGCCTCGACACCAGGCTTGAGCTGCACGATCGCGGCGGCAATCTCTCCCAGGCGCGGGTCGGGCAGGCCAATCACGGCCACGTCCTGAATGAGCGGGCAGGCGCTCATGAAGTCCTCAATCTGCACGGGATAGAGGTTCTCGCCGCCCGTGATGATGACGTCCTTCTTGCGGTCGACCAGCCAGATGAAGCCCTCGTCGTCCTGG
>CADBRX010000024.1 GCA_902797175.1 uncultured Coriobacteriaceae bacterium | reverse complement strand
GCTCTTGGAGCCGGGGATGATGGAGTTGCCCTTCTGGATGTGCCAGCGCAGGATGACCTGCACGGGGCTCTTGCCGTACTTCTCGGCAAGCTGGGCAAAGACGGGCTCCTCGCGCAGGCTCGCGTCGCCGTGGCCGAGCGGATACCATGCCTCGATGACGATGCCGTACTGGGCGAGGTATTCGCGCAGGGCGTCGTTGGGATGGTAGGGATGGTTCTCGACAGTCACCAGCTGAGGCTTGATCTCGGCAGCATCAATGACCTCCTGGATCTTTTCCTCAGGGAAGTTGGAGAGGCCCATCGCGCGAATCTTGCCCGCCTTGTAGGCATCCTCCATGGCTTTCCAGGCGGCAAGGTAGTCGCCGCAGGGCTGGTGAAGGATGAGCATGTCGATGTAGTCAAGGCCCATACGGGCGAGCGTCTTGTCGATGTGCTCGGCGGCGCGGGTGTAACCCGAGGGCCAAAGCTTGGTGGAGACGAAGATCTGCTCGCGGGGAACGCCGGAGCGACGGATGCCGCGGGCGACGCCCGCCTCGTTGTAGTAGCCATTGGCCGTGTCGATGTGGCGGAAGCCCGCACGCAGCGCATTGAGCGTGGCAGCCTCGGCATCGGCGGGGCTCATGAGGAAGGTGCCCAGGCCCTCGGCCGGCATCTTGACGTTGTTGTTGAGCGTGATGTACTGCATAATGGCTTCCTTTCTCGCTGTTTCCGTTGTGTACATCATACGGTGTAAAAATGCCGCGCCATGCTACCTTTCCGCTATGCGACCATGCCGTTCGTGCATGCTGAGACGAGGGGTGCGCAAGCTATTCGGTAAGATGGACGCAAGTTAAGCGCATACTGACAAAGTGGGTACTGTCCATGGAACTCGAGCAGATGAGACAACTGGACGCCATTGCGCGGTGTGGGACCATCTCGGCTGCAGCCGAGGAGTTGCACCTCTCGCAACCATCGCTCTCGCGCTCCATCAAGCGTCTGGAGCGTGAGCTGGGCCAGGAGCTCTTTGACCGCACACACAACTCCGCTACTCTCAATGACGCGGGGCACCTTGCGGTGGACCATGCGCGCAACCTGTTGCGCGACGAACGCATGATGCTTGACGCCTTTGCCGACCTTGCGCGTCGCCAGCGCACGCTTTTGGTGGGAACCGTTGCGCCGGCTCCGGTTTGGCACCTTACGGCGCTCACGGTGGAGCGCTTCCCCGGGACGCTGCTCAACCCGGTGACGCTTCCCGAGGACGAGGTGGAGCGGCGCCTGATGAACCGCTCCGTCGACCTTGCCATCACCCTGCGTCCCATGATCTTGCCCACCATGCGTTCGTCGCAGATTATGGTGGAGGACCTCTCTGCGTTTCTGCCGCCCGAGCATAGGCTTGCAAAACGCGAGACCTTGTCGTTTGCTGACTTGGACGGCGAGTCCTTCCTGGTGCTCTCCGAGGTGGGCTTCTGGATGGATGTGCTGAGGCGCAACATGCCCCATGCTAACATTGTTGAGCAGGCGGACCGCTCGGTCTTTGAACAACTCGTGCGCAGTACGGAGCTTATCAGCTTTGTGACCAGCGCGACACTGGCTCGTCGGAGCCATCATGAGCGTGTTGCTGTTCCCATAGTGGACGCCGAGGCGCACGCCACGTTCTATATCACGGCGCTGAGGGATGCGCCACAGCGCGTGCAGGACATCTACCAGTGGGTGGAGAGTAGGCAAGACTGAGGGCAAGATCACTAAATCATTCTTAGAAAGAGAGGGGAGCGGCATGGCAACGGCATTTCCGGAAGGGTTTTTGTGGGGCGGCGCGGTAGCGGCCAACCAGCTTGAGGGTGCGTACCTTGAGGACGGCAAGCAGCTCAACGTCACCGACGTCATGACGGGTATCGGCAACAAGCCCGACATCGAGTGGAACGAGGAGACGGGCAAGTGGGAGCCCTCGCTCAGCTACGAGCACGTGCACCTCTCGCAGGAGGGGATCGACTTCTACCACCGCTACGAGAGTGACCTCGAGCTCATGGCGGGCATGGGCTTCAAGGCCTTCCGCACCTCCATCAGCTGGGCGCGCATCTTCCCGCATGGTGACGAGGAGGAGCCCAACGAGAAGGGCCTTGAGTTCTACGACCGCCTCTTTGACAAGATGCTCGAGCTGGGCATGGAGCCGGTCATCACCATCAGCCACTACGAGACGCCGCT
>CADBRX010000023.1 GCA_902797175.1 uncultured Coriobacteriaceae bacterium | reverse complement strand
GCTGGGCATAAGCAATTGACGCCGGCCGCCCAACGCGACTGACCTGACGGACTCCCCGGGCTCGTCCCGGGGAGTCTTCCTTTACCTTTGCATCAACAACAACGCTTTACTGCACGAAGTCAGGTGCACCTTAGTCATTCAGCGCCGCGAGAACCGCACGCTTTGCCTCGAGAAACTCCTCAGTCACGGAGAAGTCGGGCACGTCGACCCGCGTGACGTCGATCACGCTGCCCACGGTGGTCGGCACGCCCGCGGACGGTGCGCCCGTCAGCACATAGATGCGGTTTGCCATGAGGGCCGCCTCGTCCACATCGTGCGTGATCACCACCGATGCCAGGCCCAGCTCATGCGACATCTCGCAATACCATGTCCGCATCTCGCCACGCGTGATGGCATCAAGCGCAGAGAACGGCTCGTCAAGCAGCACCACGTCGTTTCCCATGAGGTAAGTGCGCATGAAGGCCGCCCGCTGCCGCATGCCACCCGAGAGCTGCGAGGGCCAAAGCTTCTCCGTCCCCGACAGGCCAAAGCGATCAAAGAGCGGGGCGGCCTTCGCGCGAGCAGCGTCCTTGTCCTCTCCCGCAATCACAAGCGACAGGCATGCGTTGTCGATGATCGACAGATGCGACAGCAGCAGGTCCTTTTGAAGCATGTAGCTGACATGACCAGGCTTGCCCGTCACGTCCTGCCCATGCAGGAGCACCCGGCCCTCCATCGGCTCGGTCAGGCCGGCAAGGGCGTGCAGGATGGTCGTCTTGCCGCAGCCGGACTTTCCCACCAGGCACACAATCTCACCTGAAGCGACTTCAAGGCACACGTCTCGTGTGACGAGCTTCACCCCATCCCACGAGAGCGTGAGGCCTTGTGCTTCTAACGCCGCTTCGCTCACGCCAGGTACTCCAGCGTGTAGCCAGCGTTGACGTCAATCTGGTTCTCCACCAGTTGCTCGTCGTCAAGCCACTGATAGAAGCGGGCCCAGCGGTCAGCATCGATGTCTCCCCATGCCTTTGCGTCGGAGATGTACTCTGGCGAGATGAACTCCTGGGCGATCTTGATGAGTTCCGGGTCAAGCTCGGGCACCGCCTTGCAGAGGATGCCTGCGGCCGCCGCCGGGTCCTGCGCGGCAAACTCGTAGCCACGCTTGGCCGCGCGTAGGAAGCCCTTGACGACCTCGGGATTGGTGGCCGCAAAGTCATCGTTTGCAGCGATGACGGGCGTGTAGTAGTCAAAGACGGGGTCCATGTCGGCAAACGAGAAGTAGTTGACGGGATAGTCCTGCAGCTTGGCGTTCTGCACGGCCCACCACTCGTAGACCCACACCGTGTCAAACATGTTGGCACGAAGCCCCGCCACCTCGTCATCCACCTCGTAGGGAACCATCTTCACCTTGGAGAAGTCGCCACCGTCAGCCTCGACAATCTGCTTGATGGTGGCCTGCTCGACAGGCATGTTCCAGGTGGCATAGGTGTGGTCCTCCATGCCCTTGGCGCTCGTGATGCCGTCCTCGGCGCGACTCATGATGCCGCTCGTGTTGTGCTGCACGATGGCGGCGACCGCCGTGTAGGGCATGGGGTTGGCGGACGCAAGGCTGTTGGCAATGTAGTCCTGGTAGCTCACGCCCATGTTGGCGCCGCCAGAGCCGATGAGTGCGTCCGCGCCGTCCGCTGGCACGGGCACGACCTCGACCTCAATGCCTTCCTCGGCAAAGAAGCCCTGGTCCATGGCAACATAGATGCCCGTATGGTTCACGTTGGGCGAATAGTCCAGCACAAAGGAGACCTTGGTCAGCTCGGCCGCACCGTCACCGCCTGCCGGCTGCTGCTGGGTATTGCCGCCGCACGCCGCAAGCGCAGCTGCGCTTGCGCTGGCAGCTGAGGCCAGAAAGGCCCTTCTGGAGAGGTTCTTACGCATGTTTGTTGCTCCCTTCTGCCCGCTTCCAGGGCATGCAAAGGTGTTCTAACACGTCAACGAGGCGCATGAGCGCAAGGCTCAGCGCCGAAATCACCAAGATTGAGGCAAACATCTTGTCGTAGGAAAACGACTTGCGCACGCGCGTCATGTACACGCCCAAGCCGCTGAAGCCACCCAGCCACTCGGCGATGACCGCGCCGACGATGGCGTAGGTGGCGCTGATGCGCAGGCCGCTGAACAGCTGGTCGGCGGCAGCTGGCAGCTTGACGTAGCGGAAGACCTGCCAGCGCGAGGCTCCCATAGTGCGCATGAGATCCACCATGTCGGGGTCGACCGACTTGAAGCCCGAGACCAGCGACACCGTGACTGGGAAGAAGGTGGTCAGCACGATGAGGATGACCTTGGGTGCCAGGCCGTAGCCAAACCACAGCACCAGAAGGGGTGCGATGGCGATGGTGGGGATGGTCTGCGAGATGGTCATAAGCGGCTCAAAGGCAAGGTAGAACGTCTCGAAGCGGTCCATGAGCAGGGCGAAGACCGCACCGACGACCACGCCGATGCCGAGGCCCGCAGCCGCCTCTGCGAGCGTCGTGAGCGAGTGCTGCGCGATGAGCGCGAAGTCCTTGACCAGGGCTAAGACCACCGCCGACGGGCTGGGCAGCAAGAATGACGGCACCAGTCCCGTGTCGCACGCAAGCTCCCACACCGCCAAAAGCACGGCGACGGCAACAACGGGAACCAGCACCGCACGTAGGCGAGAAGGACGTGCCGAGTGGTCGATCGGGATATGCTCGTGCTCAAGATGCTCCATAACCTATGCCACCTCAAAGTCGGCATGCGGCGCAAACTCGGGGTCACCCTCGTGGTACTTGCCAATCTTGTGCTCGGTGCTCATGACGTCACCGTCGGGGCGAAAGTCAATCTTTGCGTAGGTCATGGCGTGGGCGCAGCCCGCCTTTGCGCCGGCAAGCTGGCAATCGCGCAGGAGGTCCATGCACTGCTCGTAAGGACCCTCGATGGTCGTCTCGAAGGGGCCGACGTAGTAGTCAAGGCCCGAGGCGTCGATGGCCGCGATGACCTCGTCCACGATGCGGCAGGTCTCGTCGTCGGAGGTGGCATCCATCGGCAGGTACTGGATGGCGATAGCGCAGTTCATGCTCGCTCCTCTCGGCGGGGCATGAAAAAGCCCCGCATATACGCAGGGCCCCTGGCGGTATCGCTAAGCTCCCTACGCTGGCATTACCCAGATCAGGGTCGGTCGGGCACAGGTGCCCCTCTCAGCCTGCCTCGCCGCAAGCTCCCGTCTCGCATGCCATTGTAGC
>CADBRX010000022.1 GCA_902797175.1 uncultured Coriobacteriaceae bacterium | reverse complement strand
TTTACCTGCGACTCCTCGGCTTTGGGAATTAGGTAGTGAAACTACGTTCCCTAGCTCCCGAACCGTGCGCGCTACCAAACTGCGCCACGTCCCGATGCAAGGGAATATGATAGCAAAGATTGCCTGTCTGACAAGGTAGGATTTTGTGTTGTGGGGCCGTCGTCAAACGCGACCAATCGCGCCCATACCATACGCATACGTCAAGGAGTGAGAGATGAAGAAAACAGACCTTGCCTGGTGGCAGAAGACCATCGCCTATGAGGTGTATCCCAAGAGCTTCCTCGACACGCGGGGGCAGGGCACCGGAACCATCGCGGGCATCACGAGCAAGCTGGACTACCTGGCTTCGCTGGGCGTAGGCGCCCTCTGGATCACACCGTGCTACAAGAGCCCCATGGTCGACAACGGATACGACGTAGAGGACTACTACCAGATCGACCCATCCTTTGGCAACATGGTTGACATGGACGAGCTCTTTGCGCGTGGCCGCGAGAAGGGCATCCGCATGGTTATGGACCTCGTGTTCAACCACACGTCCGAGATGTGCCCGTGGTTTGTGGAGAGCCGCAGCAGCCGCGACAACCCCAAGGCGGACTGGTACATCTGGCGAGATGCGCGTCCCGATGGCAGTGCGCCGACCAACTGGCGCAGCATCTTTGGCGGAAGCGCTTGGGAGTGGTGCGAGGAGCGCCACCAGTACTACCTGCACACCTTTGCGCCGCAGCAGCCCGACCTCAACTGGGAGTGCCCAGAGGTGCGCAAAGCCCTCTTTGACATCGCCAACTACTGGGCGGACAAGGGCGCGGGAGGCTTCCGCATCGACGCCATTACCTACATCAAGAAGCCGGCCGTCTTTGAGGACGGCCCCGTCGACGGCGAGGACGGCCTCTCGGCCGTGCATGCCGCAACGGCCAACACGCCGGGCATCCTCGACTTTTTGCACGAGTTCAAGGCGGCCGTGCGCGACGGGCGCGACATCTTCATGGTGGGCGAGGCCAACGGCGTGGGTCCCGATGAGCTGGGCGAGTGGGTCGGCGAGCATGGCGTCTTTGACCTGCTCTTTGAGTTCAGCCACTCGCATGTGCCCATGGGCGAGGCGGAGCTCTGGTGCCGCCCTGCCCAGTGGAAGCTGACCGACCTCAAGCGCGCCCTGACGGCAAGCCAGGTCGCCACGGCAACAAACGGCTGGTACCCGGCCTTCTTTGAGAATCACGACCAGCCGCGCTCCACGGTCAACTACTTCCGCTGCGGCGGTCCGCTCGACGCCAAGGCAAAGGCCCTGGGCACGGTCCTGCTGATGCAGCGCGGTACGCCCTTCCTCTACCAGGGCGAAGAGCTGGGCTACGGCAATGCGCAGTGGACGTCGCTTGATCAGTTTGACGACGTGCAGTCCCACGGCCAGTACGACTTTGCCATCAGCGAGGGTCTCTCTGCCAAGGAGGCGCTGGCTGCCTGCAACCGCTTCAGCCGCGACAACGCGCGGACGCCCATGCAGTGGGACGCGAGCGACAACGCCGGCTTTACGACCGGTACGCCGTGGCTTCCGGTTCACCCGGACTATGCGCAGGTCAATGTGGCTGCGGAGGAGGCAGACCCGGATTCTGTGCTCAACTGGTACCGCACGCTCGCCGCGCTGCGCGCCTCGCGAGACGAGCTCGTCGCGGGCAGCTACGAGGAGCTCCTGGCCGACTCCGAGCAGGTCTATGCGTATCGCCGTCAAGGGGAGGATTCTGTCGCCGTCATGTTGGCAAACCTCTCGGACGAGACCGCGACATACGATGCGTCGCTGGTAGAGGGCATGGGGCTGCTCGCGGGAACGCACGGATCGACCGAGACGGGAACCCTTCGGCCCTTCGAAGCGGTGGTATTTGGCTCATAGCAGGGACCTGTTCGGAGTTGGCCCCACCTGAAAATGCTTGTTGTCATGTATCATCATGCCTTAGAAGAGGGAAGGGAGAGGTATGGAACGACTACTTGCCAAATATACGAACAGCTACCTGAGCTACGTCATCTTGTTCTTCTTCTATGACCTGGCGTTTGCGCTGTTCAGCGCACTCATCTCGGTCTACCTCATCGGCAAGGGGTATTCGGCCAGCCAGGTGTCGTTGCTCATCTCGGCGGCGTCGCTGGCCAACATGGTCACGCAGCCCTTCATCGGCTCGCTGACCGAGCGCTTTGGCATGCGTCCCGTCAACATGGTGCTCTTTGGCGCCTCGTGCTTTGCGGGCGGCCTGTTCGTGATCGCCCCCAACTTTGCCATCATCGTCTTGGCCTACGCCCTCATGAACCTCATCATGAACGGCGTGAACCCGGTCGTCGAGCGCATGGCCACCTCAAGCCCCTACAACTACGGCAGCGTTCGCATGTGGGGCTCCATCGGCTTTGCCGCAGGTACGCAGCTCACGGGCCTGCTGTACGACAACATCGCGCCCGTGGCGCCCTATGTCGCCTTCATCTTTGCGATGCTCCTTGCCATCCTGGGCTTCTGGGGAACCAACCCGCGTGTCGCCGAGGCTGAGTCCGCAAACATCGAGAGCGGCGGCGAGCCGGTCAGCGCCAAGGACCTCCTGACCAACAAGAAGTTCCTGTACTACCTCGTGCTCCAGGTTATCTTTGCCGCGGTGACCGGCGCCGCGTACTCGTTCTGCTCGGTCTTCCTGACCACCAAGGGTCTCGAGGCCTCGACGGCGTCCACCGTGCTTTCCATCGCCACGCTGCTCGAGATCCCGCTTCTGCTCTTCTCCAACAAGTTCATGGACAAGATCCCCAACAAGACGCTGCTTCTGGGCATCTTTGGCCTCGTGCTCATCGAGATGGTGATCTACGGCCTCAACATGCCGCTCCCGCTCATCATCGTGGCGACGTTCATCGGCCGCCATCCGCCCGCAATCATCAACATCATGGCCAACATGAAGGTGGTCAACACCATCGTCGACCCGCGCCAGCAGATTACGGGCCTCGCCCTGGTCAAGACCTGCCAGAGCTTTGGCACGATCATCTCCAACAACATCGGCGGCCAGATTGCGGACGCGGCGGGCTATCCCGCGATGTTCCACTTCCTGTGCGCGCTGATTGGCGTCGGCCTCGTGGGCGTCGTGTTCTTCCAGGTGCCGTCTGGCAACGACAAGAAACTCTTCAGCTAAGGAGGCATAGCCATGACCAAGCTTCAACTCGTCATCGACCACGGCAAACGTCACGAGCTGCTGCGCGTGTTTGACCAGATGGCAGGGCATGTTGACATCATCGAGGTCGGCTACCCCGAGCTCATCACCTTTGGCCTGGACGTGGTGAAGGAAGCCCACGAGGCCCATCCCGACGTCAAGATCTGCGTCGATGCCAAGGTGTTCCACGGCGGCACGGGCGTGACCCGCCGCTGCTTTGAGGCGGGCGCCTCCATCGTGACGGTGCTCGCGTCCGCGCCCGACCCCGTCATCCAGCAGATGGTGCGCCATGCGCGCGAATACGGCGGAGAGATCATGTGCGACATGGACGGCGTCAAGCGCGTGGGACGCCGTACCGCCGAGGTGGACGGGCTGGGCGTCAACTACGTGAGCATCGCGTCCGGCTACCTCATGGAGCATGAGTACGATCTGCACAAGCGCGACCATGGCTCCATCTTCCAGCTGCGACCGCTCGAGCTGGCGGCGGCCGTCAAGCGCAACCTCATCCATGCCGGGCTGGCCATCGGCACGGGCATCAACCAGGAGAACATCGCTGAGGTCATGAAG
>CADBRX010000021.1 GCA_902797175.1 uncultured Coriobacteriaceae bacterium | reverse complement strand
GGAGGCGACGCCGTCCTCGACGCCACCGATGCCGCCGACCTCAGCCTCGACGGAGATGCCCTTGGAGTGGCAGAGCTTCACGATCTCGGCAGTGCGCTCCATGTTGATGTCGAACGTGGGCTCGTGGGAGCCGTCATACATGATGGAGGTGAAGCCGGCGTCGATGGCCTCGAAGCAGTCCTCGTAGGTGCCGTGATCGAGGTGCATGGCGACGGGCACGGTGATCTTCATGTAGTCAACGAGGTCCTCGACGACGTCCTTGACGACCTTGAAGCCCTGCTGCCAGTTGGCGGCGCCACGGGTGCACTGGATGATGACGGGCGACTGCAGCTCTTCGGCGGCCAGGAGAATGGAGCGGGTCCATTCGAGGTCGTTGGTGTTGAAGGCGGCAATGCCGTAGTGACCCTTGACGGCCGCGTTGAGCATGTCGGTTGCGGAAACGAGCATGTTGAACCTCCCAAAAACGTTGGTTTACAAACACTTGGACAATCATAGCGCCTATGTCATGAGTTCAATAAGGCAAACTCGCAAAGCGGCGGATTCTTGCGGTATAAGGCGCCAAATCTGGTTTTGGGACGTTGATGCCGTACGACAACTGCTGGTTTTGTCGGTGCTGTGCACCTCCTGTCGACACTTCGTGAAGTCGCAGGCTCCGCGGACGGGGTGGGTATACTTCCTTTTCCAGACGACGGCGGTCATGGGGCAGAAATGGCTTCTACCTGCGGATTGGCTGCCAAAGAAAGGGTGTGGTACCAATGGCGCAGGAGTCTTTCAAGCCACGTGGCGTGTTTGACGACTTCTCGTTTGCATCCATCGCCGCGAGTGCACTGACGGCCGCGACGTCCTTTTTGCTCATGTCGCGTATCGGTCTCGCGGGTTCGTTTATCGGCGCGGTCGTGGCGGCGGCACTGTCGACCACGCTGACCCAGACGTACAAGGGCATGCTCACCGCCTCGGCCGATCGCATCAAGGAGGCGTCAGAACCCCATGCGGCGGTTGGCCGACATGTTCCAGCGGCCACGTACGAGGGGTACGGGGATGCTCCCTCTGATGACGGGCGAATCAAACACAGGCTTGTCGCGTTTGCCGCCGGCATCTCGCTTGCGGCGGTCATAGCAAGCGCGGCGCTTATCATCCTGGCAACGCGTGGCCAGGGGCTCGGCCCCACCAGCTGGGAAGGCCCTGCACCCATAGAGACGATCGAGGAGCAGGTTGAGGAGCCTGCTGTGGAAACGACAGCAACTGCGGATGACGCCGAGACGGGCAAGGATTCCCAGGCGCCGGCTGCCACCACGGCAACAACCGCCCCTGCCGATGCGACTGCCGTGACCACCGAGGTTCCCGAAGCATCCGAGACCGTTGCCGCGCCCGTGGGGACCATCCAGGAAGAGCCGCCGGCGGGGGAGGCGCAGACGCAGGCACAGGCGCAGGCTGCGGAGCCCACGGCTTCCGAGGCATCCCCTCAGGTCAATGCCGTGCAGCAGGAGGGCGCCGCCGCCACAGAAGGATAAGGGCTCCGACGAATCGAAGGCCCTCGTTAAAAGCGCTTGATGGCGGTTAGCCTGCGTGCCGAAAGCCGGTGCGCTATTCTCCCCGCTCCTCGCGGAAGTCCTCGTCCACCAAGATGTCGGCTAGCGTCTTGCTGTCCAGGAAGGACGAGGTGAGCTTGCCCAAGTCGCGCCAGATGGTCACGGTGGGGCAGTCCTCCATGCGCGGGCAGATCTCGCCCGAGGTGCAGTCCAGGCAGGCGACGGGTGCGAGCGAACCCTCTGCGGCACGCAGGATCTCTCCCAGGGTGTACTCCTCGGGCTTGCGCGTCAGGCGGTAGCCGCCGCCCTTTCCGCGAAGGCTCTCGACGTATCCCGCCTTGTGCATGAGCGCGATGACCTGCTCGAGGTACTTGCGCGAGATTCCCTGTCGTTCGGAGACCTCGCCCAAAGAGATCCAGCCCTCGTGCGTCGCGAGGTCGCCCATGGCACGCAGCGCATAGCGTCCCTTTGTCGAGAAGAGTCCTCCAGCCATGGGACTCACGCCTCCCCGTCAGAAGCGAGCATTTCCGAAAGCGTGCGCCACGCAAGCTCGGCACACTTCACGCGCGCGGGCATGTGGGCAATGTCCTTGAGAAGGGCGGCGTCCTCAAGCTGATCGAGCTCTGCCTCGTCAGTAACCTCGCCCTTCACCATGCGCATGAAGAGGTCGCAGAGCGCGAGCGCCTCCTCGGGCGTGCGGTCGGTGACGAGGTCGCTCATCATGTCGGCAGATGCCTGGCTGATGGCGCAGCCATGGCCTTGGTAGGCCGCCTCCTCGATGGTCCCGTCGTCTCCGATGCGGATGGAGAAGGTCAGCTCGTCGCCACAGGAGGGGTTGACTCCCTCGTGCACGTGCGTGGGGTCCTCAAGCTGGTAGTTGTAGTCCGGGTTGTTCACGTGGTCCATGAACTGCGGGTTGTAGAGGCTTGCCGGGGTGGCGCTACTGACGGCCATGGAACACGCTCCAAACTACGTTCAGGCCCTCGACCAGACGGTCGATGTCGGCCTTGTCGTTATAGAAGGCGACGCTTGCGCGGCAGGTGCTCGACTCGCCGAGCCAAGCGAGCAGGGGTTGGGCGCAGTGGTGCCCCGCCCTGATGCAGATGCCGGACATGTCAAGGATGCTCGCTACGTCATGGGGATGGATGCCCTCGACGTTGAAGGCGACGGCGCCCACGTGGCGGCTGCCGTCGGACGGGCCGATGACATGGACGAAGGGCAGGGCGGCGAGCGCGTCGGTGAGGTAGGTTGCCAGAAGGCGCTCGCGCCTCTCGAGATCCTCCATGCCAAAGCGCTCGAGGTAGGAGAGGGCGGCGTCGGTCGCATAGCTTCCCGCCGCGTCCTGGGTGCCCGCCTCGAACTTGGCCGGCACGGGTGCCCAGACGGCATCGGTCTCGGTGACGGAGTCGATCATCTCGCCGCCCGTGAGGAAGGGCGGCATGGCATCGAGCAGCTGCTTCTTGCCCCAGAGCACGCCGATGCCCATGGGACCGCCCAGCTTGTGGGCAGAGAAGGCGAGGAGGTCACATCCCAGCTCGCGCACGTCGACGGGCAGGTGGGGCACGGACTGCGCCCCGTCCACCACCACGAGCGCCCCCATGTCATGGGCACGCGCGGCAAGGGCGGCGACGGGGTTTTCCACGCCCAGCACGTTGGATACGTGCGTGATGGACAAGATCTTGGTGTGGGACCCGATCTTGGCCTCCGCCTCCTCGTGCGTGATCTCGAAGTTCTCGTCAGGCCTCAGGTAGACGAGGCTGGCGCCGGTCGCGCGGCAGACCTGCTGCCAGGGGATGAGGTTGGAATGGTGCTCCATGATGGAGATGGCCACCTCGTCACCTGGTCCAAGACCCACCACCTCCGGCAGGGTGTGTGCCACGAGGTTCAGCGACTCGCTGGCGTTGCGCGTGAAGACGATCTCGTCGGACAGCGGCTTTCCGCCTTCGTCCACCGCGCCGATGAAGCGGGCGATGTGCGCACGGGCGTCCTCGATGGCGGCGGTCGCCTCGACGGAGAGCCGATAGAGGCCGCGGAGCGGGTTGGCATTCATGGTCTCGTAAAAGCGGCGCTCGGCGTCGAGCACCGTCGCGGGGCGCTGCGCCGTTGCCGCGCTGTCAAGAAAGACCAGGTCGGGGTTTTGCGAAAGCAGGGGGAAGTCCTGCTTGAACGGGCTCGACTCAATCTCGGCCATCTGGGCGGCGGTCAGGCTCATGCGTCCTCCTCGCTGTTCAGGGCAAGCCCCAGTCCCTCTGCGACGTCGCGGGCGATTTCTGCGCCCAGGACCTCCTCGGCGCGGGCAAGGGCGGCCGCGCGTGACAGCTCATCGGGTGCATGGATTGCCGCGTCGTCAAAGATGGCACGCGCAAAGAGCGCCTCGGCGTCGGCCGTGGAGATGCCACGGTCGGCAAGGTACGCGAGCTGATCGGGGCTCACCGACCCGATGGATGCGCCGTGGTTGCCCTGGACGTCGTCCTCGTCGCACAAGATGGTGGGGAGCGTCTTGTTGACGATGTCGTCACCGGTGACGAGCACGGTCTCGAGCTCGTTGCCGGCCGCTCCCTTGGCGCCGTGGATGAGGTCGATGGTCTCGCGCATGGTCTTCTTGGCGGCGTCGGCCAGGACGCCCGAGGTCGTGATGTCAGAGCGGGTGTTGCGCCCGCGCTGACGTACCAGGTGGTTGACGTCGAGCTGCTCGGTGCCGCGCACCAGGTAGCGCATGTCATGGATGAGCCGTGCGCGCCTTCCCGTGAGCGAGGTGCAGATGCCCATGGCGACCTTCTGCCCGCCCAGGGCGTACTGGCGCACCTCCACGAGCGCGTCCTCTCCGGCCTCGATGCCGACTCCCTCGACGTGCTGGCTGGTGTCGCCAAGCGCCATGACCTCCGTGAGGGAGACGTGCGCGCCACGCTCCGCGACGATGCGCAGAAGCGATGCGGACGTGGCGTCCGCCTGGGCCTTTCCATGGGCGACGACCACGACGGTCGCCTCGGCACCCTCGCGCACGAGCACGCCGGTGTCGCAGATGGTGCCAGCCTGGGCATCGACGTCCACGACGATGGGGTCCGTGCGTTTCACGCCGGCCTTGACCTCCACGTAGCGGGAGTCTCCGGACGAGGCGACGACCCACTGGGCCGCCTCGTCCCCGATGCCCACCTCGACCGCGTCGAAGAGGCGCGGAAGGCGTCCCAGAACCTCGCCTTTGGTGGTGGGTGCGGGAACCTCGAAGGAGATGTCGTTGATGTGCAGATAGTTCCACGTCTGAGCCGCGGGCACGTTGACGTGCGAGAGCATGGTGGTAGCGGCGGCAGCGGCCGCGTTCTTCTCGGCCATTATCCTATCGCCCCTTCCATCTCGAGCTTGATGAGGTTGTTCATCTCGACGGCGTACTCCAGCGGCAGCTCCTTGCTGACCGGGTTGGCAAAGCCGTT
>CADBRX010000020.1 GCA_902797175.1 uncultured Coriobacteriaceae bacterium | reverse complement strand
TCAGTTGGCAGAGCAGGGGACTTTTAATCCCAAGGTCGTGGGTTCGAACCCCACAGGGCCCACCACGTAAACGAGAAGGCCTCCGGCGACGGAGGCCTTTCTTGTCGTCAGCCGTGGCTTCCTCCTTTGGCCGTGAGCGCCCCTGCGCCCTATATCCGTTATTACACTCATTTGGAATAATGGTCTCAGCTAATCGGCAAGGCGCGTCATCAGTGATTGTTTCCATTCGAATGCAATTGCATGGATACTGTGCCGCCCCATATTTGGCAAGGTAAAGTACCATGAGGCAAGAGAGAGCTGCAGCGTGGGTCGAGGCAACACGAAAGGAGGCTCCTCCATGAACAACGAAATCACCAGGCAGGATGCACTCCGACGCCAGGGCCGACGTACCTCGCCGCGACGCGCTCGCGTGCTGCACTAGCCTGCTCAGGCACGGTCCGCCCTCAAAGGACGCAGCAGCACCCGGCGCCGCCGGGCTTTTTTATGCGCGCCGCGGCCGGCAACCACCCACCCCGTCAAGCAAAGCGATATCAGCGTCGCACGCAAAGAAAGGAAGCACCATGTCAGAGAGCACGAAGGAAAAGGTCGTACTTGCCTACTCGGGCGGACTCGACACGTCCGTCATCGTCAAGTGGCTGCAGGTCGTCAAGAACATGGACGTCATCGCCATCTGCGGCAACGTCGGCCAGGACGAGAAGGACCTCACCTGGATCAAGCAGAAGGCCCTGGACATGGGCGCCATCGCCTCCGAGGCCATCGACATGCGCGAGGAGTACGCCGACACCATCCTCGCCAAGGCCATCTGGGCAAACGGCAAATACGAGGGCGTCTATCCGCTTCTCTCCGCCCTTTCTCGCCCGCTGATCTCCAAGCACCTTGTGGACGTCGCGCACAAGTACGGCGCCAAGTACATCGCTCACGGCTGCACTGGCAAGGGCAACGACCAGGTGCGCTTCGAGACGTCCATCCGCGCGCTCGACCCCGAGCTCGAGATCATTGCGCCCGTGCGCGAGTGGGACCTCAAGACCCGCGACGAGGAGATGGAATGGGCCGAGGCCAACGGCGTGCCCGTGCCCACCACTAAGAAGAAGCCCTACTCCATCGACGACAACCTGTGGGGCCGCGCCATCGAGTGCGGCGTGCTCGAGGACACCTGGAACACCCCTCCTTCGGACATCTGGACGATGACCAACAACCTGCCCGACTGCCCCAACGAGCCCGAGACCGTGATCATCGGCTTTGAGAAGGGCATCCCCACGTCCATCAACGGCGAGAAGATGTCGCTTCTGGACGTCATCATCAAGGCCAACGAGATCGCTGGCCGCAACGGCTTTGGCCGCATCGACATGATCGAGGACCGCGTGGTGGGCATCAAGAGCCGCGAGTGCTACGAATGCCCGGCCGCCCTGCTGCTCATCCAGGCGCACCAGACCCTCGAGACGCTCTGCCTCGACGCCGAGACGCTGAAGCAGAAGGCCAAGCTGGACGTTGAGTGGGCCTCGCTGGTCTACCGTGGACTCTGGTACAGCCAGAACCGCGTTGCCATCGATGCCTACAACGCCTACACGCAGCAGTTTGTGAGCGGCGAGGTCCGCATCATCCTGTGCAAGGGCGGCATCTTTGTTGATGGCGTGCGCTCCGACCATGCGCTTTATGACTACAACCTGGCCACCTACGACGAGGGCGACACCTTCGACCACTCGGCCTCCGAGGGCTTCATCATCCTCCACGGTCTGCAGTCCAAGACGTGGTCCAAGGTCCAGGGGCCTGGTGCCGGGTACGCGATCGACTAAACACTGCTTCAAAAGGGGTTATGGGCGGGGTCCGAAAGACGGACCCCGCCCTTTTTTGCTGATCTGGCTTGCCTCCCTCGGAATTTGACTCGTGGGAAGTCTATATGGGAGACGGCGATGCGCCTGAGCTTTGATAAGCTTTCAGGCAGACATCCCAAACAAGGAGGACGCTATGGCACTGTGGAGCGGCAGGTTCGAAGAGGGAATGAGCGACTTTGCGCTGAAGTGGGGCGCGTCGCTCCAGGACGACAAGATCATGGCCTCGCAGGACATCGCGGGCTCGATCGCGCACGCGACCATGCTTGCCAAGCAGGGCATCATTTCCGAGGAGGACCTGGCGCAGATCAAGGCGGGTCTCGAGCAGATCGACGCCGAAATCGAGGAGGGCACCTTCGCCTGGGACGACGACCACGACGAGGACGTGCACATGGCGGTCGAGGGCGAGCTCACGCGGCGCATCGGCACGGCCGGCGCGCGCCTGCACACGGGCCGCTCGCGCAACGACCAGGTCGCCACGGACATCCGCCTGCTCGCGAAGGACTTGGCGGCAGACGTCATGCGTGAGAACCTCGCTACGCGCGAGGTCCTGGTCAACCTTGCCGAGGAGCATCTCGACGTGGTGATGCCGGGCTACACGCACCTGCAGCATGCGCAGCCCGTGCTCCTGTCGCACCACCTGCTCGCGTACTACTGGATGCTCGAGCGCGACTTCGCGCGCCTGCTCAACGCCTACGACGCGGCGGACGCAAACCCGCTGGGAGCCGCTGCGCTCGCCGGCACCACCTACCCGCTCGACCGCTTCCAGACCACCGAGGACCTGGGCTTCGACCACCCCATCCCCAACTCGATGGATGCCGTGTCCGACCGCGACTACCTGCTCGACCTCGAGTACGCCTGCTCCGTGGGCATGGTGCACCTCTCGCGCCTCTGCGAGGAGATCATCCTGTGGAGCAGCTCGGAATTCGGCTTTGTCACGCTCTCGGACGCCTGGAGCACCGGTTCGAGCATCATGCCGCAGAAGAAGAACCCCGACTTTGCCGAGCTCACCCGTGGCAAGGTCGGCCGGGTCATCGGCGACTTGGTGAGCCTGCTCGTCACGTGCAAGGGTCTGCCGCTGGCCTACAACAAGGACCTGCAGGAATGCAAGCCCGGCGCCGTCGACGCTGCCACGACGCTCGCCGACTGCTACGTCGTGATGCAGGGCATGCTCTCGACCATGAAGGTGAACGCAGACGTCATGCTGGCCCAGGCCAAGACCGGCTTCACCGCGGCGACCGACGTGGCCGACTACCTGGCAAAGAAGGGCATGCCGTTCCGCGAGGCACATGCGGTGGTGGGTGGCCTGGTGCTCGAATGCGAGAAGCGCGGCTGCGGGCTCGAGGACCTGACGCTTGCCGACCTGCGCGCCGCAAGCGACCTCTTTGACGAGGACATCGTAGGCTGCCTGGACCCGACGGCCATCGCCAACGCGCGCACCACCTATGGTGGGACCGGCATCACGGCCGTGCGCGAGCAGCTGGGAGAGGCGAAGTCATCCCTGGCGGCCGACCAGGCACTCTTTGCGGAATAGCCGATACGAAGGGGTGGGACCCTTGCGTGTCAGCTGACACGCAAGGGTCCCACCCCTTCGCATCACTTGTACGCGTTACTCAAAGCTCAGCTGCTCCAGGCGGTCGAACACCACGTTGATGCGGCCGAGGAAGCTCCACGGGTCAAAGATGGCGTCGAGCTGCTGGGACGTGAGCGTGCAGTCCGGGTCCGCCTCCAGGCGGGTGCGCAGGTCGGCGCCTTCGCGCGCCTGCTGCACGTCGTCCCACACCTGCATGGAGTTGCGCTGCACGATGGCGTAGGCCTCCTCGCGCGTGATGCCGGTGTCGACCAGCGCCAGCAGCACCTTGCTCGAATAGATCAGCCCGCGCGTGGACTCGAGGTTGGCCTTCATGCGCGCAGGGTACAGCACCAGCCCGTCGATGATGCGGATGAGGCAGTGCAGCATGTGGTCCAGCGCGATGAAGCTGTCGGCCAGCGCCACGCGCTCGTTGGAGGAGTGGCTGATGTCGCGCTCGTGCCACAGCGCCACGTTGTCAAACGCCACCTGCGCGTTGGCCTTGACCACGCGCGAAAGCCCGCAGACCTTCTCGACGGTGATGGGGTTGCGCTTGTGCGGCATGGCCGAGCTGCCCTTCTGTCCCTTGCGGAACGGCTCCTCGGCCTCCAGCGTGTCGGTCTTCTGGTGGTTGCGCACCTCAAGGGCGATGCGCTCGCAGGTGGCTGCCGTGGTGGCAAGGACGCCGGCGAGATAGGCGTGGTGGTCGCGGCTGATGACCTGCGTGGAAAGCGGGTCCGAGCCAAGCCCCATGTGCTCGCACACGTACTGCTCGATGAACGGGTCAATGGACGAGTACGTGCCCACCGCGCCGGAAATGGCGCCGCATGCCGTGCCTTCGCGCGCGTCAAGCAGGCGGTCGAGGTCGCGGCGCAGCTCCCAGGCCCAGCTGCCAAACTTCATGCCAAAGGTCATGGGCTCGGCGTGGATGCCGTGCGTGCGGCCCACGCACACAGTGTCGCGCTCCTCAAAGGCACGGCGACGGCAGATCTCGCCCAGGCGCCGCACGTCGTCGATGATGATGTCGGTTGCCTGCACCAGCTGGTAGCAAAGCGCGGTGTCGCCCAGGTCGGAGCTGGTCATGCCGTAGTGCACCCAACGGCTGGGCTTGGGCTCGCCCTCGGGCACCTCGGCGTCGATGTAGCTGCCCATATTGGTGAGGAAGGCAATGACGTCATGGTTGGTGACGGCCTCGATCTCGTCCACCTCGGCGCGGTCGAACTTGGCGTGATCGCGAATCCAGGCCGCCTCCTCGCGCGTGATGCCAATGACGCCCATCTCCGCATGGGCCTCGCAGGCGAGCACCTCGATCTCCTGCCAGATGGCGTACTTGTTCTCGAGCGAGAAGATGTGGCCCATTTCCGGGCGCGTGTAGCGATCGATCATGCGAGGTCCTTTCGGATCGGCTGCCGGATGGCTGTTCTGCAGAAATCTCCGAACCCATTCTAGCGGGCGTTCAGGACGTCCCATGTGGGTATACTGATACAACAGCGAAAAAGGAGATACCCATGGTCAGCCATGACTACACACCGAGGCGCGTGTGCCCTCGCAACATTCACGTCGACCTGTCCGACGACGGCAGCATCATAGAGAACGTCGAGTTTGACGGCGGCTGCGACGGCAACACCAAGGCGGTTGCCAAGCTCGTCAAGGGCAAGTCCGTCGACGAGGTTATCAGCCTCCTGGCGGGCAACCAGTGCCACAACCGCGGCACGTCCTGCGCCGACCAGATGACCATCGCCCTTGCCGAGGCCCGCGCCCTGGCGCAGGGTGTCGCATAGGAAAGCGCGTGTTTAAGAGCAACGTCACCAGGCGCGGATTCTTCCGCACGGCCGCGGCGACAGGCGTCGTCGCGGCAACCATCCCGGTCCTTGGCGGCTGCAAGAACCCCGTCGAAGACGTCATCCCCTCCGACCCGGTGATCGTGGAGGAGGACGCCGCGACCACCATCCTGGGCGAGGACGGCGCCTACACCTACATCGAGCGCGAGTTCGAGAGCAAGGGCGAGTGGCAGCTGCCTCTGGGCAACGTGCCGCACGAGGGCGAGGGCACGTGGCTTCCCGTGACGACCGCCGGCGCTTCGGCCATGCCCATGGTCAAGTGCTCGGCCCTCTCGCTCGAGTCGGGCGAGCTCACGGAGGTCGTGGCAAACCCCATCACGCCCAACTCGCCCAACGTGGTCATCTATGACGCGCGCTGCTCGGACTCGGCCTACGCCTGGGTGGAGCTCGACACGCTGACCAAGGCGTGGTCGCTCTATGCGGCCAGCTTCTCAAACGGCGCCCTCTCCGGAGCCCCCAACACGCTCTGGCAAGGCGATGCCGACTGGGACCCCCCACGCTTTGCGGTGACGGGCAACAAGGTCATCTGGCAGGTCATGCCCTCGCTCAATGGCAACAAGACGTCCGAGATGTCCCACTGCTACCTCTGGCGCACCGGGGCGTCCGACGCGACTGACGTCGTGGAGTCGCTCGGCCGCTTTGCCACGGCGCCTTCCGTCTCCAACGGGACGGTCACGCTCACCCCGCGCGTGCGCAACGAGGAAGGCACCTACTACGGCATCACGGCCTACAGCCTCTCCGACGACCTGAGCACCATCGTCGACCGCCTGGTCATGCCCGAAAACGTCCGTCCCTTCCATGCCGTGCGCATGGGCGACGTCTTCGCGCTTTCGGTCGAGGCGAGCTACGGCTACGGCGGCCTCCTTGGCTCGATGGGCACCTACATCGGCACGGCCGAGGGCAACTTTGCGTCGGTTCCGCTCGAGCCGTTTGCCAACGTGGCGGGCAAGGACGGCCTGTTTGTGGTCAAGAGCCGCGCGTCGTACTACGTGGTGGACACCAAGCAGCAGGGCTACACCTTCCTGAGCGCGGCAAACCGCTGCGTGGACTACGGAGAGTACCCCGCGCGCGTGGGCGAGACCGACACCTTCGTGACCTTCTCCACCATCAAGGATGTTGACACGGGCTACCCCGCTTCCGTG
>CADBRX010000019.1 GCA_902797175.1 uncultured Coriobacteriaceae bacterium | reverse complement strand
TCCACGCACATCGAGGAGATGCAGAGCTACGTGCTGCGCAACAACCTCGACGTGGGCTTTGCCTACGACGGCGACGCCGACCGCTGCATTGCCGTCGACGAGAAGGGCCACGTGGTGGATGGCGACCTCATCATGTATGTGTGCGGACGCTTCCTCAACCAGCACGGCGGCCTGGCCAAGTCCACGGTGGTGCCCACCGTCATGAGCAACTTCGGCTTCTTCAAGGCGCTCGAGGAGATTGGCATCAACCACGAGGACACCGCTGTCGGCGACAAGTACGTGTATGCCTGCATGCGTGAGAAGGGCTACAGCCTGGGTGGCGAGCAGAGCGGCCACATCATCTTTGGCGACATCGAGAACACCGGTGACGGCATCATGACGTCGCTGCGCATCATGGAGGCCATCCGCGCCCAGAAGGAGAGCCTCTCCACCCTGGTGCGTCCCGTCAAGCTCTACCCGCAGCAGCTGGTGAACGTCCCCGTGACCGACCGTGACGCCGCCATGGCTTCCCCCGAGGTGAAGGCTGCCGTCGAGGCCGCCAGCGAGTTCCTCGAGGGCAACGGTCGCGTGCTCGTGCGTGCGAGTGGCACCGAGCTGCTCGTCCGTTCGCTTGCCGAGGCTCCCACCGAGGAGCTCTGCCGCAAGGCGAACGACATCGTCCTCGCGGCCCTCGAGCCGTACAAGGCCTAGGGTGACTTACGGATATGGCCGCAGGCATCGGTGTTGACATGCTCGAGATTGCGCGCATGGAGCGCGTGATCAAGCGTCGTCCGTCCTTCCTGAAGCGCGTCTTCACGGACGAGGAGCGCGCCTACTGCGATTCCTTCGCGCGTCCCGCCGAGCACTATGCGGCTCGCTTTGCCGCACGGGAAGCGGTGCTCAAGGCCCTCGGAACGGGCTTCTCGCAGGGTATCGGCGTGAAGGACGTATCCGTGAAAAACGACGAGTCTGGACGTCCCCTCGCCGTGCTGACGGGGCGTGCCAAGGAGGTCGCCCGCGAAAGGGGTGTGCAGGAGATCGCACTGTCCCTTTCCCATACGCAGGAGGTCGCGGTGGCAAACGCGGTCGCCGTGACAGAGGAGGCTCGCCCCAAGGTCGACGAGCGCCCCGATCCTGCGCAGGAGCTTCTCGCGTCGTTCAAGGCGGCGCGTACGGTGATTGACGAGCTTGAGCGACAACAGCTGTCGCTCTTTGACAAGATGTGACATTGCGAGTCTTTCGTCTTCGCAGTGGGAGCGTGATGGTATGCAGCCAGTGCTGAACATAGAGGATGTGCGGCTGGTCGAGGACCGCCTGACGGAGGTTGGCGTAAGCATCTCCGAGCTGATGCATCGTGCGGGCAACGCGGCCGCGCAGGAAGTCCTCCATATGGGGGACGTGCGCCAGGTCACCGTCCTTGCCGGTCACGGCAACAACGGGGGCGACGGCTGGGTCGCCGCGGAGTCGCTCAAGGCACGCGGCATCATCGTCCGCGTCGTGAGCGCCGTCGAGCCTGCCGACATCAAGAGTGACCTCGCCCGCGTCGTAGCGCAGAGTGCCGTGGAGGCCGGGGTCGAGGTCATCATCGCACCGCCTCGCCAGGAGCTCGAGGAGCTGCTTGAGCATACGGACATCGCCCTTGACGCCATCTTCGGGACGGGGTTCCATGGTGAGCCCCGCGCACCCTTTGACATCTGGATCGAATGCCTGAACGCTTCCGGAACGCGTGTGGTGTCAGTCGACGTGCCGAGCGGGCTCTCCGCCCAGACGGGGCGCGCCGAAGGCGAGTGCGTCATTTCCGACGTGACGGTGACCATGCTCTCGCTCAAACCCGGTCTCATTGCCGACCAGGGTCGTGATGCCTGCGGATCCATCGTCGTGGCCCCGTTGGCCGAGCAGACCGAGAGACTCCTCATCGAGGCGGATCCCGTTGCCTGGCGTGCGGAGCTGGCGGACTACCTGGGCGTCATGCCCCAGCCGTCCAACGCGGTGGACAAGTTCAGCCGCGGTTCCGTGTTGGTGGTTGGCGGGTCGTCTCGCTTCCCCGGCGCACCGATGATGGCTGCCATGGCGGCAGCCCGCGCTGGGGCGGGATACGTCACGCTCGCCGTACCGGCAACGATTGCCCCCATCGTCCAGTCTCAGATGCTGGAGATTCCCGTGGTCGCCCTGCCCGCGACCAGCGAGGGAACCTTTGCACCCGAGGCGGCTGACCTTGCGGCGCGTCTTGCCAAGAACAAGGGTGCCGTCTTGGTGGGGCCGGGCATGCGGGTGGGAACGGGCCCCGCGGGCATCGTCTCCAAGATGCTGCGCTCTGACGTTCCGCTGGTCATTGATGCGGACGGCCTCAACTGCCTGGCTCGCCTCACCGAGAACAACATCGACGAGTTCCCCGAGCTTCTGCGCCGTACGGCTAAGCTGATCCTCACGCCCCATCGCGGCGAGCTCGGTCGTCTTGTGGGACTGGCGGACACGCCACCCGACTCGCTCACCTCATCGCTTGAGGCGGCGCGACGCATCGTCTGGACCGATGGCGGCAGCGAGATCTGCGTGGTCGCCAAGGGCTCTGCCACGGCCTGCGTTGGCGTCGAAGCGGCCGTCCTTCCCAAGCCAGGTCCCGCGGCGCTTGCAACGGCGGGTTCGGGGGACGTGCTCGCAGGCATCATGGCATCCCTTCTCGCGCAGACCAGCATCGATGACACGGACCTTCCGGTGCTGTGCTCGTATGCCTGCGAGGTGCATGGCTATGCGGGTTCCATCGCTGCGGAGCGCTTTGGCTCGCGAGGGGTCATCGCGCGCGACGTCATAGAGTCAATCGGACTTGCGAGCGACACGCTTGCAGAGCACATCTCCTTCCCTGAGCTCGCGCTCCAGGGATGACGATATACGGTATGGGGGAGTAAGGCATGGCTATGGTCAAGAGCCCAGATGATCGGTGGGCATGGGTCGAGATAGACCTCGGCGCGGTCAAGAACAACGTCCGCGCCCTCAAGAAGTGCCTCGGTAGGGGTGTCAAGCTCATGTGCGCCGTCAAGGCGGACGCCTACGGGCACGGGGCAATTGCCTGCGCCAAGGCGATGCATCAGGCTGGCGCCGACCAGTTCGCGGTCGCAACGGTCGCGGAGGGCGTCGAGCTGAGGAAGGCGGGCATCGAATGGCCCATCCTCATGCTCAACGAGTGTCCTGATGCGGCGATCGACACCTTGGTCGAATATGACATCATGCCGTCCATTTACAACTTTGACTTTGGCCTGGCCTATGGCGAGCGAGCGGCCGAGGCGGGCAAGGTGGGCAACTATCACCTCGCCATCGACACGGGAATGACGCGCATCGGCGTCCAGCCCGTCGACGTCGTTGAGTTCCGCCACGGGCTGGACTTTCACCGTGGCCTGTCGTGCGCGGGGACGTTCACGCACTTTGCCACGGCGGACGAGGTAGATGGCTGGGACTTCCAGCTTCAGGCAAACCGTTTTGTCGAGGCGGTGACCGCCATTCATGACGCCGGCATGGAGACGGGCCTCGTTCACTGTGACAACACGCCGGGCATGATCTTGCATCCCCGTGTGCAGTTTGACATGTGCCGTGCGGGAATCGGCCTCTATGGCCTGCATCCCGCCGACAGCACGCGCGGACTCATCTCGCTTTCGCCCGTCATGAGCGTGCGTGGCCGTGTCACGCGTGTGGTTTGGCCTCCTGTGGGCGCGGGCGTGAGCTACGGCATGCAGTATCGCGTTCCTCGGCAGGGCGTCCAGATTGCCACGGTCCCCATCGGCTATGCCGACGGCCTTGCGCGCTCGCTCTCCAACAACATGGACGTCATCGTCAATGGCGTTCGTGCACGCCAGGCGGGGCGTATCTGCATGGACCAATTCATGGTGGCAATCGAGCCCGATGGCCCGCGGGGGTATCGTCCCCAGCGTCCGGCTGAGGTGGGCGACGTGGTGACCGTCATGGGTCGCGACGGAAACGAGGAGATTACCGCCGATGAGTTAGCGGGGCTGCGCAACACCATCAACTACGAGGTGACCTGCAACTTTGGCATGCGCCTGGAGAAGGTGTATGTCTAGGCCGCGACGCGAGCGTCCATCGCTTATCAGTTCGGAGGGCGTCATGGGAGTCATGCACATACCTGGGCACGAGCATCAAAAGCCTCGCGAGGTGACCCTCGAGGAGATTCGTGACGTGCTCGGAAACTGCCAGCTTTGCCCATTGGGGCAGACGCGAACCAATCTGGTGTTTGGCGTGGGCAACCCGCATGCGCGCGTCATGTTCATCGGCGAGGGGCCAGGGCGCAACGAGGACCTTCAGGGCGAGCCGTTCGTGGGTGCGGCGGGGCAGAAGCTCAACGGCCTGCTCGGTCTTGCCGGCCTTCGTCGCGAGGACATCTATATTGCCAACGTCATCAAGTGCCGCCCTCCCTCAAACCGCAACCCCCGGCCAGAAGAGATCGAGGCCTGCTCGCCCTTCCTGCGCGAGCAGATTCGCTCCATCTGGCCAGATGTCATCGTCTGCCTCGGAAACTTTGCCACGCAGTTCGTGCTGCGCACCGAACAGGGCGTGACCAAGCTGCGCGGGCGCTTCCATCAAACGGGCCACTTTGTGGTGATGCCCACCTTCCATCCCGCTGCGACCATCTATCACCAGGATTGGCTTCCGCTGCTTGAGGCGGACATGCGCATGTTGGGGCAGTGGCTTGCGGAGCATCCCGCAGAGGCGGGGGAGGTTCGGTAGCCATGTCATATGTGACCAGGTCTCAGGAGGAGACCATCGCCTTGGGAAGACGCCTGGGATCGCTTCTGCGCGAAGGCGACGTGCTTGTGCTGACGGGAGACCTCGGAGCGGGAAAGACGCAGCTCACCAAGGGCATTGCGGCCGCAATGGGCGTCGAGGACGATGTGACGAGCCCCACCTTCAACATCCTCATGGTGTACGAGGGCAGCCAGATGCCGCTTTACCACTTTGACCTCTACCGGCTTGAGGATGCGGACCAGCTCGAGGACACGGGGATGTACGACCTGCTTGGCGGCGACGGTGTCTGCGTGATTGAGTGGGGCGAACAGTTTGCCGACGAGATCGGTGATGACCGTCTTGACGTGATTCTCTCGCGCCTGGATGGCGAGGCTGCGGAGGGCGAGGAGCCTCCACGCGAGATGCGCCTGGTTGCCCATTGTCCGCGCGCCAAAGAGGTCGTGGCCCAGCTGGGATAGCGTCTGCATAGTCCCAGACGGTGGCGTTGGGCCGATTGGCCCACGCCCGATGCGCTCCGTGTTTTGGCCGTATGGCAAATCGGGCCGCGCGAGCATAGGGGCTCGTGCGGTACACTTGGCCCAATTGCCACGCAATGAGCAACTCTTGCAGGAGGACAGCATGCGCATCTCCAGAAGTGCCCTCTCCGTCATTCTCTCTGCCTCGCTTGTCGTTGGACTGGTGCCCGTCGCCCCTCGGGTGGCATGGGCCGAAACCGAGGAGATGCCTGCAGAAGAGGCGCTCGTCCCGGCTGAGGAGGCGGCAGAGCCCGAAGACGGCCAGGCTGCCACCGACGAGGCCCTAGCCGAAGAGCCCTCTGACGAAGAGCCCTCTGACGAAGGGCAGGCGGAAGGCGACGTCACTCCTGAGGAAGAGCCTGCGGAGGCTGAGCGGCTCTTACAGACCGAGCTGTCTGCCCAGTCAGAAGAGCCGGCGGAGCTGTTCGGCAGCGCTCCGCTCCGCGGCATCACGTTTGCCGAGGGGCCCAGCGAAGACCTTCTTGATGGCTACGTCGAGCGGCGCATGGCCGAAGAAATCCCCTCTGAAGGGCTGGTCCTGCTCGCCCAGTCGCGTCCGAGCGGCACCGATGCCGACGTCTACGACCTCTTGAGGGGCTACATCGCAGAAGTTGCGGCGGGAAAGCGGACGTCCACGGTGTTTGAGGTGCCCGCAAGCGTGATGACGGGTTCTGGCAAGACGTCATGGACCGCCGCGGACCTGGGCGTCTCGTCCGTCTTGACGCCGGACGGCACGGGAATCTCCGACGAGGCCATCGACGCGCTCTACGAGCACGTCTTTCCTGACTTTGATTCCATCCTGCTTGCGCTTGCGATGGATTGCCCCTATGACCTGTACTGGTTTGACAAGTCTGAAGGCGTGCTCTACGGCGCCACCGACTTTGGGGCAAGCTACAAGGGTGGCCAGTGGTCGCTCCACCTGCGCGGCGACATGTCGGTTCAGTTTGCCGTCGCCAAGGGCTATGCCGCCAGCACGTATCAGGTGAACGCCTCGACGGGCGCGCGTGTCGAGAAGGCCGTGGCAACCGCCAAGCAAATCGTTGACGAAAGTGCGGGGATGGCTCCCTACGAGCGCCTGGCGCACTTCCGTGCGCGGATATGCGCGCTGGTCTCGTACGACCATGCCGCGGCACGGGGAAACGCAACCACAAAGGACCCGTGGCAGCTGATCAGTGTCTTTGACGGCGACGGCTCGACGAACGTGGTGTGCGAGGGCTACGCCAAGGCGTTCAAGTACCTCTGCGACCTGGCAGGAATCGATGGGGTGGAGTGCCGCCTGGTCACGGGAACCATGACAGGGGGCACGGGCGCCGGCAGCCACATGTGGAACGTCGTGAGAATGCCTGACGGCAAGAACTACCTCGTGGACCTCACCAATTGTGACTCGGGCACGATAGGTGCCAACGACCTGCTGTTTGTTGCTCCGTACGCATCGGGAAGCGTTGCCGGCGGGTATACGCTCAAACCTGGTGGCGGCACGATCAAGTATACCTACGACAGCGACACCCGTGGGTTCTACGGCACAAGTGAGCTGACGCTCAGCTCTACGAAGTACGCCACGGGTTCAGAAGAGGGCAGTGGCGAAAGCGGCGAAGGCTCGGGCCAAGACTCTGGTCAAGAGGTTGTTCCGCAGCCCAAGAAGAGCATTGCGGGCGCAACGGTTACGGCGTCAAAGCAGACCTATACCGGCAGCGCGCACACGCCGACCGTGACGGTGAAGCTGGGAGGCGCGACCCTCAGGGCTGGGACTGACTTTGTTGTCTCTGGCTGGAAGAACAACACCAATGTGGGCACTGCGAACGTCACCGTGACGGGCAAGGGCGACTATGAGGGGACGGCAAGCGGCACGTTTGTGATTGCGGCGCGCTCGCTCGACGGCGCTACGGTTTCGGCTGTGGCGGACCAGGCGTATACCGGCTCTGCGATCACGCCCGTGCCAACGGTCAAGGTGGGGACGACCACGCTGGTGCGCGACACCGACTATGCGATTAGCTACCAGGACAATGTGGGTCCCGGCAGCGCTCTGGTGACCATAACGGGGAAGGGCAACTACACGGGGTCACGGACCGTCACCTTCAGGATCGTCCAGAAAAGCTTGGCAGACGCGACTGTCGCAGCCATTGCGAATCAGGCGTACACGGGGACGGCGGTTACCCCCAAGCCTGTGGTGAAGCTCGCTGGCGTGACCCTCAAAGAGGGAACGGACTACAGGCTGTCCTACAGGAACAACGTGAGCGCCGGGACGGCGACCGTGACCATCACGGGAACCGGAAAGTATGGCGGCTCCAAGACCGCGACGTTCAAGATCATTCAAGCCTCGCTGGAGAGCGCAGTGATTTCCCCAATAGCGAACCAGACGTATACGGGCAGGCCAATCATGCCGAGCCTAACGGTAAAGGTTGGGTCTACTACGCTCAGGCAGAACAGCGACTACACGCTTACCTACAAGAACAACACTGCAGTAGGAACCGCGACCGTGCTCGTGACAGGCAAGGGCGGCTACATTGGAACAAAAAACGTTACTTTCATAATTGTGGCGATGAGAGGAACTTGGAAAAAGTCCTCGGGAAAATGGTGGTACGAATGGGCGAACGGGTCGTACCCGAAAAGCCAGTTTTTAGACATCGACGGGAGCCGCTACTTCTTTGACGCATCGGGATGGATGAAAACGGGATGGTTGCAGACATCAGGATGCTGGTACTACTTTTCTTCGGGTGGAGCTATGACTACTGGCTGGAAGATGATTTCTGGCACATGGTACTGGTTTAGCCCCCAGGGGAAGATGGCGACTGGCTGGCAAGATATTTCAGGCTCTCGTTATTGGTTTAAGTCTTCAGGAGCAATGGCTACCGGATGGCAGCAAATTAGCGGAAAGTGGTATTTCTTTGCGAATTCAGGTGCCATGCTCAGAGGAAAGTGGCAAGGAAATTACTACTTACAGAATGATGGCACCATGGCAACTAGCACCTGGATTGGAAATTACCATGTCGATGCAAGTGGAAAATGGGATAAAACCCGCTAACCAGCGCTAGCCATCCGTTTCGCAGGCTAAATCGACGAGCGCCTTCTAGGGCTCGTTACAACAGATTTGCCCTTACGTCGTTGGAAGCCTAGGGCGACGCAAGTACTCGTGTATCTAATGCGATAAACGGGCGAACGATTGGATGTAGTTTCCCAACACGTAAAACAAATTGTATTTTGAGATCCTTTTGCCTGCTAGAACGTTATGATTATTTCGGCTAGCATTTTCTTGAAAGATGCGTAACTGCATATTGATTGGAAGATACAGATGAAACGAACCAGCCTACTAGTTGCCGTGCTTTCTTTTTCGCTTGTTTTGGCGTCCCATCCGTTGCCCGCGTTAGCTGCAGGTGAGAGCTATACCACTTGCGATTGGATTGAGGCAAAACGTTCAGAACTTGCTGAAGCGCAAGAGCTTCATGAGGTTGCTCTGACGAATGTTGACAACGCCATGCAGGCGCTTGAAGACGTGAAGGGCCGTCTGGCCGAGAAGGAAGAAGAAGTTGGGCTTCTGCGTGATGAAGCCCAAAATGCCGCCAAAGCTCTCGAGGCCGCAGAAAACGAAAGGGCGGAGAAAGAGAAATCGAGGGACGTGGCACAATCTCTGTATGACGAGGCGGCTCAAAAGACGAAAGATGCAGAAGAAACAGTCGAAAAGGACGAGGCTGCTGTAGCGACAGCAAAAGACGATGTGACTAGCTCTGAAAGTAGAGTCGCAGAGGCCCAGAAGGCAGTAGATGAGGCGACTGCAGCCCTAGAAGCGGCAAAAGAGTCAACCGAGTCCGCTACACAGCAGGTAGCGAAGGGTTCAGTGGGATTCTTTGAAGAAATGGGTTCCGAAAACGCTGTGCTATACCTGACTGATTCCGAGACGCTTGAAGACAATACGGGCACACGCTATTCAGAGCATATTCATGTCGATAGTGCCGCTGATGCATCTGCTCTTGATAATGTGCTCGAGTCCCTAAATTGGATTGACTACTGTAACGCTACGTATCGATTGCCAAATGGACTGTCGGAGCTAAAAGTCACCGATGACATCATGGCTTCTGCTCAACGGAACGCGGACTTTTCTACAGACTCCTTCCAGCATGCGAGTAACATGGGCGAGGGATACGCGGAAAACCTAACTTATGCCCATCTTGGTAAAGAGGCCGCTTTTCAAGGGTGGTACGACGAAGAGAAAGCGGTCTGGGACGACCTCGTGGCTGAGGACCCGAGCCTCGAGCAATATAAATACGACTCCTACGAATTAATGGTGAACGACCCTGAAACGTATGGAAAAGTTGGTCATTACCTGAACATCATCGATCCCAGCTGGGAAATCACGGGTTTGGCTATTAACACGACGGATGGGAGCGGCGCCGCGATTCAGCAGTTCGCACCTTCTGAAGGCGCTGCAACTGCCTATTCGGTGGCTGAGTACCGAGAGCGTTTCGAGCAGTATTACGACACTTACGTGACAGCCGGGACGAAGGTGCTTGAAGAGGCACAGGCAAAAAAGGACGAGGCTGACAGCTCCCTGGATGAAGCTCTTGCGGCGCGGGAAGACGCCGTAGGCGCCTTGAGCGCCACAGAGGAGAGCCTCAACATATCAAAAAGCGACCTCGTCTCAGCCCAAGAAGCAGAAGGGGCAAGGCTGGAAGATCTTAACCTCGCCGTAGATGCCGTTACGGCCTCTGACGCGGAAGTATCTAAAGCGACCGAGGATTATGAGGCCGCCAAGAGCGCTTCTGAACTAGGGGATAGTGAGCTGGAAGCGATTGAAGAGGAGCTTGCCGAGAAGCAGGGTGAAGCAGATACCGCAGAAGCATCTGAGGTTGAGGCGAGAGAAACGGTTAATGCTCTGTCAGGGGAGCTGTCCGATGCCACAGACCTATCAAATAGCAAGACGGTAACGGTTTCAATTGATCAGGCCACTTACAATGGTTCGGAACAGGAGATGACCCCGCTGGTTACAGTGAGGATGCCTGACGAGACAACGATTACCCTATCCGAGGGCGCTGACTATGAGGTTGCATATGAAAACAATCTCAACGCAGGGAATGCTCGAGTTGTCATCACGGGGAAGGGCGATTCCAAGAACGGCACATGGTGGGGAGAGACAGAAAGTTCCTTCACCATTGCGCCAAAACTGATCAATGACGAGTTGGTAGTCGTGGATGCGATTCCTGAGTGTTCATACTCAGGAAAGCTCATCGAACCTAAAATCACCATCCATGACGGTGGCGAGGCGCTGAGGAATGGCGCTGATTTCATTGCTTCGTATGAGAACAATCTGACAGTTGGTACAGCTACTGTCACCATATCGGGTATGGGTAACTACGGCGGATCTCGGGAATTCGAGTTCCAAATCGTTCCCGTGGATCTGTCTCAGGCACAAATAGCGCCCATTCCTGCTCAGGTCTATACGGGTAGGGCAATTTGTCCAAAAGTGACCGTATTGCTCGACGGCACTGAGCTGCCGGCGGAGGATTATACCGTCTCATACGAGAACAACGTGAGGGCTTCCACTGCGTCAGCAAAGGTGATTGTGACCGGTAAGGGGAACTGTGTCGGGAAGCTGTCCACAACATTTGAGATCAAACAGCAAAACGGAAAATGGGTGAAGTCGGGCTCTCAATGGTGGTACCAGTGGGCTGACAAGACCTATCCGACCGCCCAGTTCCTTCAGATTGGCAAAGCAACATACTACTTTGACAAGAGCGGGTGGATGGCCGTTGGCTGGAGACAAATCGAAGGAAAGTGGTACTACTTCAACAGCTCGGGAGCTCGTGTTTCAGGATGGCAGAAGATCAACGGAACATGGTATGTCTTTGGTAAAGACGGAGTAATGGTAACTGGGTGGTGGAAAGAGGGGTCGATCACCTATTACCTTAAGAGCTCGGGCGCTATGGCAACTGGTTGGCAAAAGATTGCGGGAGACTGGTACTGGTTTAATCCGTCTGGAGCAATGGGGGTTGGCTGGCTCAAGTCGGGAGGTAACTGGTATTGGCTTGATTCACATAGCGGAAAGATGATGACTGGTTGGCTATCTTTCTCGGGGACGTATTATTACCTGAAGTCTTCTGGTGCCATGGCTACGGGTTGGCAAATGATCGGTTCGAAATGGTTCTTCTTCGAGTCTAGCGGAGCAATGGCTAAGTCCAAATGGATTCAGACCTGGTATTATGTCGGGCCTGGAGGCGCCATGGTCGAAAACGGAATTGCCGACGGATATCGCATCGTTGACGGCAAGTGGGATGGCAGAGGAAGGGTTGCATAAGCGACGACCAATCCGCTTGCGGAAGGATGGGGTGGCACATCTTGGAGATGGGCCATCCCATCCTTTGTTAAGGGGCTTTAGACGCCGCTGGGCGCTTGTGTCAAAACGGCGCACTTGTGACCAGCGCCCATCCAACGGCTACACTAGGTAGCTGCACATTTCTTACGTGATGGGAATCGCCATGATCGAAGCTGCCCCCAACGAGCCCCTGCTCGTCCTTGCGATGGATACCTCCACCGACATGCTCGCCTGTGCCGTGGCGCACTGGACGCCGTCCGAAGACGGCCTGTCTGCGCATATCGAGGTTCTTGCGTCAGGCGACCACCTCTGTCGACGCCAGACCAATGTCGAGCTGACCTCCACGGCCCTTGACTGCCTCGCACGCGCTGGATATGCCATGTCAGATCTTGACGCCGTGCTGGTCGGGCGTGGTCCTGGATCGTTTACGGGCGTGCGCATCGGCATCGCCACGGCAAAGGGCGTGGCGTGCGGGCTTGGCCTGCCGCTGCACGGCACCTCGACGCTCGATGCTGCTGCCTGGAACGCTTGGCTCCACGGCTATCGCGGGCTTTTGGGCGTGGCGGGCGACGCCATGCGCGGAGAGGTGTACCCGGGCATCTACGTTCTTGACGACGAAGGCCCCCTGCGGACCTTCTCCACGGAGACGGTCATCAAGGCGCAAGCCTGCGTGGACGAATGGGCTGCCCGCGCTGACCGTGACGACCTCATCATCACGGGCGATGGCCTCAAGAAGTATCGCGCCAAGTTTGAGGAGGCGGGCTTCTCGAATTTTGTGGACGAAGACGCGTGGCACCCGTGCTCAGAAGGCCTCCTTCGAGCTGCGGCGTCTCCCGACCGCTACGATCCCTACGAAAACGGCGACCCGGCCCTCGTTCTTCCCATCTACACGCGCCTCTCCGACGCAGAGGAGAACGAACGCCAGCGTCTCGGGCTCGCGCAACCCCAGAGCGCGACGACCACGGGCGTCTACGAGGGGCTTTCGGGCATCCACACCCAACTTCGCCCCATGTCGGTCAATGACATTGCGCAGGTTGCCTCCCTTGAGGCGGACGCCTTTGCGGGCGGTGTCCACGAGGCGTGGTCCGAGAAGCTCTTCTACGACGAGTTGAGCTCTCACGGACGCACCTGGTGGGTTGCCCACGACCAGGGGGAGGTGATCGGCTTTGCCGGGGGCATGCTGGCAGGGGATTGCCTCGAGGTGATGGACATCGCCGTCAAGGACGACCGTCGGCACGAGGGCATCGGAAGCCGCCTGCTTGCGCGTCTTGCGTACAATGGGCAGATGCTCGGCGCGTCCGAGATCACGCTGGAGGTCCACGAGGGAAACACTGCAGCGCGCGGGCTCTACGAAAGCGCTGGCTTCGAGCAGGTTGGCCTTCGCAAGAATTACTACGGCCAGGGAAACGACGCCCTCATCATGACCGCGCGGTTGCCCCTTGCGCTTGATACCGACAAGACGGGCGCGCGCCCGGAGCCGAGGGCATCCGTCCGTCCCTGGCCCATCGTGCCGGAGCCGCGACCCCAAGAGGTGGCCGCGGCAATTGAGGCCGCAGGGCCGCTTGTGCTTGCCATCGAGAGCAGCTGCGACGAGACGGCCATGGCCATCATCAAGGGAGACGGAGAGGTCGTCTCCAACGTCGTGGCCACACAGATTGACTTTCACGCGCGTTTTGGGGGCGTGGTGCCCGAAATCGCCAGCCGCAAGCACACCGAGGCCATTGTCGGCGTGTTTGAGGAAACCCTCGCCAAAGCGGGTGCGTTCTTTGGAGCTGACACCCTTACGCCTTCTGACCTGGCCGCCGTTGGCGTGACGGCCGGACCTGGCCTTGTCGGCGCCCTCGTGGTAGGCGTTGCCTTCGCCAAGGGCCTCTGTGCGGCAACGGGCCTGCCCCTCGTTCCGGTCCATCACCTTGAGGGCCATCTCATGGCAAACCTCTTTGAGACGCCCGACCTCAAGCCGCCCTTCGTGGCCAGCCTTGTGAGTGGTGGCAACACCATGCTGGTGTACGTGCGCGACTGGGGCGACTACGAGGTCATGGGCCAGACCATCGACGACGCGGTAGGGGAGGCCTTTGACAAGGTCGCCAAGGCGCTCGGCCTGGGCTATCCCGGCGGGCCCGTCATCAGCCGCCTGGCGGCGGAGGGCAATCCAAAGGCCATCGCCTTCCCTCGCGCCATGATGCACAGCCACGACTATCGCTTCTCGCTGAGCGGCCTCAAGACGGCGGTCATCACCTACATCGAGGGAGAGAACCGCGCGGGACGGCCCATCAACGTGCCCGACCTTGCGGCATCCTTCCAGGCGGCGGTTGTGGATGTGCAGGTCGCCAAGGCTGCGTCCGCGGTTGACGAGACGGGCGTCCTGGACTTCTGCGTAGGTGGTGGCGTGGCAGCCAACCCTGCGCTGCGTGCCGCGTACCAGAAGCGTTTTGGCAAGATGGGCGTGCGCGTGACCGTTCCCCCCATGGTGGTCTGTGGCGACAATGGCGCCATGATTGCCCTTGTCGCCCTGCGCAACCTGCGAGCGGGGGTGACGGCACCGCTTACGCTTGATGCCGCCCCCAACGCCAAGCTGGGAGAGTGGAGCAGCCACGACGCGCCCGTCGTGAACGACGCCTGGCCCAAACAGCATCGCTGACTCACAAGGGTCCCACCCTTCTGAGTCAAAATGACTCAGAAGGGTGGGACCCCTGTGAGTCAGTACGCGTTAACGTGCCGTTTCATTTCGCTCCTTATGTACGGGGCCCCTACACGCATGTCCTAGCATTCATCCTACGCACGTGACTTTCACGCATTGAGTTGCAAGGGGGACGGGAATGGGTCCCGTTCGGTCGCGGAGCGCGAAAGGGGTCGTACGGCACCAAGGGAGAAAAGAGGATCCGCCATGAGTGACACCCGTTCTTTTGCAGCAGCATCAACTAGCCGTCGTGGCTTCCTCAAGCTTTCCGGCGTGACCGCGCTGAGCCTTGCTGCCCTGACCGCCTGCGGTCCCGCCGCCCAGGAGAACTCCGGCGACGACGCGCCTGCGGAGGATGCTGTCGAGGCGGCGTTTGCCGCGGACGGCACGCTGCGCGTTGGCATGGAGGCTGCATACGCGCCGTATAACTGGCAGGCGACCGCCGAGTCCGAGTTCACCATTCCCATCGAGAACGTCTCTGGCGCCTTTGCCGACGGTTATGACGTGCAGATCGCAAAGACCGTGGCCGAGGGCCTGAACCTCACGCCGGTTGCGGTCAAGCTGGAGTGGGACGGCCTCATCGAGGCGCTTGGCCAGGGCCAGATTGACGTCATCATCGCCGGCATGACCGCCACCCCCGAGCGCATGGAGTCCATCGACTTCACCGAGCCCTACTACGTGGGAACCTACGGCCTCATGGTCCAGAAGGGTTCCGCCTACGAGAACGCGACCTCCATCCAGGACTTCTCTGGAGCCGCCGTGCTCGGCCAGAAGGACACGCTGCTCGACACCGTCATCGATGAGATCGAGGGCGTCAACCACCTGAGCCCCGTTCCCACGGTTCCCGACCAGATTTCCAACCTGCTGGCAGGGTCTTGCGACGCCATTACCTTTGACGTGGGCAACATCCAGAGCATGACCGATGCACATCCTGAGCTTGTGGGCATCATCTTTGACGAGGGCAAGGGCTTCTCCGAGGAGGTTCCCGTCAACATCGGCATCTCCAAGGGCAACGATGACGTCGTCGCTCAGATGAACACGATTCTTGCAGGCATTTCCGAGGATGACCGCCAGGCCATCTGGGCAGCCGCGGTAGAGAGGCAGCCGGAGTAACGCACACGTGAGTAGCTGATGGGACCATCCCCCTCGAGACCCCTCGCATAGAGCGCTCGAAAGGGTCTCGAGGGGGATGGTCCCATCAGCACGTGCTTGTCACGTCCAGGCTTACGACCTTGTTCTACATGGGAGGGTTCTTTTGTTGGAACGGTTACGTAAGAGTTGCTCGTTCATCACCGACGACCATCGGTACGTGTTCCTTGGCACGTCGTTTGTGGCCGCCATTGGTATCTGGTTCTCCATGCAGCGTCGCTCCGCCATGAGCTTCTTGCGCGGTGCGTATGCGTTTGAGGTGGCGCTCTATTGGTTCCTCATGGGATGGCTTGCGCTGTCGGCGGTGGCGCTCGTGCTCAAGCTCATGCACTGGAAGGACTACGCCAAGCGGTCGCCCTTCTGCAAGAAGCCGCTGGTGACGGTGGTCCGCTGGCTGAGCTATGGCGTGTGGGCGGCGACGGCAGTCCTGTTCGTCGACCGTGCGGTCATGGGCTTTCTGAGCGTCACGTCTACGGCTCTTACGCAGGACAAGAACCCCTCCGGCTTCCTCAGCTCCATCGTCTACATGGTGGATAAGAGCCACGACATCATCATGCAGGGCGTTCTCACTACGGTGGGGCTTTCGGTGTTTGGCACGCTCATCGCCTTCTTCCTTGCCATCCTGCTCGTGTTCCTGCGCATCCAGGAGGTTGACCGCTCCGACAACGATGCGGTCCGCTTCTTCAAGAAGGCCGGCGTGCTGTTTGCCAAGGTCTACTCGACCGTCGTGCGTGGCACCCCCATGATGGTGCAGGGCATGCTCATCTACTTCACGGGCTTTGGCCTGCTCAAGGGCACGGGAATGACCGTGAGCGAGATCGGGACCATCTGGTCGACCTTCATTGCTGGCTTGGTGACCATCTCCCTGAACTCAACCGCATATATGATGGAGGTCCTCCGTGGCGGCATCGAGTCGGTCGACCCTGGCCAGAACGAGGCCGCGCGCTCGCTGGGCCTTTCGCAGTGGCAGGCAATGATCAAGGTGGTGTTCCCCCAGGGCATCAAGAATGCCATTCCGGCGCTTTCCAACGAGCTCGTCGTCAACATCAAGGACTCGTCGGTTCTCTCCGTCATTGGCGTCTTTGACCTCATGTTTGCCACCAAGACGGTCGTCGGCATCTACTTCAAGCAGGTCGAGATGTATGCGGTTGCCGCCGTGGTGTACCTGTGTCTGACCATGGTGGCAAGCTGGCTGCTCGGCCGCTTTGCCAAGCGCCTTTCGGTCGAACCGGCGCCGCTACTTTCTACGAGCGACGGTAGTGCCACGGTGGGAACGGTCGCCGGCACGGGCTCGTCAAGCGAGTCGCTCGATGCCAAGAAGCGTCCAAAGAGGAGGAGCAGCCGTGATGCAAGGTAACGTTGTGGAGCCACTCATCCGCGTGGAGGGCCTGAGCAAGTCGTTTGGCAGCCACCTCGTGCTCAAGGACATCGACTTTGCCGTGAATCCCGGCGAGGTTGTCACCATCATCGGCGCCTCTGGCTCAGGCAAGTCGACGCTGCTGCGCTGCATGAACCTGCTCGAGACGCCCGACTCCGGCCACATCTGGTTCCATGGCGAGGACCTCGCGGCTGACCGCGTCAACATCAACCGCCTGCGCGAGAAGATCGGCATGGTGTTCCAGAGCTTCAACCTCTTCAACAACATGAATGTGCTGGACAACTGCACGCTTGCCCCCGTTACGCTCAAGAAGATGGGGAAGGCGGAGGCTGAGGTGGAGGCAAGGCGCAACCTTGAGGCGGTCGGACTGTCCGACTTCATCAACGCGCCTTCGACGTCGCTCTCTGGTGGCCAGAAGCAGCGCGTGGCCATTGCGCGTGCTCTCTGCATGAAGCCCGACCTCATGCTGTTTGACGAGCCGACGTCCGCGCTTGACCCCGAGATCGTGGGCGAGGTGCTCAACGTCATGCGTGACTTGGCTGCCGAGGGCATGACCATGGTCGTGGTCACGCACGAGATGGCTTTTGCAAAGAACGTTTCGGACAAGGTCGTCTTTATGGATCAGGGCGTCATTGCCGAGGAGAGCGCTCCCACGGAGATGTTCACCAATCCCAAGCTTCCGCGTACGCGCGAGTTCCTTGCGCGCTACCTGGAGGACTGACATTCGCGTTTCTTGGATGGGCAAAGGTCCCTTTGTTTGGATGATTGCAGGTAGATGGGGTCGCAACTGACAGTTGCGGCCCCTGTTTTGCAATTGACAGCTCAAGTTGGTGGCATTTGGGGCGCCGTGCGGTCACACTATGTCTCAGACATAGAAGGCACGTGAAAGGGTCCGACATGAACGACTCGTTCTATCAGCGCCTGGCAAGGTTGCGCATGGAGCGCGGCATGAGCCAAGAGCAGCTTTCTGTTGAACTGGGCGTGTCGAGGCAGGCAATCTCCAAGTGGGAGCGTGGTGAGTCAACGCCTGACACCAACAACCTCATTGCACTGGCTGATATTTACGACCTTACGCTGGACGAGCTGGTGCGTGGCGAAACGTTGACCCAGCTTGAAGACTTCGAACGAGAGCCCGAACGGCTGGAATCCGAGCCAGAGCCTGAGGGCAGCCGTGGACAGAGGGTCGAGCCCGAGCCCGAGTCCGATTCCGAGCGGGAGCCTGAGCTTGAATCTGAACCCACGCTTCAGCCGGAGCCAGAGCCTGAGCAGATGGCAATCCTCGAGTCTCGGCCCGAACCGACGGAAGACTCCTTTGACAGCTCATCTCTCGAGGAAGCGCTTAAGGAAGAGGGGAACGTGCGGAGCTGGGCATTCGGCAAGGATTACGCCCTCTATCCCACCGCTTGCTTTGCCGCATTCATGCTTCTTGGCCTTTGCTTTAATCGCTGGCATCCCGGCTGGGTGATACTCCTTTTGCCTGCAGTTGTCTTTGCTGTAAAGAAGCCGCTCGAAGAGGGGCGCCCGCTGGGCGTGGGCTCCTACGCCGTGCTGGTAACGTTCGTGTACCTGTTCATCGGTGCGTTCATGGGCATGTGGCACCCTGGCTGGGTGCTGTTCCTGTCCATACCTTTATACGCGTGGTGGAAGGCACAGGGAAACGCCCCGCGCAGCTCCGAAGAATTGATGGCACTCGTTGCCGCCATGGTCGTGCTGGTCATGGTCATGTCAGGTCTGAGCCGGATAACGGCAATCTTCAGGGGCCTTTTTGGGTTCTTTGGATGATTGCGCACTCGCTCCTTTGTCCATAAGGGGCCGCGCTTCCCCTGTCATAACGCGTTAGACTTATCGCATCGTTTTGTGATGAGGAGAAGCGCATGGGCGAGAGCTACGTTATTACCGCCAAGAACGTGTTTTTGGGAGGTCCAGCAAGCAACAAGGCCCTGCCCCTTGCCGTTGCAGTCACTGATGGCCGCATTTCGGCGGTTGCCCCGCGCGACCAAGCACGAGAGCTTGCTCATGGTGCGCCCATCGAAGACTGGGGTGACGCGTTCGTCTGTCCCGGCTTTCACGATGCGCACCAGCATGTTTTCCATGCGGCGCTCTTCCCAAGCGAGCTCGCCACGGAATACGCGGGGACATTTGAGGCCGACTGCGTGGCGCATCTGGCGCAGTGGGCTGCCGGACGACCCGATGATGGATCCTGGCTGGTGAGCCATGGTTGGCGCGAGACACTGTGGAACCCATCTGTAGTGCCTACGTGTGCTTCGCTCGACGCCGTGTTTCCCGACCGTCCGGTGGCCATGTATTCGGGTGATGCCCATACGCTCTGGACCAACTCGGCCGGGCTGCGTGCGCTGGGCATTACCGACGAGACCGAACCTCCTGCAGGCGGCAGCTTTGACCGCGACGCAGACGGTCACCTCACAGGCGTCATCCGCGAGGCGGCGGGCATGGTCTACGTGGCACGCGTGCTCTCGTCCTTCTCGATCGATCAGCTCTGCGACATCTATCGTGCCTACTTTCGTTACCTGAACAAGATGGGCATCACCTCGGTCTGCGACATGGCCCTTTCGCTCATTCCTGGTGCCGATGGCATAAACCCGCAGGTGTACGAGTCATTGCTCGCAAGCGGAGACCTTACGGTGCGTGCTCATCTCTTTCCCACCCTTTCGGATGACCAGTCCAACCTCGAGGATCTGCAGGCACGTTATACGGGTTCGCATTTGCGTGCACCTGGCTTCAAGCAGTTCTTTGACGGCGTGAGCAGCCAGCACACGGCATGGTGTACCGAGCCCTATGAGAACGCGCGCTTTGTCGGTGACGTGGGACGCCCGACCGTGGCACCCGAGCGCATGCGCGAGCTGGTCTTGGCGGCGGCTTCGCGTGGCCATGCCGTTCGCATTCACACCATCGGTGACGCCGCCGTGCATGCCGCTATCGACATCTTTGACGAAGCATATCGTCGCTACGGTGCTCCTTCGCAGGGCCGCAACACGTTGGAGCACATCGAGGACATCATGCCCGCAGACATCGCGCGCCTTCGCGAGGCGCACGTCGTTGCCTCGGTGCAACCTCCGCATGTGACCATTGACCTTACGCAGCCGGCGCGTGACCTCGGAGAATGGCGGGCCCGGCGTATGTGGCCGTTTTCGACCATGCTCGCTCAGGGGGTCACGCTTGCCCTGGGCACCGACGCGCCGGTTGTCTCTCCCAACAGCATGGATGTGCTCTATACCGCCGTTACGCGGCGTACGCCCCTTGGCCACAGACCAGACGCTGGCTGGTATCCCCAGCATTGCCTCTCTCGGGCCGATGCCTTGCGTTCCTACAGCTTCGGCAGTGCCGTTGCCGTGGGACGAGAGGCAGAGCTGGGAACGCTTGAAGTCGGAAAGCTTGCCGACCTGGCCGTCTGGGACACCAACCTGCTGACGTGCCTGGATGATGACATTCAGAAGGCGCGCTGCCTTGCGACGTGCCTTGGCGCATAACGGCAGGCGGTTGTTCGAGGCTTGACCATGCAAGGCGCGCTCCTTCGCGCTACGATAGCAACCAGCGAACAGTGTAGAAGGAGGAGCCATGCAGGACGGATTCGTCAAGGTAGCCGCATGCACGCCCGAGGTTCGGGTGGCAGACGTCGCATTCAATGTCGAGCAGTGCGTTCACCAGGTGCGCGATGCCTGCGCAGACGGAGCCAAGGTCATAGTCCTCCCCGAGCTTTGCATCACGGGCTACACCTGCGAGGACCTCTTCTGGCAAGATGCCCTGCTCGATGCCGCGCAGCGCGGCCTCTACTCCTTTGCAGAGCAGACTGAGAAATGTGACGCGCTCATTTTTGTGGGCGTGCCCTGGCGCGTGAACGGCAAGCTCTACAACTGTGCCGCAGCGCTCTGCGGTGGAGAGATTCTGGCTCTCATTCCCAAGACGCACGTCCCCAACTACAACGAGTTCTACGAGCTGCGTCACTTTACGCCAGCGACGCCGGGCGTCATCATTCCCCTTGACCTCAACCAGGTGGAGCCGACGCCCTTTGGCACCAACATCTTGCTGCGCTGCAAGAGCATGCCCGACTTTGTCGTGGCGGCGGAGATCTGTGAGGACCTCTGGGCTCCCAACCCGCCCTCCATCAGCCACGCCCTGGCAGGTGCGACGGTCATCGTCAACCTGTCTGCCTCTAACGCCATCGTGGGGAAGGCCGCCTATCGCCGAACGCTTGTCGTGGGGCAAAGTGCGCGCCTCGTGTGCGGTTACGTGTACACGAGCGCCGGTTGGGGAGAGTCCACGACGGACGTCGTCTTTGCCGGTCACAACATGATTGCCGAAAACGGCACCTTGCTTTCTGAATCGGCCCCGTTCGGTCCCGGCAACGCCACGAGCGAGATCGATGTGTCGGCAATCGTGCAGGAGCGGTTGCGCATGTCCACCTTCAAGACCTCCCCAGGGACAACGGGCAATGATGGTTCCGCATACCTCGAGATCCCCTTCGACCTCGAGCGCTGCGAGACACACCTCACGCGCTACGTCGACCCGCACCCCTTTGTGCCGGACGACGGGGCCGAGCGCGACGCTCGCTGCGAGGACGTCTTTACCATTCAGGCGTGGGGCCTTGCCAAGCGCCTTGACCACACGCACTGCTCCTGCGCGGTCGTGGGCGTCTCGGGAGGCCTGGACTCGACGCTGGCGCTTCTTGTCGCGGTCCGCGCATTTGACCTGCTGGGACTTGATCGCAACGGCATCATCGCGGTGACGATGCCCGGCTTTGGCACCACAGACCGAACCCATGGAAACGCCACCACGCTTTCGGATGCCCTGGGCGTCCAGCTCCGCGAGGTCTCCATCGTGGATGCTGTGCGCCAGCATTTTGCCGATATCGGCCATGACGAGTCGGTTCATGACGTCACCTACGAGAACTGCCAGGCGCGCGAGCGCACGCAGATCATCATGGACATCGCCAACAAGGAAGGCGGCATGGTCATCGGCACGGGCGACCTCTCCGAGCTGGCGCTTGGCTGGGCGACCTACAACGGTGACCACATGTCCATGTACGGCGTGAATGGCGGCGTGCCCAAGACGCTCGTGCGCCACTTGGTGCGCTACGTTGCCGACACCTGCGAAAACGATGCCGAAGCGGACATCCTGTACGACGTGCTCGACACGCCGGTCTCTCCCGAGCTCCTGCCTGCCAACGCGGACGGGACGATCGCGCAGCAGACGGAAGACCTTGTCGGCCCCTACGAGCTGCACGACTTCTTCCTGTACCAGGTGCTGCGCCGCGGTTCGACCCCGCGCAAGGTGTACCGCCTGGCATGTTATGCGCTGGGGGACGTCTACGACAAGGAGACCATCCTCGCCTGGCTCAAGGTGTTTTACCGGCGCTTCTTTGCCCAACAGTTCAAGCGCAGCTGTCTGCCCGATGGCCCCAAGGTGGGGTCGGTGGCAGTCAGTCCGCGAGGCGACCTTCGCATGCCGAGCGATGCCTGCGCAGCGCTCTGGCTGTCGGAGCTCCAGGAGCTGTAGAGCAGCGCGTTTTTTAAGGTGTCTTATCCGTCCAGCCCTTTTGGTGCAACCGCTCACCAAAAGGGCTGTCATATCACATCAAAAAGTAGATGTACATGAAATAGTATACAAGCATCGCACTGTTGCCTGCGGCAATGGGTCGCGGGCCTGTAGCAAGGGAGAGAACATGGACACCAAGCTGACTCGTCGTTCGTTCCTTGGCGTTGCCGGTGGCGCTGCGCTCGCGCTTGCGGGTTGCGGTGGCGGCGGTGAGGCCGCGCCTGAGGCTGAGGGCGCCGCGACCGAGGGTGCCGCCGGAGAGGGTGGCAGCCTTGTGGTCTACACCCCGCACTCCGAGGAAGAGATCGCCATCGAGATTCCTCCGTTCGAGGAGCAGACGGGCATCAAGGTCGAGGTCGTGTCCGGTGGTGCCGGCGAGCTTATCCAGCGCATCAGCGCCGAGGCGAAGGCTCCCCAGGGCGACGTCCTGTTCGGCGGCTCGATGGGCACCTCGCTTGCCTCCCTTGACCTGTGGGAGGAGTTCGTCCCCGAGGAGGACGCCAACGTCATGGAGCAGTATCGCTCCAAGGAGAAGAAGGTCAGCACCTACACCCTCGTCCCGACCGTCATCCTCGTGAACCCTGAGCTCACCCAGGGCATCGAGATCAAGGGCTTCAACGACCTGCTGAAGCCTGAGCTCAAGGGAAAGATCGCCTTTGCTGACCCCGCGGCATCCTCGCTGTCCAACGTTCTCGTCTTCAACATGCTGCTCGCCATGGGCGACGGCCAGACCTATGACGCTGGCTGGGATTGGATGGCCCAGTTCTGCGCTCAGCTCGACGGCAAGATTCTCGACGGCTCCTCCAAGGTGCCCAAGGGCGTTGCTGACGGCGAGTACGCGGTTGGCCTGTCCCACGAGCTCTACTTCGCCTCTTACCGTGACTCCGGCATCGAGGCCGTCTGGCCCGAGGAGGGCTCCGCAGTCATCACGGGTCCCGCCCAGATCATCAAGGGCTGCCCCAACCTCGAGAACGCCAAGAAGTTCATGGAGTACGCGCTGGGCAAGGACTTCCAGACCCGCTACATGGAGCAGCACAACGCCCGCACCGTCCGCTCCGACGTTCCCGCGCCCGAGGGCGTGCCTGCGTTCGATACCCTGAAGACCTTCGAGGAGCCCATCGTGACCTCCGAGGAGCAGGCTGCCGTCATCCAGAAGTTCCAGGATCTTGTCTACGCATAACATGCTGTAGCTAGGATACTGTTCGGCAGTAGGTGCGCTGGCGCGTGCCTACTGCCGTTCTTGTCATTCGTCCCCAATAGGAGGTTACCGTGGAGATTCGTGCAGAGCATGTGGTCAAAATATACGAAGATGCTCCCGCCCCAACAATCCCCGATCTGTCGCTGACCATCAAGGATGGGGAGCTCTTCACGCTCTTGGGTCCCTCTGGCTGTGGCAAGACGACGCTGCTGCGCATCTTCGCGGGCTTCAACACCCTTGAGGGGGGCGAGTTCTACTTTGACGACAAGCCTATGAGCAGCGTGCCGCCCCAGAAGCGCAACATCGGCATGGTCTTTCAGAACTATGCCATCTTCCCGCATCTCAACGTCCGCGAGAACGTGGAGTTCGGCCTCAAGATGCGCAAGACCCCTGCCGACGAGATGAAGCGGAGGGTGGACGAGATCCTCAAGACATGCAAAATCGAGGAGTACGCCGACCGCCTGCCCGATCGCCTGTCCGGTGGCCAGCAGCAGCGCATCGCCCTTGC
>CADBRX010000018.1 GCA_902797175.1 uncultured Coriobacteriaceae bacterium | reverse complement strand
GGACGGCGAGGTCAAGATCGTCGACGAGTTCACGGGCCGCATCATGGAGGGCAGGCGCTACTCCGAGGGCCTGCACCAGGCCATCGAGGCCAAAGAAGGCGTGTATGTCCGCGAGGAGAACCAGACGCTCGCCACCATCACGCTCCAGAACTACTTCCGCCTGTACGACAAGCTCTCTGGCATGACCGGTACCGCCATGACCGAGGACGCGGAGTTCCGCGAGATCTACAACCTGCCGGTGCAGGCCATCCCGCCAAACCGCCCCGTGATTCGCCAGGACCACGACGACCTTGTGTTCCAGACGATCGACTACAAGTTCAACGCAGTCGCTGACGAGGTCATCGAGCGTCATCGCGCTGGCCAGCCGTGCCTTGTCGGTACGGTCTCCATCGAAAGCTCCGAGCGCCTCGCTCGCATCCTTGAGAAGCACGGCGTCCGCCATGGCGAGTACGAGGTCCTGAACGCCAAGCACCACGAGCGCGAGGCGGCCATCGTGGCACAGGCGGGCCGTGAGGGTGCCATCACCATCGCAACGAACATGGCTGGCCGTGGTACCGACATCTTGCTGGGAGGCAACCCGAGCTTCCTGGCCCTGGACTATCTCCGCGACGAGGGCTACGCGTTGGAGGGGGTCTCCGCCGAGCAGCTCAACGCGGCCGTTTCGACCGTCGAACAGGGCGGGGAGTTCCCCGGCCTTGGCGAAGTCGAGGAAGGCCAGGTTGCCGTGACGGAGGAGGCCGCCCTCGATGCCATGAAGCGTGCCCGCGCCCTCTGTGCCGAGGAGCGCGAGCGCGTGCTTGCCGCTGGCGGCCTGTGCGTGATTGGCACCGAGCGCCACGAAAGCCGGCGTATCGACAACCAGCTGCGCGGCCGTTCGGGACGTCAGGGCGACCCCGGCGAGACCCAGTTCTACCTCTCGCTGGACGATGACCTCATGCGCCTCTTTGGTGGCGACCGCATGGACCGCATCTCGGCCATGATGACGAAATATGACATGCCGCCCGACATGCCCATTCAGGCAAAGATGGTCACCAAGGCGGTGGAGAGCGCCCAGCGCAAGGTCGAAGAGATCAACTTCTCCATGCGTAAGAACGTCCTTGACTACGATGACGTCATGAACAAGCAGCGCCAGGTCATCTACGAGGAGCGCAACAAGATTCTTGACGGCAAGGACCTCACCGAGCACGTGAACGAGGTTACCTACGATACCGTCCAGCGCAAGGTCGCGGAGTATTGCCCGGAGGGCGTCGGCACCGGCGCCTGGGATTTCGAGGGCCTTCGCAAATGGGTGATCGAGCTCACGGGCCGCTCCGATCTTCCCGAGCTTACCCCTGATATGGACCAGGGTGACGTGATTGACGTGGTGGACTCCTTTGTTGACACCTGCTACGCCGAGAAGTCCGAGCGTCTGTCCCCCGAGATCATGCACCAGCTCACGACGCAGGTCATGCTGCGCGTCATCGACACGCGCTGGATGGCGTACCTTCAGGAAATGGACTACCTCAAGACGGGCATCGGCTTGCGCGGCTTTGGCCAAAGGGATCCTCTCGTCGAATACAAGAGCGAGGCGTATGCGGCGTTTACCGAGCTGGTGAACACCATGTACGAGGATTTCCTGCGCACCATCCTCCATCTTGAGCTTGCGGCCGCCCCGGCGCCCATGCCGGAGTCCGATGGCCTGCGTGGGGCGCGCTTCTCGGGGCCTGCCGATGTCGATGGCGACCAGGGCCGCGTAGCTGCGGCCGCTCCCAGGACGTCCTCTGACCGGCCTGCCGCCACAGAGCCTGCCAAGCCCATGACCTATCGCAAGGCGGACGACCCTGACATCTTTGTCGGGGTGGGCAGGAACGACCCCTGTCCCTGCGGAAGCGGCAAGAAGTTCAAGAACTGCCATGGTCGGCCGGGGGCGCACTAGTGGCTGACGTCGTCCGACCCGACATAGCCGCGCTCGAGGCGCGTCTTGACGAGGTGGAAGGCTACCTCCACCTTGATGACCGACGCCAGGAAGTGGCCCAGCTCGAGGAAGAGGGCGCCCGCCCCGGCTTCTGGGACGACGCCGAGGCCGCGCGGGCGACCATGGAGCGCCTCACGAGGGCCCGCGAGGACGTGTCCGCCATGGCTGCAGCCCGTGCCAAGCTCGACGATGCCAAAACGGCGCTCGAGCTTGCAGACGAGATGGGTGACGACGACCTCCTGGAAGAGGCGGCGTCACTTGCCGACGACCTTGCGCACGACCTGGGCGAGCTCGAGCTCGCGAGCTGGTTTAGCGACGAGCTTGACCACGGTGACGCCATCGTCACGATCACGCCCGGACAGGGCGGTCTGGAGGCGCAGGACTGGTGCTCGATGCTCTTTCGCATGTACCAGGCATACTGCGCGCGCCGCGGCTGGAAGGTGACGGTCAACGACGCTCCCGCGGGGGAGGCCATCGGCCTCGACCGCGCCATGTTCACGGTGTCCGGCCATAATGCCTACGGTATGCTCCGTGCCGAGCAGGGGGTGCACCGCCTGGTGCGCATCTCTCCCACCGACGCCAAAAAGCGCCGTCAGACGACCTTTGCCGGCGTGGAGGTGCTCCCGGTGCTGCCCGACGACATCGAGGTCGACATCAATCCCGACGACCTGCGCATCGACGTGTTCCACAGCCACGGGCATGGTGGCCAGGGAGTCAACACGACCGATTCGGCCGTGCGCATCACCCATCTTCCCACGGGCATCGTGGTGACCTGCCAGAACGAGCGAAGCCAGCTCCAGAACAAGGCCTTTGCCATGAACGTGTTGCGCTCGAAGCTCTACGAGATGGAGCTCGAGCGTCGTGCGGCAGAAATGGACGAGCTGAGGGGCCCAAAGCACGACATATCGTGGGGCAACCAGATCAGAAGCTACGTCCTCTATCCCTATCAGATGGTGAAGGACCTCAGAACCGATGTCGAGACGGGCAACGTCGACTCGGTCCTCTCCGATGGCGACCTCGACAAGTTCATCGTGGGATACCACCGCTGGGCCGTGGGGCGCAGCTAGCCCGCGGTCCGCGTCACCTTTTCGTGGGACTTCTTTCAGCTACGTTCGGTGTTGTGTGCGTTCTGCCCAGTTATGGGGGCAGGGCGCGCCAACTGGTAAAATACCATCTATCTGTCAGCATCGCCTAGACGAAGAAAAGGAGCTCTTGTGGCAAACCACTTTCGCAGCAGCGAGCGACAGGGGACGGAGGACGTCG
>CADBRX010000017.1 GCA_902797175.1 uncultured Coriobacteriaceae bacterium | reverse complement strand
GAAGGACTGGCAGAAGCGCATGATCTCGTTGTTGGACTTGCCCTTGGGGTCGAAGTCCGCGCCGCCCTTGCCGCCGCCCATGGGGAGCGTGGTGAGGGAGTTCTTGAAGGTCTGCTCGAAGCCCAGGAACTTCAGCATGCCCAGCGTGACGGTCGGGTTGAAGCGCAGGCCACCCTTGTAGGGACCGATGGCGGAGTTGAACTGCACGCGGTAGCCACGGTTGACCTGGACCTTGCCCTCGTCATCGATCCAGGGAACACGGAAGATGATGACGCGCTCGGGCTCGACGAGGCGCTCGAGAAGGGCTGCCTCCTCATACTCGGGGTGCGCGTCAAGCGCAGGCTGGATGGTCTCGAGGACCTCGGTCGCAGCCTGGATGAACTGGGGCTGCTCGGGATAGCGCTCCTTGAGGTCGGCAAGCACTCGCTCAGAATACGTCATGATGTCTCCTTTCAGCATCATAGCCGCACGGCCTTACAACTGACGGAGAAAGAATAGCGCGAGTCTCGGACTTTGCCGCGCTTAGAAATTAACTGTGAACGAATCGAAATCCACTGGTTACGCGAAGCGCATGTTTTTTAAACACCTCAAGCGAGCTGGCGGAAGGACAGCTTGCGTAAAGGAAGCCGCTGCATAAAAAGGAAGGGGGCACGAAGCCCCCTTCCCACAGCATGTCAAAAACTTGCGATCCGACAGCCTACTTGCCAGCGTCCTCGGTTGCCTGGGCATCGGGCTCTGCTTCCTCGAGCGCCTCGTCAAGAGACGCATCCCGGGCAGCGAGCTCGTCCTGGCTCTGGGCAAAGACGGTCATCCAGCCCGTGACGTTGTTGCCGTTGGTCGTGACGGTGTAGGTCCCCGGCTTGGCCTCTATGGTGTACAGCACCCTGCCCTCGACGTCCTCGTCATAGATGACGGACTTGTCGGCATCGGAGGTGATGGTCAGGTGGAAGCTGCCCTTATCCGTAACCGGGCTGATGACGATGACGTCACCCTCCTTGACCTCGATCGCTCCCTCCGAGGTTGCCTCGTTGTCGGAGTCGGCATTCTCCGCCTCGACCTTGACACCCGAGACGGCATCGAGGCTGTACTGCGCGTAGGAGGACGAACCTCCGCTGCACGCCATGAGCGTAAAGGCAAGCAGCGAGGCAGCTGCCACGGATGCAATCTTGGATACCTTCATGATGGTGTTCTCCCTTGCTCGCTAGGTAACAGGTAACTCTTGGTACGGCCAAGCGATGACGGCATCTCAGGGCCGTTGCATTTTTCTGTAATACCCATTAGCCCGCCATTTGAACTCCTCAACTCAAAACACTCAAAGATGGCGCATTATTGCTTGTCGCCTGAAATCTGTCGACAACTGTGCTAAAGTAAACATTCGCAATTCACATGCGGGTGTAGTTCAATGGTAGAACTTCAGCCTTCCAAGCTGACCACGCGGGTTCGATTCCCGTCACCCGCTCCATGATTTCCACGAGCCCCAACTATGGGGCTCTTTTCATGTCTGGGAGCATCGCGGGGAATCGAACCCGCAAGGGCGGCACATGCCAGCGGCATGTGCCGGGCGGAGCGCCGGCAGGCGCGTAGCCGTCGAGCGTTGCCGGAGGCAACGCGGCGATTCCCGTCACCCGCTCCATGATTCCAACGAGCCCCAGCTATGGGGCTCTTTTCATCTGTGATTGTCCCAATCTGTCACTGGCGGGGACACTTGGGATGACTGAGGGCGTGCAAGTGTCCCAAACCGTCACCGCCGGGGACGCTTGGGACTTCTCCCCTGCCCAAAGTGTCCCAAACCGTCACTGCCGGGGACGCTTGGGACGACTGAGGGCGTGCAAGTGTCCCAAACCGTCACGGACGGGGACGCTTGGGACTTCTCCCCGGCCCAAAGTGTCCCAAACCGTCACGGGCGGGGACGCTTGGGACTTCTCCCCTGCCCAAAGTGTCCCAAACCGTCACTGCCAGGGACGCTTGGGACACTTTCGTCCCGGACTGACATCTCCACAGGCTATGATGTTGTCATACCAGTAGTCACATCACACAAGGAGAGCCCATGAGCATCGCATTCTTCGACATTGACGGCACCTTGGCCATCGGCCACGACGTCCCCAAGAGCGCCGAGGAGGCAATAGCCCGGATGCGTGCAAACGCCCATCGTGTCTTCATCTGCACGGGGCGTCCCCGCGCCTATGCCGAGAAGCACTTTGGCACGTATGCCGATGGGTTTGTCTGCAACAACGGCCGCCTAGCCTTCATGGGAGACCAGAAGCTCCACGATCGCGCGCTCACCGCAAAGCAGATCAGCACCTTTGTTCAGGCGCTTGACGCGGAGGGCTCTGGCTACGCCTTTCTCGAGGAGTGGTGTGGCTATTACGGCGGTAACGAGGCGTATCGCGCCATCGCCGAAAGCGTGTGGGACCCAGGCATGCTCAAAGACGGAGTCGACCCGCAGACCATCCACGCCTTCAACTTTGACATCTACTTCAAGGATGCCGCACATCGCGAGCGCATTGCCGCAGCGCTGGGCAATGCCTGCCTCGTCAACCCGCACGGCCCGCACCCCAGCGCAGACGTCACGGTTGTGGGCTGCGACAAGGGTGACGCCGTCCGCGGCGTGGCAGAAGCTCTCGGCATGGCAATCGAGGACACCTTTGCCTTTGGCGACGGCATCAACGACCTCTCCATGATTAGGGCCGCGGGCCACGGCGTCGCCATGGGCAATGCCGTTGACGAGGTCAAGGTGGCGGCGGAGTTCGTGACCACCGACATCGACAAGGACGGCATCAAGAACGCGCTGTCCCACTACGGGCTCATCTAGGACCCCAGTCGTCTACTTGTCACCAGAAACGGTGCAGCGAACGATTCTTTCGGCTATACTGGGTAGCGCACATTCGGGGCGTGGCGCAGCTTGGTAGCGCATCTGCTTTGGGAGCAGAGGGTCGCTGGTTCGAATCCAGTCGCCCCGACCAGTAAAACAACAGGCCAGAGCAAACGTGCTCTGGCCTGAGTCTTGCCCATCGGGGATTGTAAAGCTGACCGCCTAATCCGCGCTGCTAGACGATCCGACAGCACCTGAAGCAGCCTGCCTGTCCCTGATCATGTGCTGGAGCGTCACCAGAATCGCGACGACCTCCTTCTCATACTCCGGCTTGTAGATGTCAACGCAATACTTGTCGTGAACGGAGAACATCTTCTGCGCGACGACAGCAATGATATTTTCGTTCTCGTCATAGAGCCCGAAGTTGAGGGCAAGGATGTTGCCCCTCAGCTGCCAGCCAAGACCTTCGATGTTTATGACGTCCTTGACCAGGTGGAAGAGCTCATTCGAAATCTCGAAGTCCGTCCCATCGGCCATGGTGACAAAGTGGCGCCCGTGCATGGAGAAGACCTTCCGCTCTATGTACGCGACTTCGTTGCCCCTAGCGTCAATGATAGTCGTCTTGTCATGGAGCGAGGGGAACTTGGTCTGGGCGCGATAGACCATGTTCTCGTTGGCATCGGTGATCTCGATCTTGTGGTGGAGGGTGAAGACCTCAGTGGAGGTGAACAGCGAACGGACCGGCTCGCCAAACCGCTCGACGTTGTTCACGTTGGCAGCCTCTCCGGCCTCCCTGAAACGATGAACGTTTGAAAAGACTCCCATTGTGGTCTTCCTTTCACTCTAGCCGCCACTTATTGAGCGACGCGGTCATGCGTGCATCCACTTGCTATTGCTTATACGCATGGGCGACCGCTTTGGTCTCAGAGCAGCTCACGCTACAGAGCGGAAGAGTCAACTCCCTCGATACCCGAGAAGAACGAGCGGAGCACCGCGCTGATCCTTTCAACGCCACCCGGGTTCGACGACTCGATGTTGAGGGGCAAGATGGGGTCGTGCAGCGACATGCGCAGCAGGAACCAGCCCTTGACGGCACCGTCAAAGTTGGCACGCACGCCCTCGTAGTTGGGCCTTGCGAGCGTCACGACGACGTCGTCCCCCGCCACGTCCTGAGCGCGCTCATCCACCCATGCCTCGCACTTCGCCAGCACCTCGGTACCCTTCGCGCGGAACTCGTCCTCCGTGATGCGCATGCGGACCTCGCGCGACTCCGCAGGCTCCCTCAGCTCTGCGATGAGCTCCGAGATGCCCTTGCCCTCGCGCTTCAGACGAGCTGCGGCGCACACGATGAGGGTCCCGAGGTACGCCCCGTCGTCGAGCGAGTAGTTGTCCAGGTATGCGGCGTGACCCGAGGTCTCGATGGCAAGGTGGCAGTCGACGCCTTCCTGGTTGAGCTCGACCATCTTGTTGATGACGTTACGGTAGCCGCGCTTGTAGCGCAGGTGGTGAAGCCCAAGGACGCCCTCCAGGTAGCTCGTGAGCTCGTCGCTCGTGACGGAGTCCGTGACGACGGTAGTTCCCGGGTGGTCCTGGGCGACCAACACCGCGGCAAGCGCGACGATGGAGTTGCGGTTGATCTCGCGCGCATGCTCGTCAACGGCAGACGAGCGGTCAACGTCCGTGTCGAAGATGATGCCCAGGTCCGCATCGGCCTCCCTGACGGCAGAGGTGATCGAGGCCATGGCATCCTTGTTTTCCGGGTTGGGAATGTGGTTGGGGAAGGTCCCGTCGGGCTCGAGGAACTGGCTGGCAGAGACGTCCGCCCCCAAGGGCTCGAGCACCTGCGTGGCATAGAAGCCTCCCGCCCCGTTCCCCGCGTCCACGACGACGGACAGCCCCGCCAGCGGGTCGACCTCGCCCAGCTGATCGCAGATGAGGGTGCGCAGGTGGGCAGCATAGAGGTCGATGAGGTCAACCTTCTCGACCGACCCTTCGGCCTCGGGGAGCAGAGGCTCGTCGGACTCGGCAAGCTCGGTGATGGCGACGATGTCGGAGCTCTCCACTCCCCCGTCAGCCGTAAAGAACTTGAGCCCGTTGCGATTCCAGGGAAGGTGGCTCGCGGTGACCATGACGGAAGCGTCGGCTGACACCTCCTCAAACACGCAGCTCATGAACATGGCCGGAGTCGTGGCAAGCCCGCAGTCAAGCACGCGTGCGCCATGCTGGACCAACTCGTTGGTCAGGACCTCGACAATGGCGGGTCCGGAAAGACGTGAGTCTCGCCCCACGGCAATCGTGAGCGTCTCGACCGGGCGAGAGAGGCGCTGCGAGGCCCAGCGCAGAAAGCCGCGTGCGAGCAGCCTCACCGCATCGGACGTAAGGTTGACTTCCTCACCCTCAATGCCCTCGAGGGCGACCCCGCGTATGTCGCTGCCGTTTCGAAGGGCTGCCAGGCCTTTATCCATCACGTTCTCCAATCAGAAAAGAAAACAAAGCACGAGCTGAGCAACTACGTCAGACAAATTGTACCGCACGACAACCGCCCACCGCGAGCGTCAAGGAGGGCGCCCGTGCTTGCCATATACTTTTGTTTCAAGCACTGAAGAAAGGAACCACTATGCCATCGCAAGGCCTCGGAAGCACCCTCGTCATCGCCAATCCCGCATCGCACAGCGGGAAGGGTGCCGCTGCGGCAGCGCGCGTGAAACGTTTCTTCGAGTCCTACGAAAACGCAACCGAGTCATTCGAGCTCGTCCTCACGAAGGAGCCCCTCGATGCCGTAAGGATTGCCTCCCAGGCATCGGACAGGGACACGGTCATCGCGCTTGGCGGAGACGGCGTCATCCACGAGGTGGTCAACGGGCTCATGGCCATCGAGAAGGAGCGCCGGCCGCGCCTGGGAATCATTCCCATGGGATCGGGCAACGACTTTGCGCGCACGCTCGGAATGACGTTCAACAACCCCGACGCCGCGCTCGCGGAGCTGCTTGGATCGTCTACCAGAACCATTGACCTCGGCCTTGTCTCAAGCGATCTTACGCCCGAGGGGCCCGTACCCGGCTCTCCTGGGACCTACTTCATGGAGACGCTTTCCTTTGGCATCGACGCCGCCATCGCCATAGACACGACCAGGCGACGGGCCGAGGGCACGAACACGGAGGGGTCGGCCCTCTTCCTCACCTCGAGCATAAAGGTCGTTGCCGCCGGGTCGGCAGGATATCCCTGCCGGGCAATCATCGACGGCGAGGAGCCCCTCGACCTGAACACGCTCGTGTTCACCATACAGAACGGGCCAACGTATGGCGGGGGCTTCAGGATCTGCCCCGCAGCCACGCCCAACGACGGCAAGCTCGAGCTGTGCTTCAACGTGAAGAAGCCTTCGGTCCCCCGCTTGCTCTTCCTGCTTGCCCTGGCAAGGCTGGGAAGGCACACGCATTCGCGCGTGGTCAGGCTGCGGGACGCCCGGACCGTGAGTGTGGATTTCACCGAGAGAGCCTGTCCCTGCCAGATTGACGGCGAGGAGTGCCTAGGCAACCACTTTGAGATGCGCATTGTTCCGCAGGCGCTCAACGTCATCGTTCCGGCAACCTGTCAGTGGTAGGGTAGCTTTTCTTGGGGGGCGCTCCCACCTGCCGCGCTCAACAAGGTGTCCAGACACAAAAAGGGAGGGGATCCAAAAGATCCCCTCCCTTCGCATCGAGCAAAGCGAAGACTACTTGGCAGCAGCCTGAAGGGCAGCCTTGACCTCAGCGTCGGTCTTGAACTGCATGATCTTCTCGACGAGGGCGTCAGCCTCTTCCTTGGTCCACTGGGAGATGATGCGGCGGGCTTTGAGGATGGACGGAGCGGACACGGAGAACTCGTCCAGACCAAAGCCGATGAGGACCGGGATGAACAGAGGATCGGCAGCGGCCTCGCCGCACATGCCGACCATGATGCCAGCCTTGTTGCCCTCGGAGATAATGCGCTGCAGCGAACGCAGGACTGCGGGCTGATACGGGTTGTAGAGGTAGGCGACCTTGTCCTGGCCACGGTCGGCGCACATGGTGTAGCCGATGAGGTCGTTGGTGCCGATG
>CADBRX010000016.1 GCA_902797175.1 uncultured Coriobacteriaceae bacterium | reverse complement strand
CGCCCGGTCGGGCGTGCGCAAGGAGATATATTACGCTCCCGCGCGGCGTTTTGGGCCGTCGCGGCGAGGCTCCACAATGTGCACACATTTTGAGGACCCAGATTTCTGTTTCCGCAGGTCAGCTTGGGTCCTTTGCGAACTTGCACGCCTCCTTAAGCAACGATTCGCACTCTTTATAGGTCGGCGCCTCCGCATAGACCCTCGCGACGGGCTGCGTGCGAGACACGCGCAGCAGCACCCATGCCCCATCGCCAAAGTGCATCCTGAGCCCATCCAGGTGGCTCACGCGCTCTGGGGTCATTCCCGCCACGGTCTTGGGATTCATCCCAGGCAGCAGGTTTCTGAGCGTCTGTAGATCTCCCCCATCGAGCCTGAGGTCCTTGCGGGCATACTCCATGTGCCCGACCTCTTCGCTCATGTGTCCGACAAGTTCGGATAGCGCGTGCCCGCTCCTTGCCATCTGCTCAAGCACGATCAGGCAGACGAAGATTCCGTCTCTTTCCGCCAGGTGCGAGGGCACACAGATGCCGCCATATTCCTCGGATGCCATGAGGACGTCTCCCTCGAGCACCTCTTCGTAGCTTCGCTCAAAGCCCACGGGCACCACCGTCAGGGGCATGTCAAGCAGGTCGGCCTGGCGCGACGCGCGCTCCGTCGTCGCGGTCGTGACGACGACGCGACCCGTAGACCCCCTGCCCATGCTCAGGCAGCGCATGACAAGCGGAACAAGGACCTGTGGCCCCACCAAGCGCCCATGCTCGTCAATGAGCGCGGCACGGTCACCATCGCCGTCAAGCACGATGCCGCAGGCAGAACCGGTATCCACCACGCGTCGCTCGCACTTGTCAACCCAAGGCTCCGAGGGATCTGGGTGGATGCCCACAAAGTCGTGGGACTCCTCCGCATGAAGCAGCGACACCTTGCAGCCCAAGCGCTCCAGGAGCGGCCCCATCGTGGTGATGCCGCCACCATACATGGGGTCGGCCACGACCTTCATCCCCGCCGCGCGGATGGCTTCGACGTCAAGCTCGTTCAGCAACCCCTCTATGTAAGGAGAGACGAAGTCGGCCATCTCGATCGACCCACGGTCCTCCGTGACATGCGAGGGGATGGTCCTATCGACGGCCGCGAGAAACGCCGTGGACAGCGGGCCCCCATCTGCTCCACGCACGAGGATTCCGCCATATTCGCACGAGCTTTCGGACGCGGTAAGCATGACCGCGCCCACGCATTCGCCGTCACGCGCTGCGCACCATCCCAGTGCCGGTGTGGGGCAAGGCCCTGAGGAGACCTTCACGCGAAGGCCATACGAGGCGATGACCTGACCCACGAGGCGCGCGAAGTGCGCGGCGCGAAAGCGTGCGTCACGGCCGACCAAGATGGTCGCTCCCGGATGGGCGTCTGCCCACAGAAGGCCCAGCGCGTCGGCAACGCGGACGACGTTTTCGTCGTCAAACCCGTCGTCAAAGCGCGCAAGCCACCCGTTTGCCCCCAGATGGATGATGCGCATCTCTTCGCACCCCGTTAGAGCGTGGCGTTGCCCAGCGCCTCCTTGAATGCAGGAACCTGTTTGGGGTCGGCTAGAGCCAGGCGCGCATTCGTGGCGGCCCAAGCGGCAGGCATGCCGGTGTCGCACCCCTCGAGGGGATCGACCACGACCGCATACATCTCTTCCTCCTCCAGCAGGCGCTCCATGGCATCCGTGAGCTGGATCTCGCCTCCCGCTCCCGGCCCCTGCGTGCGGAGGAGCTCCATGATGCGCGGAGTCAACAGGTAGCGGCCGACAATGAAGAGATGGGAGGGGGCGTCCTCGGGCGCGGGCTTCTCGACAAGACCCGTCACCTTCCAGACGGCGCCCTCTTCCTCACCGGTGGCGTCCATGCCATCAAGCGAGCCGACGCACTCCCCTGCAATGATTCCGTAGCGGCTGACCTGGTCTGCAGGAACGGGTGCCACCGCGATGACCGAGCACCCGCCGTGCTCCTTGGAGACCTTGGCCATGTTGACGCACATCTGACGATCAGGTACGAAGTAGTCTCCCAGGAGGATGAAGAAGGGATCGTCATCAACGCAGTCAGCGGCGCAGAGCACGGCATGGCCGAGCCCCTTGGGGTCATCCTGATAGGCAAAGGTGACGGGAAGGCTTGCCGCGGCGTGGACCGCATCTGCCTCCGCGTTCTTGCCGCGCGAGCGCAGCATTGCCTCGAACCCCTCGTCAACCTCAAAGTATTCGTTGATCTGGGGCTTCTCGTGCGAGTTGACGATCACGACCTCGTCGACGCCTTCCGGCTCGAGGGCCTCTTCGACCACATACTGGATGACGGGCTTGTTGAGCACGGGGAGCAGCTCCTTGGGCATGCTCTTGGTAGCCGGCAAGAAACGAGTTCCAAGACCTGCTGCGGGAATG
>CADBRX010000015.1 GCA_902797175.1 uncultured Coriobacteriaceae bacterium | reverse complement strand
GCGGCGGCCGTCAAGCGCAACCTCATCCATGCCGGGCTGGCCATCGGCACGGGCATCAACCAGGAGAACATCGCTGAGGTCATGAAGCTCAATCCCGAGATCGTCATGGTGGGCCGCGGCATCTTTGGCATGGCGGACGAGAACAACGTGATCGACCCGCTCGAGACCAGGATCGCGACCGCGCACGCCCTGCGTCGCGCCATCGGCGCTGAATGACCCAGACCCGAGACCGATACGGAAGGGTCCCACCCCTTCGTATCACGTGATACGAAGGGGTGGGACCCTTCCGTATCGGCTGGTTTTTTGTTACAGGTTGAATATTCCGTTGACCCATGGCGCGCGGAGCCGTATCCTACCAATAACCAAGTCATCCACTAGGATTTAAGGAGCGCCCGTGTTCACCTTCGCGACCGCAATGTGTTGTCAGATGTGTTGCCACAACGCATGGCTGTCGCCTGCACGTCGCGCATAGACCAAGTCGACAAAAGCAAACGGCAGCCCTGCGGTGGGCTGCATGCCGCGGCCCCTCAAGGGGCTTTTTTATTGCAACCTACGGCATCGACATAGTCAGCTGAAACAGGAACCAAAGGAGAGACACATGCAGTACGCAACCAAGGTAGAGGCACTCATCGGCAAGACCCCGCTCGTCGACCTGTCGGCACTGGGAACAGGCGGAGCCCGCATTCTGGGCAAGTACGAGGCGACCAACCCGGGCGGCTCCGTCAAGGACCGCATCGCCCGAGCCATGCTTGACGCGGCAGAGGCCGAGGGCCGCCTCTCGGCAGGCGGGACCGTCATCGAGCCCACGTCGGGAAACACGGGGGTTGGCTTGGCAATGCTCGCCGCCGCCCGTGGGTATCGCATGATCTTGGTCATGCCGGACACCATGAGCGTGGAGCGTCGTCGCCTGGCGGCCTCCTATGGGGCAGAGATCGTGCTCACGCCAGGAGCCGAGGGCATGAGCGGCGCCGTTGCCAAGGCGGACGAGCTTGCGGCAGAAATTCCCGGCTCCATCATCGCGGGCCAGTTTGTGAACCCCGCCAACCCGCGCGCCCACTACGAGACCACGGGCCCCGAGATCTGGGATGCCACCGAGGGTGCGGTTGACGTTCTGGTCGCTGGTGTCGGCACGGGCGGAACGGTTTCTGGTGCTGGCCGTTTCCTGAAGGAGCACAAGGCAACAGCGCAGGCTGTGGCAGTCGAGCCCGCGGAGTCCCCCGTACTTTCGGGCGGGGCACCTGGCAAGCATCGCATCCAGGGCATCGGCGCGGGGTTTGTTCCCAAGACCTACGATGCGTCCGTCATCGACAAGGTCGTGACCGTTGCCTCCGACGACGCCGTGGCCATCAAGAAGCGCCTCGCCGCCGAGCTGGGCGTCTTGGTGGGCATCTCGTCTGGCGCGGCCGTTGCCGCCGCGCTTGCGCTCGATGCGACGGGCGACTATGCGGGCAAGACGATCGTGGCGATCCTGCCGGACACGGGCGAGCGCTACCTCTCCCTTGACATCTAGGCTTTAAGACTCGGAAAGCCTGGACCAACGGCCGCCGGGGCGTACCTGGCGGCCGTTTTGCTATCCTCGCCCTATAGGCCATTCACATGAAAGGAGCCAAGATGCCCGTTATTCACACCTACTCGTCCACACCCATCCCCGTAGCGGCGCGCGAGAGCCTGAAGACCACCTACGGCAAGGCCATCGAGGCGGTCCCTGGCAAGAGCGAGCAGTGGCTGATGTGCCTCTTTGACGAGAACGTGCCCTCTTACCACGGCGGGACCGACGACGCGCCCGTGGCCTACGTCACGGTTGACGTGTTTGCGCGCGAGGCCGTCAGCCGTTCGGCCTGGCAGCAGATGACGCCGGTTATCTGCGATGCATTGCAGCGGGAGCTGGGCGTTGACCCGGCGCGCATCTACATCAAGTACGGCGAGTCGGCAAACTTCGGATGGAACGGCATGAACTTCTAGGGGGAGAGCCCCAACATCCCAAGCTGATACGCAGGGGTGGGACCCTTTCGTATCGTGCGATACGAAAGGGTCCCACCCCTGCATATCACGTTTCGCTACTTCTCGACCCAGGTGTGGCCGCACTTGTTGCAGTACCAGACCTTGATGGTGCCGCCAAAGCCGTCAGGCTTCTCTTCCACGAGCTTGACATCGTCGCTG
>CADBRX010000014.1 GCA_902797175.1 uncultured Coriobacteriaceae bacterium | reverse complement strand
GATGTTGACACGGGCTACCCCGCTTCCGTGCTCGTCCGTGCATTTGCACTCTAAAAGGCGTGCCAGGAGCACCGTTCTGCGCTAAAATGTGATGTAGGTTCGTGAATTATGCATCTGCCGCATACAGGCAGAGATTTACAAAGCCACGAGGTTAAGGAGGCTGCCCATGGCTTCAGAAGAGAAGAGGATCCTTTTAGTCGAGGACGAGAAGACCATTCGTGACGCCGTTGCCGCCTATTTGGAGCGCGAGGGCTACATGGTGCGTGGCGTGGGCGACGGCCAGAGCGCCCTCGAGGAGTTCGAGAAGCACTCGTTTGACCTCATCATCTTGGACCTCATGCTGCCCAAGCTGTCGGGCGAGCGCGTGTGCCGCGCCGTTCGCGAGACGTCCAACGTGCCCATCATCATGCTGACCGCCAAGGGCGAGGTCGAGGACCGCATCATCGGCCTCGAGCTGGGTGCTGACGACTACCTCATTAAGCCGTTCTCCCCGCGCGAGCTAGTCGCTCGCGTGCGCGCCCTGCTGCGTCGCGCCCACACCGAGAGCGAGCCCGCCCTTGAGGTGCTCGACTTTGGCGACCTCACCATCGATATCTCGGGCCACAAGGTCACGGTCGAGGGCAAGGAGGTCGACCTCACGGCATCCGAGTTCAAGCTGCTGACCACCCTCGCCCGCTATCCGGGCCGCGTGTACACGCGCATGGAGCTGGTCGAGAAGGTGCTGGGCTACGACTTCGAGGGCTACGAGCGCACCATCGACTCCCACGTCAAGAACCTGCGTGCCAAGCTCGGCGATGACCCGCGCAACCCCACCTGGCTCTACACCGTGCACGGCGTTGGCTACCGCTTTGAGGCGGCCAACAAGTCGGCTGACGCTGCCAAGTAACGGTGGCAGACGACGTCCTGACACAAAGCGGATCGCCCTCGTCCCTTGACGGGGGCGATTCTTCCAAGGGGTCGTACAACACGATGCGCCCCGAGGTCAGAAGCCACGCGACGCAGACCTTTCGCGCGCGGCTGACCTTCTTCTTTGCCCTGACCGCGGCCATGACGGCCGTCCTGCTGTCCGTCATGCTTGCCATCACGTGGGAGGGGCAGTTCCAAAGCTACACGCGCGACAACATGCAGCGCCTGGCCGACTCGACGGCAGACGTGCTCGCGCGCCAGTACGAGACCCAAGAGGAATGGAACCGCCGCGTTCTGACCTACGCGACCTCGGCCTCCGCGGCCTCGACCGACGTGGGCGTGCAGGTCGTGGACGAGACGGGCGAAGTCATCTACGACGACACCTGGGCGCTTTCGCGCCGCTCGGGCCACACGGGGGGAACCCCGGTCTCCGACCAAAAGATCGTGGACGACCCAGATTCGGTGGTGACGGCCGAGGTCATCACCTCCGACGGGAAAAAGGTGGGCGAGGTGCGCCTGTGGGCCTTTGGCTCGGACGCGCTTCTCACCAAGAGCGACGCGGCCTTCAGGCAGAACTCCTACTCCGCCATCTTCATGGCGGCGATGGTCTCGGTGCTGTTTGCCTGCGTCATCGGCTACTTCACGTCGCGCTCGCTGGCGCGGCCCATCAAGATCATCACCTCCACGGCGGCGCAGATCAGGAGCGGTGACCTCACGGCGCGCACCAACCTTACGGGCGACGACGAGATCGGCCAGCTGGGGGAGACGTTTGACTCCATGGCCACCACGCTCGAGCACGACATCAAGATCGAGCACCGCCTGACCTCCGACGTGGCACACGAGCTGCGCACGCCGCTCATGGCCATGCTCGTGACGGTCGAGGCCATGCAGGACGGCGTGCTTCCCGCAGACGACGAGCACCTGGAGACGGTTGCCTCCGAGACGCGGCGTCTCTCGCGCCTGGTCGACGCGATGCTGCACCTCTCGCGCATCGAAAACGGCAAGGGCAGCCTCAAGTTCGAGCGCACCGACATGGTCTACCTGGTGCGCAGCCTGGTGAGCTCGCAGCACCAGCTGTTCCACGAGAAGGGCCTCCACCTGCGCTTTGCCAACGAGACCCCGCGCGAGGAGCTCTACGCCGACGTGGACCCGGACCTCATCCGCGAGGCCATCGTGAACCTCATGTCCAACGCGATGCGCTACACCTCCTCGGGTGGTTGGGTGCTCGTGACGCTTGCCTATGAGCGGCCGGAGGTCGTCGTTATGGTGCAGGACACGGGCATGGGCATCGCCAAGGAAGACATCTCGCGCATCTTCTCGCGCTTCTGGCGCTCCGACGCAAGCCGCGAGCGCGTGTCGGGCGGCCTGGGCGTGGGCCTCGCGATCACCAAGGAGATCGTCGACCAGCACAACGGCACCATCACCGTGGAGTCCGAGCTGGGCAAGGGGACGCTCTTCAGCATCCGCTTCCCGCAGGACCAGGGTCGCCGGAAGATCTCGCAGGCCATCCAGGAAGGCTGATACGTAGGGGTCCCACCCTTTCGTATCGGCGATACGAAAGGGTGGGACCCCTACGTATCAGCTTCACCTGCTACAATGTATCAGTTGCACATTTCGCATAAGGAGGACTCATGGCCCAGATGGAGATCAGGCCCGACAGCCACGGCAAGGTCCGTGACATCTACGATTGCGGTGACAGCCTGCTGATGGTCGCGTCCGACCGCATCAGCGCGTTCGACTTCATCCTTCCGGACGAGATCCCGCACAAGGGCGAGATCCTGACGCGCATCTCCCAGTTCTGGTTTGAGCGCTTTGCCGACCTCATGCCCAACCACCTCATCTCGATGGACGTGGCGGACTACCCCGAGGAGTACCGCCAGTACGCGGACTACCTGACCGGCCGCTCCATGCTCGTCAAGAAGGCGCAGCCCCTACCCATCGAGTGCATCGTGCGCGGCTACCTGACCGGTTCGGGCAAGAAGACCTACGACCAGGATGGCACGGTCTGCGGCATCAAGCTGCCGGACGGCCTGACCGAGGCAAGCAAGATCCCCGAGGCCATCTTCACCCCGTCCACCAAGGCCGAGCTGGGCGATCACGACGAGAACATCTCCTTTGAGCGCTGCGCCGAGATCGTGGGCCAGGACATGGCGGAGCAGCTGCGCGACGCCTCGCTCAAGATCTACAACGCCGCGGCCGAGTACGCCCTCACGCGCGGAATCATCATCGCGGACACCAAGTTTGAGTTTGGCCTGATCGACGGGCAGCTGACCCTCATCGACGAGTGCCTGACGCCCGACTCCAGCCGCTTCTGGCCCGCGGACGAGTACACCGAGGGCCACGTCCAGCCCAGCTACGACAAGCAGTACGTGCGCGACTGGCTCAAGGCCAACTGGGACATGACGGGCGAGCCGCCGCACCTGCCGGCTGACGTCATCGCCGGAACCTCCGCGCGCTACGAGGAGGCCTTCCAGATCATTACCGGAACCGAGTTCACCCCCATGAAGGAGCAGTAAATGTCACTGCGCGACACCATTGAGGCCGCAAAGCGCGAGGCCCAGGAGGCCGGAAGCGTCTTTGGCGGCAAGGAGAAGAAAGATGCCGACGGCGCCCAGCAGGAGGAGTCCGTGGGCTTCTCCAAGCGTTCGACCGCCCGCGCCAAGCCGGTGACGGCCGCCGCCTCGTCGGTCCGCGTGGTCTCCGTCGAGGATGCCAAGGAGGGCCGCTCGGGCAAGAAGGCCAGCGAGATGACCAAGGAGGAGCGCAAGGCCGACCGCGCCGCGCGCCAAGCCAGCGATGACCGCCGCGTCACCGTCGCAAACATCATCCTCAAGGACGACCCCGAGTACAAGAAGACGCAGAAGGTGTGGTGGGTGCTGCTGGGCACCGGACTCGTGCTCACGATCTTCTCGTTTGGCGTGAACGCCTACCTCAACCGCGTGGAGAACGTGGACACCGCGCTTGCCTCCAGGCTCGTCGTTGCCGCCATGGTGACCCTGGTCACGGCCTACGTCTGCATCATCGGCGCCTTCATCTACGACCTGGTCAAGGCGCGCCCTATCCGCAAGCGCGTTGACGCCGAGGTCAAGGGCATGACCAGGAAGAAGCTCGAGCAGCTGATTCGCGAGGATGCCGAGGAGTAACGCACTCGTCCTGCCCTTCGCAGAGCATGCACAATCCCCTACACTGAGGTCGTCAGGGACGGCTTTGGGGTAGGGGGTTTCATGCAGGTTGCAGGGATTGAGCGTCTGTACAACCAGCATTCGCGCGACAACGAGCCCGCCATCACGGTTGCGCCGGGCGAGGTCTTTCGCGTGAAGACTCAGCTCACGGGTGGCGACTGGCTGAACGACGCAGACGACCAGTGGGACCCGTCCAAGTCGCGCGGGCCCAACCTGACGACGGTCGTGGCGATTGATGGCGCGCGTCCCGGAGACACCCTTGCCGTGCACATCCGCGACGTGCGGCCCGCCGCGCTTTCGTACATGGGCTTTGCCGGCTGGCGGCACCCCCTGTCGCGCAAGCTCTGGCCCAACGACTGGGATGTGGTCACCAAGACCGTGCCCGTGGTGGATGGCATGTGCCAGTGGTCGGACGAGCTGCAGATTCCTGTGGCGCCCATGATTGGCACGCTGGGGACGGCTCCCGCGGACGAGCCGGTCTCCAACATGCTGGCAGGGCTTCATGGCGGCAACATGGATTGCCAGGAGGTAAGCGCGGGAACCACTATCTACCTGCCCGTCTTTGTGGAGGGCGCGCTGCTGCACGTGGGCGATCTGCACGCCGTGATGGGCGACGGCGAGATCTGCCATACGGCGCTGGAGTGCGCGGGCGAGGTCGAGCTGATGGTGGAGGTCTTGCACGAGGATAGGCGCGGCCGCTGGATAAAGCTGGAGGACGAGCGCTACCTCATGGCGCTGGCCGCGTTGCCAGGGATGGAGGAGGCCCACGCCGCCTGCATCAACGAGCTGCTCCGCCTGATGGTCGACGAGCACGGCTTTGACGTGCGCGAGGCACTGCTGCTCCTCTCGGCCGTCATGGAGGCACGCTGCACGCTCATCCATGGCATGGACGGATTCCCCATCACGTATCTTGCCAAGATCGACAAGCGTTACCTGCGGCCGGACCCGGAGTTTGTCCCGTATCGCGGAGAGATGCCCGAGGCGGGGCGCGACCCCCATCTGCGCGGGATTTCTGCGAGCTCGTAGCGCCGGAGCAGCTAAGATGCTAGAATGACTCACGCACGCCCTCGTAGCTCAGGGGATAGAGCACAGGTTTCCTAAACCTGGTGTCGGCGGTTCGAATCCGTCCGGGGGCACCAGATAGAACAGCAGGCCAGACACTGTGTTGTGTCTGGCCTGCTTGCGTTTTGGGCTTACTTGCGACAAAACACAGGGCTTACTTGCGACACATACGACGCCTTCTTGCTCTGTGCCTCGCGCCAAACAACAGAGCGCTGAGACGGCTTTGGCGGGTATTTGGTATCATCGACGTGCAGAGCTGGGTGCGGCCTTTGGGCGCGTCTGCGCAAAAGCGGCTTGCGACGCCTTGTGTGGCTACGCAGACGGCTGCGTCGCCGGCCCCTTTCGACGGGAGCACTCCCGCCATGAATTGGCTCCAAGCTCGGCACCTTCTCTGTTCGCTTCGGCTGCCTTCTCCGCGCGCGTTACGTCGTGTGCCTTTCGAGTCTGGGGCCGTTTGAGACAGACAGCTCGTGAAAATCAGCTCTAACTGTCTCAAGTGACCCCTTTGAGTCACCGTTTCGGCCGCTACGGTTGCTGTATGACGACGTATAAGTCGTACGGTAAGACGTAATGTGTCGTATCGACTGAGAAAGAGGTGACGCCGTGTCAAAACAAGAGGCACTGAGATTCTTGCAGCAAGCCGAAAGCGATGCAGAGTTTGCCGAGAAAGTGCGAGCTGCGCTCACGGGAGAGGCTGAGGCTGAGGCCTCGTTTTCCTCCGTGGCTGCTGACCTCGGGTTTGCCTTCACCGAAGAGGAGCTGCTGGAAGCCTCCGCGGAGCACCGTGTGCTGGGGCTCTGGGCGCGTTGCGTTGTGCCGTGAAGGTCCGCAGGGCCTCTACGTGTGCGTCACCAGGGCAACTGTCTCCACGTGCTTGGTGTGCGGGAACATGTCCACGGGAGTGAGGCGCTCCAGACGGTAGCCCTGAGCGCGAAGAATCTCGAGGTCGCGGGCCTGTGTCACGGCGTTGCACGAGACGTACACTACCCGCGCTGGCGCGACGCTCGCCACGGCGGAGAGGAACTCTGGCGTGGAGCCCGCCCGCGGCGGGTCCATGATGACGACGTCAAAGTGCTCGTCCGCGTGGGCGGCTTTCACCAGGTACTGCGTTGCGTCGGCGCGGATGAAGTCGCAGCGGTCCGAGACGCCGTTGGCGCGGGCGTTGCGCTTGGCGCAGGAGACGGCACCTCCTACTTGCTCTACCCCCATGACCTGCACTCCGTTTGATGCGGCGGCCGCGCAGATGCCGATGGTTCCTGTGCCGCAGTAGGCGTCCAGCACACGGTTGCCTTCTGCGAGCTGCGCGGCGTCAATCGCCAGCTGATAGAGCACCTCGGTCTGTGCGGGATTGGTCTGGTAGAAGCTCGTGGGGCCGATCTCAAACGTGCAGCCGAGCAGGCGGTCGTGCATGATGCCGGGGCCGTGGAGCGTGCGGCAGTCGCGGCCCAGGATAGCGTTAGTGCGGCGATCGTTGACGTTCTGCACGATGGAGGTCAGCTCAGGGCAGGCATCAAGAAGCCCTTCTACCAGGCGTTTCTCGCGCGGAAGCTGGGGGCCGTTGGTCACGATGGTGAGGAGGGACTCGTCCGTAGCATATCCCGTGCGCAGGACCGCGTGACGCAGGCAGCCCGTGCCTCGGTCCTCCTCGTAGGCGGGAATGTGCAGCTTTTCCGCCACGTGCGCAACGGTGGTGAGTACCTCGCGGGCGCGCGGGTCCTCCACCAGGCACGCGTCGCATCGGACGATCCGGTGGGAGCCCGCCGCATAGAAGCCCGAGCGGATGCGGCCACCCTTGCCCGGCGCAAACGGTGTCGCGGCCTTGTGGCGAAAAGCGAGTGGCTCGTCCATGCCGCGGACGTCCTCGATGGGCGCGCCGTCCTCCCGTGCCATCTGCGCAAAGAGCTTCTCTATGGCTTCCTGCTTGCGCCGCAGCTGTATGGGGTAGGGGACCGCGAGCCATTCGCAGCCGCCGCACTTCTTGGCAATGGGGCATGTGTACGTCTTGAATCCCATGGCTCTAGTGTAGCGCGGGCGGGCTCGATGGCGCTATCATCATTAGGTGTGCTGGGCTGTGCCCGGCCATTACTCGGAATAATTGCAGCTCAAACGTAACGAAGGCGAGCATATGACCACTACAGGCACCTTTGAGGAGACGGTTGCGCGCGTAGACGCGCAGACGCGCGAGCGCGCGGGGGCTCCTGCGGGGCATCCCGAGTTTGACCAGCTCGTGCGCACCATCTGGCGCCTGCGCCAAAGCGACGGCTGCCCGTGGGACAAGGCCCAGACGCACCGCTCCATCACCAAGAACATGGTCGAGGAGGCCTACGAGGCCGTTGACGCCATCCTTGCAGACGACGTGCCTCACCTGCGCGAGGAGCTGGGTGATGTGCTTGAGCAGGTGCTTCTCCATGCGCAGATCGCCAGCGACGACGGGGAGTTCACGCTTGACGACGTGTGCCGCGAGCTGAACGAGAAGCTCGTGCGGCGCCATCCGCACGTGTTTGGCGACGAGGTGGCCACGACGGCCGACGGCGCGCTGGATGCGTGGGACGAGGTCAAGCGCCAGGAGCGCGAGGCGCGCGGAGAGACGGGGGAGGAGCCAGGGCTTCTGGACTCCGTGCCGATTTCGCTACCGGCGCTGATGCAGGCGCAAAAGATCAGCAAGCGTGCTGCCAAGGCGGGCTTTGAGTGGGATACGGTCGCGGACATCTGGGACAAGGTGGCCGAGGAGCGGGCCGAGTTCGAGCGCGAGGAGCGCGGGAGCGAGGCCGCGGCCGAGGAGTTTGGTGACATCCTGTTTGCGCTGGTAAACGTTGCGCGGCGCGAGGGCATTGATGCCGAGGAGGCGCTTGCGGCGAGCAACAGGAAGTTCCGTCGCCGCTGGGCGGCCATCGAGCAGGCCGCTCGCGAGGAGGGGCTCGCCGTGGAGGAGGTTTCCACGGAGGAGCTCAACGTGCTGTGGGACCGCGTGAAGGCAGACGAACGTGGCTGAGAGACGACGTGACAGAACGAGGGTGAGCAGCCAAAGGCGCAGGCAGCGTCGCAGCAGGCCTACGCTGGACGAGCGACTGGACGCCATTGCGGACGCCGTGCGTGCCCACACGCGCGCGGTCATCGCAATTGCGCTGGTATTTGCCGCGGTTGTGATGATCTATGGTCCCCTGCGCAACTACTACGTCGCCATGCGCAGCGGGCAGGATCTCCAAGCGTACTACGACGCGCTGGTCGAGCAGAACGAATCCCTGCGTGAGGACCTGGGACGCCTGCAGTCGGAGGAGGGCATCGAGGACGAGGCCCACCGACGCGGGTACATCAAGGACGGCGAGACGCCGGTCATCACCGAGGGCCTTCCCAAGGAGGACATGACTGAGCTTTTGGGCGAAATCGAGCTCGAGGACACGCGGCCGTGGTACATCAAGGTGCTTGACGTGGTGTTTTTCTACAGCAGAGACAACTGGCAGTAGGGGTTGTAAAAAGCGAATCGTCCTTTGGAAGCGTTATCAAAATTGCCAACTGCGCTTTTGTTAATCTAAGGCTTCGAAAGGACGATTGAAAAAGGAGAAGGCGAGCATGCAACGGGTTTCGTGCATCGATATTGGCACGGTGACCGCCCGATTGGCCGTGGCGGACGTCGAAGGTGGCCGCGTGCAGCGGCTGGCAAAGCAGTCCACCATCTGCGACCTGGGTGAAGGCCTTTCGGCGACGGGGCACATCTGCGATGCGGCTAAGGCGCGCGTGCTGGCCTGCGCCGACGCCTACCTTGCGGCGGCCCGTAGCGCCGCGGCACCCGTCATGTGCTGCACGCTGACCAGCGCGGCGCGCGACGCCGCAAACTCCGACGAGCTGCTAGACGCGCTGGCCGCGCGCGGGCTTAAGCCGCAGGTCATTCCCGGTGAGGTTGAGGGGATGCTCACGTTTTTGGGCGTCGCGCAGGACTTTCCTGGCAAGGCGATCCTCATTGCGGACAACGGTGGTGGCTCTACCGAGTTTGCGCTGGGGAGCATGGTGGACGGTGCCATTGACCTGTCCTTTGTTCGCTCGATCGACGTGGGCTGCCGGCGCATAACCGAGCGCTTCCTGTCCGAGCGAGAGGATGGCGTCGCCATCGACGAGGGCCTTGCAGCAGCTCACGCCTTTGCGCGCGAGCTCTTTGCCCCGCTGTCGGGGATGCTCGGCGAGGCGAGTGTGCGAGCAGAGCGTCTCGTTGCCTGTGGTGGGACGGTCACGAGTCTGGTGGCGATGGATGCGGAGCTCGTGCCGTACGACTCGGCGTTCGTGCACCTGCACGAGCTGACGCTCGAGCAGGTAGAGCGCCTGGAGGCCAAGTTGGCTCCCATGACGGTGGCAGAGCGCGCCCAGCTGCCGGGGCTGCAGCCCAAGCGTGCGGCGGTGATTCTGGGCGGCGCGATTGCGGTGGCCGAATTCATGAAGGCCACGGGCTTTGACGTGCTGACCGTGAGCGAAAGTGACCTGCTCTTTGGCCTGTCGATCACCACGGCGGCCGCGGTGGCAGGTGAGAAGAGCCCCGTCGGCTGGATTCCTGAGTTGTCCTCGCTCGCGTGAGTTTGCGCTAAGCTAGTATCAACGCACCAACGGGGGCGTGGTGGAATTGGCAGACACAGCGGACTTAAAATCCGCCACCGCAAGGTATGCGGGTTCGAACCCCGCCGCCCCTACCAGGTGATTCAGGGCCCCAGCGACGGGGCCCTTTCTTGTGCGTGTACGTAGCGGGGGTTCGAACCCGTGAGGGCGGGACGCGCCGGTGGCGCGTCCCGGGCGGAGCGCCGCAGGCGCGGAGCCGCCGAGCGTTGCCG
>CADBRX010000013.1 GCA_902797175.1 uncultured Coriobacteriaceae bacterium | reverse complement strand
TGGCTCGAGATCCTGGGCTGCGGCATGGTCGACCCCAACGTGCTCGAGAACTGCGGCATCGACTCCGAGAAGTACACCGGCTTTGCCTTTGGCATCGGCGTCGAGCGCGTCGCGGCACTCCGCTACGACCTTCCTGACCTGCGCATGCTCATGGAAGGCGACATGCGCTTCCTCCGTCAGTTCTAGGCAAGGGCAATCCAAAAACCTACGTGCAGAAAGGCAAAGCAAATGCGCGTTTCATATGAGTGGCTGAAAGAGATGGTCGACGTTCCGGAAGATCCGCAGGAGCTCGTGGCGGAGTTCGTGCGCACCGGCACCGAGGTTGAGGGCGTGGAGGACAGCGCCAAGGGCCTGAAGGGCGTGGTCACGGGCCATGTTCTTGACTGCGTGCCCCATCCCGACTCCGACCACATGCACGTCTGCACCGTCGACGTCGGCCAGAAGAACCTCGGCAAGGACGGCAACCCCGAGCCGCTGCAGATCGTCTGCGGCGCGCCCAACATGAGGGCTGGCCTCAAGGTGGCGGTGGCCACCATCGGCACCGTGCTGCCGGGCAACTTCAAGATCGAGAAGGCCAAGAAGCGTGGCGTCATCTCGTTTGGCATGTGCTGCTCCGAGGCGGAGCTCGGCATGGGCAACGACCACTCGGGCATCATCGAGCTGCCCGAGGACACCCCCGTGGGACTCGACTACGCGCAGTGGAGCGGGCTGGGCGACACCGTCATCGACTGCGAGATGACGCCCAACCGCCCCGACTGCCTGTCCATGACGGGCGTCGCCGTCGAGGTGAGCGCCATGCTCGACGAGGATACCCACTTTGACCTGCCTAAGATCCAGAAGGAGGAGGGCACGCCCACGGCCGACCTGGTGGACGTGACCATCGACGACCCCAAGCGCTGCCCGCGCTACACCGCCCGCGTGGTCCGCGGCGTCAAGATCGGGCCCAGCCCCGACTGGCTGGCAAAGCGCATCACCGCGGCGGGCGCGCGACCCATCAACAACGTGGTGGACGTGACCAACTACGTCATGTTCCTCACGGGCCAGCCCCTGCATGCCTTTGACCTGGGCAAGCTCACCGAGGTCGAGGGCAAGCGCCACATCGTGGTGCGCGCCGCGCGTGAGGGCGAGGTCCTCACCACCCTCGACGGCCAGGACCGCACGCTGAATCCCGAGAACACGGTCATCTCCGACGGCTACGACCGTGCCGTCGCGCTCGCGGGTGTCATGGGAGGCCTCAACTCCGAGATCGACGAGACCACTGTGGACGTTCTGCTCGAGAGCGCCGCGTTCAACTCGGGCAACATCAGCCGTACGAGCCGCGTGCTCGACCTCATGAGCGAGGCTTCCATCCGCTACGAGCGCGTGGTCGACGCCAACGGCTGTGCCGCCGTTTCCGATATCGCGGCCGCGCTCTTCGAGAGCTGCTGCGGCGCCACGGTGTGCCCCGGCATGGTGGACGCCTATCCTGCGCCGATCGCCGCGCCGCGCATGGCCTTCCGGCCTGCGCGTGCCCGCCTCATCGCGGGTGCGCCCATCGAGGATGACTTCATGGAGACGCGCCTGAAGCGTCTGGGGTGCACGGTCGAGCGTACCTCCGAGGACGCGTGGGACGTCACGGCGCCGACCAACCGCCCCGACCTCACGCGCGAGATCGACCTCATCGAAGAGGTCGTGCGCCTCTACGGCGAGGGTGACATCGAGCCGACGCTGCCCGCGGCACGCAACCATGCCGGTGGCCTCACGCCCGAGCAGAGCCGCCTGCGTCTCATCGGCTCGACGCTGCGCGCCTGCGGGCTTTCCGAGACGAGCACCTACTGCTTTGCCGACCCGCGTGACCTCGAGCGCCTGGGCATGGCGGACGAGGGCAAGGGCGTTCCCGTCAAGATCATCCGCCCGCTCGTCGCAGACCAGTCCGAGATGCGTCGCGACCTGCTTCCGGGCCTTCTGCGCGCCGTCGCCTTCAACAAGGACCACGGTGTCGCCAACGTGCACCTCTACGAGATCGGTCGCCTGCTCTTTGGCCACAAGAACAAGAGCCTCCCCAGCGAGCCGACCTACGTGGCCGGCGTGCTGAGCGGCAGCTGGGACGATGACGGCTGGAACCAGAAGTATCCAAAGCACGACTTCTTTGACGCCAAGGGCATCGTGGAGGAGCTGCTCAGGGCGCTGCGCATCACCAAGGTGCGCTACAAGCCCACGGATCCCGAGAAGTTTGGCTGGCTGCAGCCGGGCAGTGCCGCCGAGGTCCTTGCCCAGGGCGTGTCCCTTGGCTGGGTGGGCACCGTCCACCCCACGTCGCTCAAGCGCTTTGGCGTGAGCGACGCGGTGGTTGCCTTCGAGCTCTCCGTTGACGCCCTCCAGCGCCTTGCCAAGAAGCAGCTTCCCTATCAGGACGTGCCGACGCTGCCCGGCGTAGATGTGGACCTTGCCATCGTGGTCGACGAGTCCATGACGTACGAGGCCATGGTCCAGCGCATCACGAGCGCCGGTGGCAAGCTCCTGCGGGACGTGCGCCTCTTTGACGTGTATCGCGACCCCGTGCGTGTGGGCGTGGGCAAGAAGTCCATGGCGTTCGCCCTGACGTATCGCGCGGACGACCATACCCTCACCACGGAGGAGGTGGCTGCCGCTCACGCCAAGCTCGTCACCAAGGTGACGCGCTCCACCGGCGGCGAGGTCCGCTCGTAACCCATACCAGACCGACACTAAGGGGTCCCACCCCTACGCGTCGCTTCTGTCGAAGCGACGCGTAGGGGTGGGACCCTTTCTTATCGGTTAGTGGCGGGTGCCCCAATCGGCATCTCCTGCCACGTACGCATGCAGCCCAGAGCGAATGTGGTCGGTGACGGCGTCGAAGGTCGAGGCAAAGAACGCCGCGTCAAGCATCGAGTACGCGGGCGTGCCCTCGATGTGGTGCGCCGCGTTGTTGGCGATGATCGCCTCCATGGCCCGCTGCGTCCGGTGCATGTCCTCGACGTCGAGCTCGTATTGCGTAAACGAGGCGCATTGCCGCAGGACCTCGGGCGTGACGTGCGGCGCTCGCGAGATGTCGAGGGTGCGCCCAAAGAGGTCGAAGTCCTTCTGTTTCCTGATGCGGGTCTTCTCGCCCGGCTTGATACCGTGCGCGGCGATGAAGGCGTTGTTGTGCCTGTTGTAGTCATGGTCGGCAACGAGGTGAGCCCATGCCCCCAGCACCAGGTCGCTCACGTGTCCTTCGCGATCGGCTCCAGCGTAGTTCTCGATGAGCTCCCAATAGCGCGGCTCGGGCACAAAGGTGGGGTCGGCAAAGTGCGTCTCCTTGTAGGGAATCTTGTGCGAGACGTCGGGAACCATGTAGCCTACGTAGATGTCGGGCAGCAGGTTTCCGAGCAAAAAGGCGTCAACGCACTGGATGCCCAGGGCGTCGGGGCTCTCCTGGGCAAGGAGCTGCTCGGCGTGCGCGGTATGTATGTTCCAGCTTGGCATGCAGGCTATGGTAGCACGGTTTTGTTGCGGCCGTGGCACGTCCCGCTGCCGCTACGAGAAGAACAGCGTACCCTTCTCCTTATGGGCGCCCCGTGGGCAGAGCCACCTCATGGTGGGCAATGCGCTACACTTACCAAACTGCCGTGACGAGAGGAGCTCCATGGACGACTTCCGTATAGAGCACGACTCGATGGGGGAGATGCGCGTTCCTGCCCAGGCCCTGTGGGGTGCGCAGACGCAGCGCAGCCTCGAGAACTTTCCCATTGGGACCGAGACCATGCCCGTCGAGATCATCTGTGCCTTCGGCATCCTGAAGAAGGCCGCCGCGCAGGCAAACGTCGAGCTTGGCGTGCTTGACGAGACGGCTGGCGCCCTCATCTCCGACGCCTGCGACGAGCTGCTTGCGGGCAAGCTTGATGGCAACTTCCCGCTCAAGGTCTGGCAGACGGGCAGCGGCACGCAGTCAAACATGAACGTGAACGAGGTCATCGCGACGCGCGCCAACCAGCTCGCGGTCGAGCGCGGCATCGCGCTTGCCACGCCCGTCCACCCCAACGACCACGTCAACCGCTCCCAGAGCTCCAACGACACCTACCCGACGGCCATGCACATCGCCGCGGTGCTCGCGCTCACCAGTCGCGTCATCCCCGCAGCTCAGGAGCTCATCGACGAGCTCGAGCGCCTGGAGCGCGAGAACGAGGGCATCGTGAAGAGCGGACGCACGCACCTGCAGGATGCCGTGCCCATTGCGTTCAGCCAGGAGATTTCCGGATGGCGCGGTCTTGTCGAGGCCGCCCGCGACGACATCCTCTTGGCAGCCGAGCCCCTGCGCATGCTCGCGCTGGGCGGCACGGCGGTGGGTACGGGCCTCAACGCACCTCCCGCCTTCGACGCCCTCGTGGCATCTAAGGTGGAACAGCTCACGGGTGAGTTCTTCCTCACTGACCCCAACAAGTTCCATGCGCTCACGGGCAAGGATGCGATGGCCTTCAGCCACGGGGCGCTCAAGGCGCTGGCCGCAAACCTCATGAAGGTCGCCAACGACGTGCGCTGGCTGGCGTCTGGCCCGCGCCTGGGCCTGGGCGAGATCCGCATTCCCGAGAACGAGCCCGGCAGCTCCATCATGCCTGGCAAGGTCAACCCGACGCAGTGCGAGGCGGTCACCATGGTGGCCGTGCAGGTGATGGGAAATGACGCGGCCATCGGCTTCGCGGCGAGCCAGGGCAACTTCGAGCTCAACGTGTTCATGCCGGTCATTGCTTACAACTGGCTGCAGAGTGCGCGCCTGCTCGCTGACTGCATGGACTCGTTCCGCGAGCGCTGCGTCTCGGGCATCGTGGCAGACCGCCAGAAGATGCACGACAACCTGCACAACTCGCTC
>CADBRX010000012.1 GCA_902797175.1 uncultured Coriobacteriaceae bacterium | reverse complement strand
GGCGGATACCGCTCTTGAGGTCGATGCCGCGCAGGTACTCCATGACGATGTAGTAGGTGTCGCCATCCTTGCCCCAGTCGTACACGCTCACGATGTAGGGGCTCTGCAGCGCGGCCGCCGCCTGCGCCTCCTGCTTGAAGCGCGCGGCAAACGACTCGTCAGACGCATACTGCGGAAGCATGGTCTTGATGGCCACGGTGCGGCCAAGGACCTCGTCCACCCCTCGGTAGACCGTGGCCATGCCTCCCGTGCCTATCTTGTCTTGGACTGTGTATCGTCCGCCTAAAACCCTACCAGCCATCGTTAGCGCTCCCTCGTCCCGAACGCGGTCAATCTCTCAAGAAGTCGTGCAAGAGGTGTCAGTCTGTCCGTCTCTCTGCACGGGTGTCCGTGAATCAATGTGCCCATCACGCCACCCCCGCTTGCACGTTGATGCACGTGGCCAGAACCTCGCCCGCCAGATAGGCGGCGACGCCGCTCACGTCCTCGTCGCCACCCTCGATGTAGACCGAGATGGCAAGCGTGGGCTGCTCGACCGGCGCAAAGCCAATGAAGGCGGAGTTGGAGTAGGCGGCGCCCGTCTCGGCAGAGCCGGTCTTTCCGCCCACGCTCACGCCCGAGATGCGCGCGCCGGTGCCGGTGCCCGCCTCGACGACGTCAAACATCGCGCTCTTGACCTGCTCGGCCGTCTGCGACGTGACGGGCTGGCCAATGCTGCGTGGGCGTGCGGAGGATACGGTCGCACCCTCGGGCGACAGGATGTGGTCCACCACGTAGGGGTTCATCGCGATGCCGCCGTTTGCGATGGCTGCGGCCACCACGGCGTTCTGCATGACGGTGGTCTGCGGGCCGGCGGGGCTCGCGTGCTCGCCCACGGGCTGCCCGCAGGCGGCCCAGGCGGTCTCCCACGTGGTCATCTCTGCCGGGTCGGGCATGAGCGCGGCTTCGGAGTAGAAGTCCTGGCCCAGGCGCTGGCCGTAGCCAAAGGCGCGGGCGTAGCTCACGAGCGAAGAGGCGCCCAGGTCCATGCCCACCTGCGCATACACGGTGTTGGCGGAATACATGAGCGCCTCGCGCAGCGTGAGCGACTCCCATTCCTCGTCGTAGATGTTGCGCACGGTGGCGTCATCCACTGGCAGGGTGGCGGGAGCTGCGTAGCTCGTGTCGAGGGTGGTGATGCCTGCGTCAAGGGCGGCTGCGAGGCTGACCACCTTGAAGGTGGAGCCGGGGGTGTAGAGCGCCTGCGTCGCGCGGTTGAGCAGCTCGCCCTCGGTGCTGTCGCTCTCCATGATCTCGCCGATGTTGCCATAGCTGAACGTGGGCGCGGAGGCCTCCGCCAGCACGGCGCCTGTCTCGGGGTTGAGCACCACGATGGCGCCGCGGTACCCCGCAAGCGCCTCCTCGGCCGCCTGCTGCATGCGCGAGTTGATGGTCAGCACCACCGAGGAGCCCGGCTGGTCGATCCCGGCCAGCGAATACAGGGCGTTGGTCCAGTTGGAGTAGTCAGAGTGGCCCGTGAGCACGTCGTTCATGGACGACTCCACGCCCGAGGCGCCGTACTGCGTGGAGAGGTACCCCACGAGGTTGGTGGCCACGTTGCCCTGCGGATACGAGCGCACGTAGCTGCCGTCGCCCTCGTCCGAAAGCACCGACTCCGCAAGGGTCACGCCGTCCGAGGTGATGATGGAGCCGCGCTGCACGCGCGAGCTGCGCACGATGGTGTGGTTGTTGATGGGCAGGTTGCGGTAGTAGTCCGCCTGGATGACCTGGATGAGCGTCAGGTTGGCGATGAGCGCCGCAAACATCAGCGTGAAGGTGGTGATGAGGACGGTCAGGCGGTTGCCCAGGGCCACGCGGCCCAGCACGCCGGACTCGGGCGTGTCCATGCCAAAGGAGGCACGCGCGTGCGCCCCGTGGACCATGGCGCCCACGCGCCCGGCAAGCCCGCGAGACACGACGCTTTGGCTGTTGCCCATCTCTATCTGCGCCTCGCGGCCCGTGCCCTCGTCGCCGGCGCGCAGCAGCAGGCCGACGATGATGAAGCTGGCCAGAAGCGAGCTGCCGCCTTGGCTCATGAAGGGGAGCGTGACGCCCGTGAGCGGCAGGAACTTGGTGACGCCGCCCACGATGATGAAGGCCTGGACGGCGATGGCGGCCGTGAGGCCGACCGCCGCGAAGGCTGACGAGTCGGACTTGGCGCGCGCGGCCGTGGTCAGCCCGCGCACGGCAAAGAGCATGAACATGATGAGCACGCCGGCGCCGCCCAGAAGGCCCATCTCCTCGCCGATGGCCGAGAAGATGAAGTCGGACTCGACGACCGGGATGAGGCGCGGAAGGCCCTTGCCGATGCCCGTGCCCACCAGGTCGCCGTCTGCCAGCGAATAGAGGGACTGGACGATCTGCAGGCCAGAGCCCGAGGGGTCCTTGAAGGGGTCGAGCCAGATCTGCACGCGTACCTGCACGTGGCCAAAGAGCTTGTAGCACACGAAGCCGCCCAGGAGGAGCAGCGCAAACGATATGATCACGTAGCTCACGCGGCCCGTCGCCACATAGAGCATGATCACGAAGAACGTAAAGAACAGCAGGGCCGAACCCAGGTCGCGCTCAAAGACGACGACCAGGAGCGACAAGCCCCACATGACGAACATCGGCATGAGCATGTGCGGCTGCGGGATGGAGAACGGCCCAAACTTGATGGCGGAGGCGGAGAGCATCTCGCGGTTGTCCGCCAGGTAGAAGGCCAGGAAGAGCGCGATGAGCACCTTGGCGAGCTCGCCCGGCTGGAACGAGTAGCTGCCAAAGGTGATCCAGAGCTTGGAGCCGCCGTGCTCGGTGCCCACGAGCATGGGCAGCACGAGCAGAAACACGCCGGCGGCGCCGATGGTGTACTTGTATTCGGCCAGGTCGTCGATGCTCGGCACGGCCACGAGGGTCACGACCATGGCGGCGACCGCCACAAAGAGCCACATGAGCTGGCTGGACGCCATGGGCGGCGCGAGCCTCGTCACAAACGAGATGCCGATGCCCGAAAGCACAAAGGTGATGGGCAGGATGGCGGGGTCTGCGCCAGGGGCGAGGCGGCGAATCGCCAGGTGCGCCACGGCAAAGGCGCCAAAGAGGCCCAGCGGCACGGACAGCGACGAAAGCGACAGCTCCACCGACATGTTGACGAGGTACATCGCATACAAGAGCGTGACCGGCACGGCGGCAAAGACGAGCAGCAGGAGCTCGGTGTTGCGGCGGGTGCTCACGAAGGTCTCCATCAGCGGCGCACCTCCCCTGCAAGGACGGTGCGGCCGGCGGCCTTGGACGCCTCGGCGGGGTTGGCCTCTGCCTCGGCGGAGCTTTCGGCGGTCTCCTCGTGGGTGACGGGCGTCGCCTCGGAGGGCTCGGTGTCACCCGTGGCCTTGTCGGCGGCATCTGCCGCCGCGGTCTTGTCCACGTCGATCTGCTCGCGGTAGCTGTCGACGGTGGCTGCGGCCTCCGCCTCGGACGAGACGACCACGCCCTCGTTGAGGGCCTTGACGGTGGCCTCGGGCAGGTCCTTGAGCTCGACGGAGGTCGTCTCGACAAGGCTGTAGAGCGGGTGCCCCAGGAAGTCCGCGTGGACGCCCTGGTAGATGCCGACGGTCCGCCCGTTGACGCCCACAAACCACGAGCGGCGGACAAAGAGCGCGCCTGTGGCCATGATTAGGGCAAAGGCGATGGTGATGAAGAGCAGGCCGCGGAAGAGCGCCATGCGGCCCAGCGTGCGGTGCTGCTCGATGGTGCCGTCGTCCAAGACGTCGACCACCACGACCGACACGTTGTCGTGCCCGCCTGCCGTGAGCGCGGCGGCGACCAGGTTGTCGGCCGCCATCTGCGGGCTGGGGGACGACACGGCCACGGCTTCGATCTCGGAGTCCTCCACCATGGAGGAGAGGCCGTCCGAGCACAGGATGATGCGGTCCCCGTTGGAGACGTCGATGGTGAAGTGGTCTGCGTACATGTCGGGGTCGGAGCCCAGAGCGCGCGTGATGACCGAACGCGACGGGTGGACGCGCGCCTCGTCTGCCGTGATTTCTCCCGCCTCGACAAGCTCCTCCACGTAGGAGTGGTCGTGCGTGAGGCGCACGAGCGTGCCTGAGTGGAGCAGGTAGATGCGCGAGTCGCCCACATGGGCGATGGCCATGTGGTTCTCTTCGATGAGGGAGCAGGTTGCCGTGCAGCCCATGCCCTCCTTGCCCTCGCCGTTGGCGGCGCCCTGGATGACGGCGGCGTTGGCCGCCTCCACGGCGGCACCCAGCAAGATGTCGTCGGCATGCTGCGGCGCGTGCGCGGCGATGGTGTTGACGGCGATGGAGCTGGCGACTTCGCCGGCAGCGTGGCCGCCCATGCCGTCGCATACGGCAAAGACGGGCGGACGCACCAGGTAGGAGTCCTCGTTATGCTCGCGCACGAGGCCCACGTCGGTGCGCGCGCCCCACGACAGGTGTGCGCTCGAGCCGGTCTCAGTATAGGAGTCCTCGCGTGCCGCGACGGGCAGGATGTCATGGCCCGGGCTCATGATGGGCTCCGGCGTGGGTGCGTCGTCAGTCGAGGCGCCGAGGATATGTTTAAGCTGGTCAAGCATGGGCTATCGCCTGGTGGCTCGCATGACGGTGTCGCCGACCTGGATGTCGTCGCCGTCACGCAGCGTGACGGGCTGGCTGATGGGGTGTCCGTTCACCAGCGTGCCGTTGGTGGAGCCCAGGTCCTCGAGCACCAGGGCGGGACCCTGCAACGTGAAGCGCGCGTGGGTGGCGGAGACGTACGGCTCCTCGATGACGATGTCAGAGGAGGGCGAGCGGCCCACCACGACGGGTCCGAGGATGTCGACGTGCAGCCCACGGATGCCCTTTGCGCCCTTCTCGATGTCTATCGACCAGATGGCGGCGTCGCGGCGCTGTCCGCGGACCAGCCCGATTCCCGTGCGCATGGTTGCGAAGAGAAACAGGTACAGGCAGATGACGAGCAGGATGCGGCCTGCAAAGAGCACGAGATCTATCATAGGGCCTCCCTGAACTCCAGGTTCATGAGGCCAAGGGTGATGAGGTCACCGTCATGCAGCTGGCACTGCGTGATGTCGATGTCGTTGACGAGGGTGCCGTTGGTCGATCCCAGGTCGCGGGCAAACCAGGTCCTGCTCGCCTCGTCAAAGGTCAGCTCGACGTGGCGGCGCGAGATGTTGGGGTCGTGGAGGACGATGTCGCAGTGCATGCGCTCGCGGCCGATGACCACGTGCGGCGCGACGCCGCGATACGTGCGTCCGCTCTGGCGGTCTACCAGCAAGAACGAGGGAACGCTCTCCTCGTCGGGCGCCTCGTCCGCGGACGGCGCCTCCACCGGCGTGACGCGACGCTGCGTGAGCGGCACCTCCACCTCGGGGACGCTGAGCTGCGACGCGCTGATGTTGTTGTCAAGAAAGTCCACGGGGACGATGTCGAGCCCCATCGAGGCGGAGTCGTCGAGCATCGAGGGGCTGACGGGAGCCTCGGGCGTGATGGGCGTCGCGGGCGCGACGGCCGGCTCGGCGTCGAGCGCGGGGTCAGGCACCGCGCTTGCGGTCGGAACGTCGGCGGCGCTGTGTCTCGGGGGAAACGCGCTGATGACAGGCAGAGAATCCAGGTCAAACGCGTGCCTGGCGGCATGGTCGTCCGTCGCTGCCCCGGCTATGTCCTCCGCGGTCGGCAGGGGGAGAAGCCCGTCGTCAAGCGCGGCGTGCGCCGCCACTATGGCAGGTGCCACGTGCGAAGCTGCCGGTATCTCGTGCGGTGCGGGGGTGGTGGGGACGTCCGCGGATGCCGCGTGGTCCGTGCGGCGGGTCGGCCGGCGACGGGCATGCACGCCGCTGCGGTCTGCCGCGGCCCCGCCCACGGCGGACGAGCCAGAGAGAAACGCGCGCTCCTCGGCACGCAGGCGCTCCAGGGTCTGCGCGTCGATATTCTCGGCAAAGACGGCAAACTTCCCGCTGCGCAGGGACGGGTCGACCAAGAAGCGCGCCAGCGGCTCTCCCACAAAGACGTAGTCCTTGCCGCGCGCCTGCGACTCGATAAACGAGACGAGCTCCTGCGTGAGCTGCGGATAGAGCGGACGCATGGCAATGTCGTCGCTGGGCGAGACGAGCACGGTATAGAGGGCGGGCGCTGTGTCGACACCATCGATGATGAGGGTTTCGGCCTCCATCTGCTTTGCCGCGCTCTTGGCGAGGCGCCTGAACGAAATGGGTGCAACATAGCCCTGCGGCGCACCGCCGAAGGCGTCGCTCACACGGCTTTCGAAAGCCTTAAACAAGTTCATAGTCGTCATCCTCCTGGTCTTCCTGCGGTGGGCCGCACAGAACAGTCGCGATGCTCACAAGCACACATAAGACTACCGCAATCCCGGTGTTGTCCCAGGTGGGGACGAGCCATATACCAGCATTTTCCACTCGGACTGCGAGAAGCTGTGTGGCAACCAAAATGCCGCATCCCACTATCTGTCCCACGATGGAGCAGGCGCTTGTCGGACGGAAGCGCGTGATTGCCGAGGTCACGAGGGCAGCGCAGGCGCAGCCCGCAAACGCTATCCATGCGCTGGGCGAAAGCGCGAGGCCCAAAAGCGCGTCGGTGACCTCCACGGCAGAGAAGCCCGACGTGCGCCCGATGGCAAAAACCTGCCCCATGATCCAGCCGGCAATGCCCGTCGCAAAGGCCGAAAGCGGCGAGAGGAACGCGCCCGACCAGGCCGCGCCCGCGATGGGGTTTGCCAGGCAGCAGGGGAGAAGCACCCCCGGCGTGGTGCGGTGGTCACCCGTTCCCACCAGCGCCCACCACGAAAGGAGGAGCGCCCCCAAGAGGATCGGCAGAAGGATCGCCGCCGCGCCACTCGTGGTGGTGAGCAGTGCAAGGAGCATCGCCACGATGGCGAGCGCGCTCCCGAGCGGGGGCCAGAGCGCCGCCACGCCCGCAAAGACGGCTGCGCCGATGTAGGTGGTCGTCTCGGCCACAAAGAGGTAGCGCAGCGCCACGAGGCCCACAAGCGCGCTGGTCAGGGCTGCCGTTCCGCGCGTGATGAGGGGCTCGATCCAGGGGTAGCGGAAGTACACGGGTAGCCGCTCGCCCTCCCAGACGTCCTCCTCTTCCTCGCCTTGGCCGGTCTGGGAGAGCAGGTGGCGGATGGAGTCCGCGCCTGCGGAGATGTCGCCGAGCGTGAAGGTGAGCTCGTTGGCGAACTCCGTCACGGAGGGCGTGCGCATCGACGCGAGGGGAGCGAGGGCCCCCAGAAGCGCCTGCTCGCTGATGCCCTCGGCGTCCGGGACGGACTTCGAGATCTTGGTCTTGGGGCCGCGCTCGATGAGCTTGAGCGACTGCTCGGCCGAGGTGGCCGCAAATGGGTTGGTGCCCGTCAGGGACTGCCAGACCACCACGCCGAGCGAAAAGACGTCGGAACGCTCGTCCACGAGCTGCCCTTTTATCTGTTCGGGCGACATGTAGCCCACGGTTCCGCCGCGTGCGTCGCCAAAGCCGGTGGCGGAGGCGAGGGTCGCCATGCCAAAGTCGCAGATCTTCACCTGTCCGTTGCGCTCGACGATGATGTTTGACGGCTTGATGTCCAGGTGGAGGACCCCGTTTTCGTGCGCAAAGGCCAAGGCGTCGGCCACGCAGCTCACCACGTAGGCGCATTCGTCCCCCGTGAGCGTGCCGCCCTCGACGCGCGCGAGCAGCTCCGCCAGGTTCAGGCCGTCCACGTACTCCATGACCAGGTAGGCCCAGCTGGCGTCCGTCTCAAAGTCAAACACCGTGACGATGTTGGGATGGGCGAGCAGGCAGGCGGTGCGTGCCTCGCCCAGGGCCTCCGCCACGGTCGATGCGGTGGATGGGGCGCCTGCCACGGCAAGCGGCATGCGCTTGATGGCGACGCGACGCTGCAGGCGCGTGTCCCAGCAGGTCAGGACCGTGCCAAAGCCTCCGGTGCTGCGCGCGTCCATGACGCGGTAGCGACCGAGCACCAGCTCGGGTTTTCCCAGGTAGGTACTATCGGACAGCAGAGACGACTGCGGATGTGTAAGGGTAGAGTCTGGCACGGCCTCCCCTTGGTGTGTTTGAGCTTCGATTCTTGCCGTGATAGGTGCTTATAAGGGTACCCGTTTGTGCCCCACAGTGCAAAGCGACACGAAAGGGTGATACGAAAGGGTGGGACCCTTTCGTATCGGTCCGCTGCGTGCTTCCCTTGCCAATTGGGAGAAAAGCAAAATTGACAGTTGCGAAACTCGTGTAGGTGGTAGTAATATATCTAGATGCGCGCGGGCGTGGCGGAATTGGCAGACGCGTACGGTTCAGGTCCGTATGGGGGCAACCCCGTGAAGGTTCAAGTCCTTT
>CADBRX010000011.1 GCA_902797175.1 uncultured Coriobacteriaceae bacterium | reverse complement strand
TTCCCCATCGTTGTCGCAGAGCTGGGTGCCGATGACCTGTAGCCCTCCAGCGGTGGACGGGCGAGCTGCCTTGCTCAGCGGTTCGTATCCTTCCGTCGCCCGCGACCCCTCGGTCGTCTCGCCCACCGCGCGGGCAGCCAGGGGAAGGCCACCCAGGACGAGGAGCGCAAGTGCGATGACGAGGATGAGGTGCCGTGCGAATCGAGTGTTGGTGCGCATGTTGGAATACCCCTTGGTCCCTGCCTTGTCCTTGAGAGTCCCACTGATGGGCGCTACAGTGCGATGTGGTCCACCTGGGGAAGCGTCTCCTCGATCACGCGGCGATAGGTCTGGACAACCTCCTCGCCTTCGGGAGTGCCCCGCCTGCCATGGCGCTTGGGCTGTCCCATGAGCCTCACGGCGCTCACAAGGCGAATGCCCTGCTCTGCCGCGGCAATCTCCGCATCGCTGCGATCGCTGAGGTACCCCCGCAGTATGAGGTCCCAGAGCTTGGCGGTCTCGACGTGCGAGATGCCCAGGAAGGTATCGATCTTCTTGGGAGAGACGATGCCGTATCCCACGTAGGCGCTGTAGGTGGTGGCCAGGTCAAAAACGGGGTTGCCACGGGTGAGCGTGTCGAGGTCGATGAGCAGCGGCTCGCCGTTTTGCACCATGACGTTCTTGATGTGAAAGTCGCCATGGACCATGTGGTCGCTCTCGGGAACTGCCTCAAAGAGCTCCCTCAGCCGCTTGACGGTTGTGGAATCAAGATCGTCTTGGATGTCGTCGATCCAGGTGAGCGCATCCTCCTTGGCCGAGGGGATGACGGCTGGGTCAAGCGACGCCTCGGCCATCTGCTTCAGGATCTCGACGGACTCCCGGGCAACGTCCTCGAGGCTGTATTCGCCCTTGAGGAACAGGTCGGCCATAGACATGGCGTTGAGCAGCTCGAACACCGTTCCATAACCGTCTCCGACGCGCACCACGTCATAGGGGATGGCGGTGGGGAGGCCTGCCACGAATGCCGCGCGTGACAGCTTGCGCTCGCGGTCGATGTCGGGAAGGGAGGCGTTGGTGCGGGGGACCTTGCAGATGGTCTCCGGATCGATGCGATACACGATGCCGTTGGCGCCGTAGCCAATGACGGGGCACCCCTCGACAGAGATCGTGCGATACGCCTTTGACACCTCGATCATCTCGGTGAGGCCCGTCATGTCAAGGACCTCGTACACGTCCGTGGGGACGTTGACCATCTTGAAGTTGGGGTTCTGCTTTGCCAGGCGCAGCACGATCCTGATTCCCGCGCTGGAGAGGAAGGTCAGGTCGGCACAGTCAATCACGAGTGCGGTGCAGCCCTCGCGCTCGACGATGTCGCGCGCCGCCTCCTCCACGTCCGCGGCGTGCGTGGCGTCGATGTGTCCCGTAAAGAAAAGGGTGAGCTCGTCGCTGTCCTTCGTGTAGGCAAGGTTCATCACTGCTCGACACCTCCAAAGACCTGATCGATGAGCCAGACATACTCCTTCCAGGCAACATGGTGCCCCAGGTCCTTTGTCAGCTCGGCAATCTCTCGGTAGTACCATTCGTGCATGGCGGGGTCCTTCTGGTGAAAGTGGTTCCACATGGCTTCGCCCTCGGACTCGTGGAGCCTGTTGAGGGAGCGCATGTTGGAGAGCTTGTCAGCGAGCCAGACGATGGAGACTCCCTCGTCGTCGAACTTCGCCAGCTCCTCAAGGCTCTCCTGCTTGCGGATGAGCCATGTCTGCTCGGAAGGGATGCCATGGCGCTTGTTCTCGCTCTCGGAGGCCACCAGCTCCGCCACACGCTCGCCAAATTGCTCGCGGATGGTGTCGGAGGTGAAGGGGGTGTCCTCCACCACGTCATGGAGCGCCGCCGCGCAGAGCACATCCTCGTCCGTGGTCATCGTGGCCGCAATCGATGCCGCCTCGAGCGGATGAAAGACATAGGCGCTGCCGTCCCCCTTGCGCCTCATCCCCTCATGGGCCGAGATCGCAAAGCGCAGCGCATCGTCAAGCTTGCTCATTATCGAATCCTTTCGCAGGGTTGCTACCAGCACTTCTTGAAGGTGACCACGTTCGTGTCGTTGTCTCTTGCGTAGCTCAGCTCGTCTGTCAGCCGCTTTGTCATAAAAATACCAAGGCCGCCGATCTTGGCGTCCTGAACCGATGAGGGCAGGGTGGGGTCGCGCTGCTCGAGCGGGTCAAACGGCGTTCCCCAGTCGGTCAGCGAGATGGTGATGGAGCTGGGGTAGGGACGATAGAGGTAGCTCACGCGACAGGGGCCGACCTCGCCCTTGTCTGCGTAGGCGTAGTGGCACACGTTGACAAAGAGCTCCTCGAGGGCGATGTCCATCTGGTGCTGCGTGGCAATGGGGCAGAAGCGCTTTGCCAGCTCGCCGTGGATCATGTCGATGACGGTCTCGAGGTTTTCGATCGTGGCGGGGACGGTGATCTCTCCACGCGTCTCGGGTGCGACGCCATACTCAAGGGCGAGCATGGTGACGTCGTCTGACTGCTCGGTGTCCTGTGTCCACGCGCGCAGCTCGGTGCTCATGGCCTCGATCAGCTCGCGAGGGTGGAGCTCGGGATGTGCGGCGCAGAAGCGCTCGAGCCGATGGTCGCCGTACTGTTCGCCCTCTGCGCAGTAGGCCTCGCTCACGCCGTCCGTGTAGAGGAGGAGCTGGTCGTGCTTGCTCAAGGTCATGGTGGTGCTCGTGTACCGGGCGCTTTCGAACGACCCGAGCAGGGGGCCTCCCTTTGCCCTGACCCAATGCCACGTGCCCTGGTGGCGCAAGAGCGGCGGGTTGTGCCCCGCGTTCACAAAGGTCAGGAGGCCAGTCTTCCAGTCGAGGGTGCCTGCCCAGGCGGTCATGAACATGTCGGTGTCGTTGCCCTGGCACAGATGCCAGTTGACCGTCTGCACGGCGTCGGCAAGCGCCATGCCGCTGCTGATGTAGCTGGCGAGCTCCGCCTTTGCGCCCATCATGAAGAGCGACGCAGGGATCCCCTTGCCCGACACGTCGGCAATGGCAAAGCCGAGCGTGTGGTCATCTACCAGGAAGAAGTCATAGAAGTCTCCGCCGACCTCACGTGCGGGGGCCATGCTCGCATAGATGTCGAAGTCCTCGATCTCCGGATAGGGAGGGAAGTTGCGGGGCAAGGCGCTCTCCTGGATGGCCCGCGCGGTCGCCAGGTCGCGCTCGATGCGGCCGCTCTCTGCCGCGATGGCGTCTTTGAGGGAGCCCACGGTGGCGTTGATGCCCTGGGAGAGGTCTGCGAACTCCTTGGGCTCGAGCACGCTGACCTGCTGGTCGAGGTCGCCGTGGGTGATGCGCGACAGGGTCTCGTTGGTCGCGTCGATCTTGTCGACGACGACGTTTCTGAGCAGGATGGATGCCTGTGCGTACATGGCGGCAAAGAGCGCGAGGAACGCAGCGGAGATGGCGACCATGAGCCAGGGCCTCCATGCAAAGATCTGGCTTGCGGGCAACGCGGCCAGCATCTGGTACGAACCGCTTTGGGCGACGCGCACATAGCCAAGCCGCGAACCACCCGTGGAGGCGCGAAGGTCCTGGTCAAAGTACCAGTAGCTGGAGCGGGACTGGTCAAACAGCCCCTCGTCAAAGCCATCGGACGTGCCGCTCGCGACGACATCGGCAAAGGGCAGGCCCACGAGGGAAGACACGTTGGAAGAGACGATGACGCCTTCGTCGGCGAGGGCGACAAGGCCGCCTTCTCCCGTGGGGAGGCTGCTGGCCAGGCCTGACACCGACGCCTGTCGCAGCTCCTCGCGCGCGCTGTCGGCCAGGGGCATCTGCCTGGCCACTCCATCAAGCAGCTTGTCACGCTCCTCGATCTGGCGGATGAGGTAGTCAATCTGCCCTTGCATCTCGCGCTCGGCATTGGAGCGGCAGGCGGCGCTGACGGCGGTATAGCTCAGCGAGGCGGTCAGCAGGTATGCCGAGGCGACGACCACCGCAAGCCAGCCCTGGAAGGTGTCGCGCAGCGTGCGTCGCCCCGCGAGCGTCTCCCTTCTGCGGGCGACTGCCGCCGCCGAGACCGAGAGAGCAACCATCATCACGCAGTTGGCCACGATCTGGGACACGACCTCGCGGTTTCCGACGAAGTCAGCCAAGATGTCGCTGGGAAGCTCAAGGTTCAGGAGCGCGTTGATGGCATTGACCGACACCGAGAAGAGGAATGTGAAGAGCGCCGATCCCAATGCGCAGATCACGACGAGCGCGGGGAATCCCTTGCGGTCATCCTCTTCGATGTGGCCCGACGCCCGGGCAAACAGCAGTCCCATCACAAGGCCCATGAGGGAGAAGAGCGCGATGGAGTTGATGGGGGAGGAGAAGTACCTCTCGTAGACGTCGAGGGGGAGCAGCTGCGCGTGGATCATCTCGGCCGTTCCCGCAAGCGCTCCCACGAGCAGGGCAGAACGTGGACCAAAGAGCAGCGCACATGCGGTGATGGGCGCAAGTGCGGCAATGAGATGCGTCCCCGCGACCACAAAGTAGTTGGTTTGGGTGGCGACCATCGCGCAGGCAAGTATCGTCAGGAAGGCAATTGCGGCACGGCGGATCTCCATGGTGCTGTCGCCCATGATTCCGCGCCACCAGAATAGGTCGTTCTTTGACGTCCTCTGCATGATGGGCGCATCCTCCTCGTGTGCTATTTCTTATAAAAGAGAGCCCTTCCCGCTCCATGCATCTCATGTGGAGTGGGAAGGGCGACGTGCTGCCTGAACGTGTGTGGGCCCTTATGCCCGAACGATGGTGATGACCTCGGAGAGGCCGGTCATCTCGAAGACCTCGAACACGTCTTGCGCCGGATGCAGGAGCCTGAGCTGGCCGTCGCGCGACACGGTGAGCTTCTGAGCCGTCACGAGGACGCGAAGCCCAGCCGATGAGATGTACTCGAGGTCGGCAAGGTCGATGTCGATGTTGGACACCGTCTCGGGTAGTTGCTGGATGGCCTTTTCGAGCTCGGGGCTCGTGGCAACGGTCAGCTTGCCAGAGATGGCAATCTTGGCCAACGACTCGTCAACGTTCGTCGTGATTTCCATGGACGTGCACTCCAATCTTGCGGTCAGGATGCCTCGCGCATCTTGGCTATTGCCCTCGAGAGCTTGGTGGATACCGTCGAGGCGTTCATGCCGAGCACCTCGGCAATCTCTGTGTTGCGCTTGCCCTCATAGTACTTGAGGTAGATGAGCTCCTTCTCCTCGTCATCGAGCTTCGCAAGGAGCTTCTGCAGCATTGCGAGGTCGTCAAGATGGTCGGCCTGCGTGTCCTCCTGGGCGAAGACCCCCTCGGGGACCTCGTCGATGGGGGCCGTGGCCACCTCTCGGTCATAGTAGTCGCTGATGCAGTTGCGCGCGATGGAGATCACCCATGTGGAAAACTTGGCGCGGGTGGGATCGAAACGCTCGTAGAACCGGGCCGCGCGTAGGAATGCCTCAGAGACCACGTCCTCTGCGACCTCGCGGTTTGACGTGCGGCGCAGTACGTAGTTGTAGACCAGCGAATAGCTTTCGCGATAATAGTGCTCAAACGAGGCGATGCGGTCCCTCTTTCCAGAGCCGACCAGGCTAAAGCCGCCGTTGCTTGCCACTCGTACCTCCTCGTCTGCCCTCAAATTAGCTAAAGGTAATCATACCTATGTTGCGTTGCAAAGAGAGAAACAATCAAGACAATTCGCTCACCGAACACCCGCCCTGCACCTCTGTGCAAGGTTAGATTCAGGTTCTGAAAAAAATCTTGAGACGATACCTGCCGTGCGCCCGTATCAGTTATGACGCAAAAAGACGCGGACAAGATGGGATGAGGGTGGCAATGGAGGAGAAGCAGCTTGAGAAGGTCCTTGCGAGGGACTATTCGGTGGGGACCGAGGCGTTCAGGGAGGGCCTGCTCGCTCGTTGTCTCGACGTGCTTGGCAAGGGTGCCGAGCCCCAGGTGGTCTCGGATGACGACCTGGAGATGCTCGCGGCCGCAGGCGTCTTCGAGAAGTCCTTTGACGACGAAGACTAGCACCTTGGACATTGTCGCCTGCGCTCGTGCCGGTTCTTGACGAGGTGGCAGGCGAGCTGGCGCTCTATGGGTCAATCGGACGGGGCTTCTCCCAGAAGTCCGACCATTCGGCCGAGGTCTATTCCTCCACGCGGGAGAAGGTCCTCTCGTTTCTGGGCGCTGATCCCGCGCCGATCCCGCGTACTGACCTAACGTGGTGACTCAAAGGGGTGGGACTCAAAGGGGTGGGACCCTTGTGAGTCATTTTGACTCACAAGGGTCCCACCCCTTTGAGTCACTGTTTGTCCAGGTAGGGGGCCTTGGCGAGGCAGTAGAGCTTTGCAGGCTGCAGGACGCCGTCACGCCAGCGCGCCTTTGTCCACTGCGGCAAGAGCGTGAAGGCTAGGAGGCGCACGGACCCGTCATCGAGCGGGATGGGAATCGAGCGGGCAAAGGTGGCGTCGACGGCAAGCTTCCATCGGTCGTCGGTGATGCCCCATTCCTCAAAGAGCGTGATGACGCGCGACGCCACGCCGCTTGAGAAGGAATCGTGCACCGCACGCGGCTGCTCGATCTGGAACTGCGCATCTATGGCAAAGGTGTTGCCGAAGGTTCCGTCCGGATACACGTCAAACTGAAAGTCGAGGCCTTTGGGGGCGCTGCCCATAAGACGGCCCACCTGCTCGAGCATGGCGGTGTCGTAGGCGGCAAAGCCGACCTGGTCAAAGACGGCTTTCAGGGCGTCCCTGTCGTGTGCGCAGCGCTCGCCCTCGTTCTTTGAAAGGTATCCGCAAGCGCGCAGGGGGCTGTCGGGCCTTCCCCTGAAGAGGCCAAAGAAGGAGAGCTGCCATGCGGGCGGCATGCGCCGGCAGGTGTCGACATAGAGCTCCGCACGCTTTGGCTCGCCGATGAGGTCGCAGAACGTGGTGGCCAGCTCGACATGGTGGCGCGGCTGAAAGTGAACGGCTGCGGGAGGAAGCTCCTCCTCCTTGGTGTCGAGCTCAAAGCCAAACGACACGTCGGGATGCTCTCTTCGAACGTCGGAGAACCAATCAAAGACGTTGTTGGCGCAGCTTGCGGCGTCGGAGGCGACGCGCGTGCCCGTCGTTACCTGGCCGTAGAGAACCGTGACGTCCAAGAAGGGGTCGCCTTTGAGGGGAAACTCCAGGTAGATGTCGGGGAACTCCTCGCCCACGAGGAAGGGCTTAACCAGCGTGCGCGCCCTGCCCAGGCTCTCGCCAAACAGCACGGGCCCGCGGCCCTCGTCGGCCGCCTGGAGGCACAGCACCTCAAAGGAGTCGGCGAATGTCAGCTCCATCACTGCGCTCCTGCCATGAGGTATGCCTTTGCGTCGATGGGATTGCCGTCACGCCACCGGATCTTGATGAAGGCGGGGAAGCAGTAGAGCAGGAAGGACTCGTTGCCAAGAGAGGCTCTCTTTGAGAAGGTGACGTCGCGTAGCACGTCGAGCCGCTCGTCAGCAAGGCCCCAGGACTTGATCTGCTGCACCAACGCCCTTGTTGCGCCTTGTGGGTCAAAGCTCTTCTCGCGGTCGGAGGGGGTGGGGGGCATGAACCTGACGCTGGCCGACACGGTGTCGTCCGCCCGCCCGTCATCTGTGACGTTGAACTGCAGCTCAAACTGGTAGGGCGTGCGCGCAAGTTCCTGGCACTGGGAGACGAGCGTGTCCCCGGGCTCATCCATTCCCACCATGCGGAGGTCATGCCTGAGCATGCCTGCGGCCCGTGCATAGGCCTGCTGCTGCGAGGGCCCTGGGATGCATTCGACGCGCACGGGGGCATCGGACCTGTTGGGAAACGTCCCTGCGTAGCAGGCAAACCAGCCCCTGGGCAGGCGCCTGACGAACGTCTCGTACCCCTCGATGGCCTCCGCGCGTCCGACCACCTCAAAGAAGGCGCTCGACTCGGCCAGGTTGCTCCTTTTCATCAGGAGCTGGATAGCGGGAGACGTCGCCCCCCTCGACCCGACGTCCCAGCTCAGGGCCAGCTGACGGACGTCGGACTGATGCGAAAACCACTCGAAGGCGGTGGAATAGCCGCCCGTGGTTTCGTCGGCAAAGGTCATGTCGGGGCTCAAGCTGTCCCTGTGCGTGAGGACGTGCAGGTCAAACCAGGGGTCACCCAGAAGGGGGAGCTCAAACCACAGCTCCGGAAAGGTGTCGCACGGGCTGCTGTGCACAAACGCCTCGTGCGCGAGCGGCGCGCTCTTTCCAAAGAGGGTATCCACGCGCCCATCGCGCGCCGCGAGCGAATAGATGATGTCGTACAACAGGGAAAAGTCCATGTCAGAAGCCTCCTCCCCGTCTCTCGCATCAACGGGAGACAAGGCCAACGACCAGGGCGATCGCTCCGATGACGGCGCCTACGATGAGAACGATCCTGCCCACTCGCCTCACGTCGTCAGGGCCCTTGATTGAAAGTGACGCGCGCCGGGGGAGCAGCTCGACATTGCCCGTGGCGGCAAGAACCGCCCCGTAGAGCACGAGCATAAGGGCAAATATGGTGAAGAACGTGCTTGCATGGACAAGGTCGTTCATGGGACACCCCTCTCACGGCCGACGGATACAACGATGGTAGCGCAAGTGTCCGTCTTCCAAGAGGCCTTCCTGACGGGATGGCGGAGGGAACGTACGGGTGGTGTGGTGCGTGCTCGTACCGATTGGCATCGGGACACCTGCAATTGACGGGGAAGCAGGTTACCAACGTCAAAATACGCCGTCATGTTGGAGTACACTCGCCCTGTCGACTCTTTGCATAGGGAGGCTTCCATGCCCGAGATCAAGCTTGATATCCGTAAGGACAAGAACGCGCTGATGCTGGTGGCGGTCGCGCTTACCGTGGCCAGCTTTCTTGTTGGGTTGCTGGCGGCACCCCTTGCCACGACCCTGGGCGTTGACGCCATGCTGCCGCGCACGATACTGCGCAGTGTCGTGGCCGTTGTCGGCATGGTCTTGCTGGGCGGTGCCAGCCTGCTGCGCCCCGACCTTCAGAAGATTCGCGACTCCTGGCGCTATGCGCGGCCACTCGTCCTGATCAACATCGCGTTGGCGGTCATCATGGGCGCGTGGGCCACGTTCCTCCTTCTCTTTATGGGCGAGTTCTCGGGCGAGCAGCTGGCCAACCTCCTGTACATCTCGGTGCTCTGCATCTTTGTGGGCATCAACGAGGAGGGCATGTTCCGCGGCCTTCTGTTTGGAGGCCTTCTTGCTGGCATGGGCGGCCGAAGGGGCGGCGCCTTGTGGGCCGCAGTCATCTCGTCGGTTGCCTTTGGCTTTATCCATGTGGCGTTTGACATCAACTACGGCGATTTTCTGAGCATCGCGCAGGGCCTTCTCAAGACGCTCGAGACGGGCATGTTAGGCTTCATCCTGTGCGTGTGCGTGCTTGAGGGGCGCAACATCGTGGGCGCCATGACGGTCCACTCTTTCTTTGACTGGGTCCTCATGGTCAACAGCGCCATTTCTGGCGAGATGCCCACGGCGACCTACGTGAACACCAACCAGACCGCCGCCTTTGTGGCCATGGGGATGTACCTGCTCTTCTCGCTGTTCTACCTGCCCAAGACGATCCAGTCCGTCAAGCGGCTTCGTTCCGTGCCGGTGCCGCAGTACGGACCGTTCGTTCCCGAGACGGAGAGTGCCAAGATCGTTGTGGCCGCGGGCCATGGCGCGCAGGGTGGGAAGCCCCAGGCACCCGAGGATGCCACGCCGGAGCATCTTCGTCGCGAGCGTGCCCATAGGGTGCTCGACCATAAGGTCGGCACGATCTTCGCCACGCTCCTCGCCTTCATGGCCACGGTCAATGTCATTTCCTTGCTTGGCCTGCTCATCTTCAACTCGGGGACGGGGAGCCGGGTGGTTTCCGCGCTTGGCACCATTGCTGTGAGCATTGCGTTCCTGCTTGGCTTCCAGCGTCTCTTTGCGGGTGAGTTCGATGGCGTGACGGGATGGTCAACGACCGCGCTTTTTGCTTGCGCTGCCTGCGCTTTTGCTGGCAGTGCCCAACGTTATCGGTTGGTTGAGCGCAAACTTCAACAACCCGCTGGTCTGCCTCGTGTTGGCGCTGGCACCTGGCCTTTCTGAGGAAGTCATCTTCCGGGCGATTCCCGCCAGCAACTGGATGCGCGTAAGTGGGGAGAGGTCAGAGGTCGTCAAGTGCGTCGCTGTGACGTCCGCAGCGTTTGCGCTGATCCACGGAATCAACCTGCTTGCTGGCGCCGCGCTGTCCTCGACGCTCTTCCAGCTGTTCTACGCCTTCTGCATAGGGGCGTTGTTCTGCGCGGTGCTCCTGAGGACGGGGACCATCTGGCCCTGCGTCATCATGCACACGATCATCGACTTCACGAGCTTCCTGACCGCCGACATGGACAATGTGGGCATCTTGTCCGAGGGGGTTACGATTAACCTCGAGTTCTGGCTGGCTCTTGTTGCCGCCATCGCCCTGCTCGCCTGGTCGGCATACCTGCTGCGTCCTGCCAAGCAGGCAGAGATCGTTGCCCTGTGGAAGGGTAAGTGGCACAAGGGATAGGCCTTTGTCGCAAACATGGCGGCCACGTCGCGTGTCCGACAAGAAATGCTCTGCGGATGTCGCAAACATGACGTTATTGTCGTGAATCCGACAGTTGGTGCCCTAAACTTGTCGGAAGTGCGACGTGCAGGTCACGTTTGCGACAAATCCGCTCCGGAGGCACCATGATCAAGCTGGTTCTGACCGATCTAGACAACACCCTCATACCTCATAGGCCTGACGAGGAATTCCACGAGGCAAAGCTCTCCGACGAGGGCCTTGCCTCGATTCGTGCGCTGGTAGATGCAGGTGTGCATTTTGGTCCCGCGACAGGGCGCTCGCCTTCGTCGATGGCCGAGACCTTCAGGGGCGAGGCGTGGGCGTATGCGACGGGCGCCTATTCCAATGGGCAGCTCGTGTGCGTGGACGGCGAGGCCGTGCACCGCGAGTGGACGCCCGCAGAGCCCCTGCAGAGGGTGTCAGACATCCTTGACGAGCAGCCCGAGGGGTTCCTCGTGTTCTTTGACATGGAGGGCGACGGCCCCAACTGGGGTGTGTCGCGCAAGTATCGTCTGGATGACGCAAATGCCGGTGACTTCCTGCGCGTCTCTGCGTTGTATCCCGAGGTGCAGGGGCCGACGCTCAAGGCCATCGTTCGCATGAAGGGCTCCGAGCGCACGCACGGCCTGCGCGACCTGCTGACCCATGAGGTCCCCGAGCTGGACTTTGCGATCCCGTCCAAGGATGCGCATGTCATCGACATCACGCCCAAGGGGTGGGGGAAGGGCAGCGCGGCGCTCATCATGGCCGATGTCCTGGGCATCTCCCTTGACGAGGTGGCGGTCTTTGGCGATGCGGACAACGACATCTCGATGCTCAAGGCCGTGCCCAATTCGGTCGCGGTCGCCAACGCCAGCGTCGACGCGGCCGCCGTCGCTCACTGGCATATCGGCGACGCACTGGACGAGTCGGTGGCAAAGGCGCTGGCAGACATCGCGCGAGCGACGGCTCGGGGCGAGATGCCCTCGTTCATGCAAGGCTGATCTGCCCGGTGTTATTTGCTGGTTTGCGCATGGCAGGGAGCTTCCCTCGTGCCTGTTGGGGCACAGTAGCCGTACGGTTCATTTCGAGATGGAGGTTGACATGAGTGACAGCCCTATGAAGAAGACTCTCCTTCCTGAGTCAGCAGAAGAGGTGCTCGCCTTGGCTAAGACCGAGGGTGTCGAGCTGAACGACCAGCAGCTCGAGGCCATTTCTGGTGGCGAGTGGGACGTCAAGTGCTTCATCACCTGTGAGAAGTGCGGTGCCAAGGTTCCCTGTGAGATGGGTGCCGAGTTTGTCACGTGCCCCGAGTGTGGCCACAGGAACGGCCCACTGATAATCATGTAGGCGTTTCTCGCCAATACCTCGTTGCACGGATGCCGCCCCGCCAGACGCCTCGAGCGACGGCGGGGCGGCTGTTGTCTCTTGGTGCGCATAGGCCCTACGATGCGTATCGCCACTCCCGCGAGCGCGCGATTGACCCTTGGACGCTGTCACGCTCGCAGTCAAAGCGGTTGAGTCGCCACTCCTCGTGCCACTGTCTGAGTGACGACTCACCAAAGAGCAGCACCTCAAAGTCGTACTGGTCAAGGCACCCCATGTCCGCGCGCATCGCCTTGGCAAGCTCGTCTAACGTGAGGGGCATGCCGCCCTCGTCGGACTGACTGACAATGCCGTCCTCGTCAACCACGACCACCTTTAGGTAGAGGTCTCTGCTTTGCTCTCCCTTGGGGCTTCCCACGGCAACGTTCCACAGCTCGTCGCGCAGCCCATTGACCTCGGAACAGAAGGCGTCCGGCGTCTCGGAAAACACACCCCGTGGGGCGATGACCCATGCGCGGAGCTCGGTGTCCTCACCCTCCTCCCCACGTGAGACCGTGCTGCTGACGGCGATCATCGGCTGGTCGTCGGAGCAACCAAGGCGCCTTCGGGCGATTTCCTCCAAGGTGGCGTCAAAGGTGCAGCCGTAGCCTGGCTTGTCCCAGAAGAAGGCGTGTTGCCGTGCGCCGTCAGGGGCCAGCTCGCCGCTCAAACGTGATGTGTCGCACGCGTCTTGCGCACTGCACGACGCAGACAGGAGGACGTCGGCCGGAGCGCAGTCAAAGATGCGGTGTGGGCGTGAGAGAAGCAGCAGGTCCTTGGCCTCGTCAAAGGTGAGGAACTCGATGCCGTGGTCGTTGGGGTGGTCGGCAGAGTAGTCCTCCCATCCAATCGCGATGGGCGTGTCGTGCCTCACGAGCTTGAAGCCCGTGTAGCCATCAAGCAGCCGAGCGCCGTCATTGGCAAATGCGACAAAGTCATCAGGGTCACGGAGTGGGTCGTCTCCCTCCAGCTCCCATATGGTGACGCTGGACCCGTCGTACAGGAAAGGCCTTCCCTCGAGCGCCGCGGTCTTGCCGAGGGCATGGTAGGCGCTGGCCAGAGCTTCGTGCGCCTCCCTGGCCTCGTCAACGCAGGCCTCAAAGCGTGCCGGGTCAGCCCAGCGCCAGTAGTAGACGGTGGCATAGAGTCCCGCATCTGAGCCCGAGCGGCAGACGAGGAGGGTCCGAGCGCGGTCGTTCTCTCCGCGCGTCGCCGGGACGGGAACGGACCCTCCATGGGGGAAGGGGTAGGCAAAGTCCACGACTTCCCAGTCCTCGCCCGTAGCCTTCTCGATCTGGTCCTCGCTGAGCTCGGCTATGCGTACCCAGAGCTGCGGGTTGTGGGATGACTCGGTCGTTCCGTACCCAGATGTCTTGCCTGGCCAGGTGCCACCTTCCAAGGCGCTCCGCAGCTCGTCGACAGTGATGAGCTTGCGGTGGGTCTCCTCGCCCGTCCCGTCGTCACCGTTTCGCGCGATGTTGAGCGCCAACGTATCGTGCATGCTCTCGATGCAGCCACGCAGCGCGTCAAAGGTGGCAAGGTCGCGCTCGGTGACCTTGGAGTCATTGATGAACGTTCGGACCTGCCGGCTGTCGTGGGTGGGGGAGTCGGAGCAGGACGAGACGCATGAAGAGACGACCAGGGCGGCAAAGAGTGCAGAGACGATTGCGGAGAAGGCCGCAAAGACAAGCAGGACCTTTATCACTTTGCTCATGACGGCTCTTTATGGCTTGCAGGGTCAAGGTCATCCATAAGTGTAGCGCTGGCGGGCATCAGATCTTTGGCCACGGAGGGTCCGTGACCTCTGAGCTGGGCGAGCGGAAGGTGTGAGGCCCTCATTACTACCAGGTTTTTGAAGCTTTGGTAACTATGCATTTCATAGGCGTTTTTATGCAAATGAGCGATTTGCAAAAGGGCTGGTAAATGGCCTGCTCTCTCTCAGTGTGGGGCTGAGACTTCGCTTAGAGAGGGAAATGACAAATAGGACCTTACCAAAGCTCCCAAAACATGGTAGAAATCGAGCTCCGTACTACCAGGCGAAGGGAATCGAGCCTCAGATTGCGCATAAAGGGGAGTCAGACGCTCTCCGTGGTCCCCTTCCAGTGGTCAAGCGTGGGCAGAAGCACCCCCATGAAGGAGATTGCCTCGTCAAGACAAGATGTTGCGTGCGGCGCCTAGTTCAGGTGCTTCTGTATAAACGCATCCACGATGTCCAGCACCTGCGGCGTCCAGAACTCCGGACCGCCATGGTCGGCGCCGCGTAGCAGGTAGAGCGTCGAGTCGTGTCCCGTCTCTACGAGCCGCTGATGCAGGAGCACGCTGCAACGGGTGTTGACCGTGCGGTCCTTGGTGCCATGGAAGTTGAGCACGGGGGCGATCTGGGTGTTTTCGTCAATGTTGCAGCGCACCGAGAGCAGCTTGCGTGCGGCGGTGTCCTCGCGCAGGTTGATGCCGCCCATCTCCATGCCCTCCGGCGAGTCGGGCAGGTTGTGGTTGACGGTGCAGGGGTTTGAGTCGTCAAAGGTGAGGTCGGTCGACCCATAGAGGTTGACGATGCAGCTGACCTCGGCCGACGTTCCCGGAAAGAGGTTTGCGGGCGTGTCGTCGTCGTGCATGATTCCGGCATAGACGGCCGTGTGACCACCGGAGCTGTCGCCCATCACCACCATGTGCGCGGGGTCGACGGCATACTCTGCGGCATGGGTGCGCATGAAGCGCACGGCGTTGCGCGCATCCTGTACGGGTGCGGGGAAGGTCGCAACGGAGCTGTCGCGGTACTGCACCACGGCCACCACGTAGCCGCGCTCGGCAAGCCGCGCGATGCAGGGAAGGTTGCCGTACACGTCCTGGGGCATCCAGGCGGAGCCCTGCACGTAGACCACGCAGGGATAGGTGCACGTAGCCGGGCGATCGGCACGGGGAGCCTTGGCGTTGCGGCTGCTGGGGACCAGGACCTGCAACACGCGGCTCAGGCCGTCCACACATTCGTACTCGACGTTGGGAATGTAGCGGACGCCCATCTCGTCGCCAGTGGTGTCGAGCCAGGTGGCTCCTTCGACCTCGTCCTCAAACGGAGGAAACTCGTCATACTCCCATGCCCTGACTTCCATGTGCCCTCTTCTCCTTGGCTGTCGTCTGCCATCTGCTTTGGAGTATAGCAAGGCTCCGATCGTGGCTGGCACAGATGGGCATGACTTCCGCCAGGGGATGCCCTTTTGGAAAGTCCAGAAGGGGCATCCCCTGGCGGAAGTCTCTCGTGCTGGGGTTTGGGGCTATTCAAGCGTGATGGTCACGTGATCTTTCCCGTCATTGGCGTCGACGAGCGTCCCCTTTCCGGCGCCTCGGAACGTTTGGGCAATGCTGGCAATATCGACTCCCTCGATGAGGCGGTCGGGGAAGTAGCGTGTGACGTTGGACAGGATCTGCGCAGCCGCGATGGGGATTGCAAGGTTCACCGCGTCTCGGTCTCCCTGTACGACGTGCACCCGCAGATGCGTCGCGGGCCCATCGAGGGTGGGCACCTCTTCTGCCTTGGGTTCAGGATTGGGCTCGGGCATCGGCTCGGGCTCTGGCTCGGGCTCCAGCTCTGGCGTCCTCTCGGTGGCAGCCTCCGGAGCGCTGACTCCCAGCAGCTCGTCGACGCTCACGCCGAACGTCTTGGCAAGGACCGGCAGCAGCAGGATGTCGGGATAGCTCTGGTCGTTTTCCCACTTGCTGACCGCCTGCGCGCTGACGTTTGCAATGTCGGCCAGCCGCTCCTGCGTCATGCCGTGCGTCAGGCGCAAACGGGCGATCCTGCGGCCGAGGGACTCGCTCTTCATGGTGGTCATGGCTCTGCTCCATCTCTTTGTGGCGTATGGGGGAAGACGTCTTCTGGCTACATCATGACCTACGGGCAGCGGTTGCGCCATAACGCAGCCGTTGAGTTTTTGGTTGAGGGAAAACAAGGGCCTTTAGCTGGGCATTCAACCAATGATTGAGCTAAGGGACGCTCCCTCTGGGTCGGAGGAGGTTTGCTAGAGGTTGAAAGTGCGCTGCAGGGCATGCGTCTCGCCCAGCACCAGCAGCGTGCAGTCCTCGGCAAAGACCGTGTCGGCGTGGACGTTCATGTCCATCTGGCCCCTGTGCTTGAGCGCGAGGATGTTGACGCCGTGAGTCCGCCGCACGTTGACCTCGGCTAGGGTCTTGCCAACCCAGGTGCGGGGGATCGATACCTCGACGATTGAGTGGCCCTCGTCGATCTCAATGTAGTCGAGGATGTGGTCTGCGGAATAGCGCATGGCCGCCCACCTGGCCATCTGCGCCTCTGGAAAGACGACCGCGTCTGCCCCGTTGCGCAGGAGGAACTTTCTCTGGATATCGCTTTCGGCGCGCGACACGACGAGCTTGGCGCCCATCTCCTTGAGGAGCGACGTGGTCTCCAGCGAGCTCTGGAAGCTGTGCGCGATGGCGACGAAGCAGACGTCGTAGTTCTCGATCCCGAGCGACTCGAGAAAGTCCTCGTTTGTGCTGTCGCCTATCTGGGCGTTAGTGACGAAGGGCAAGATGTTGTCCACACGCTCCTCGTTGCAGTCGACAGCCATGACCTCGTGGTCGAGCTCGCTGAGCTTGATGGCGACGTTGGTCCCAAAGCGTCCGAGGCCAATCAGCAAAACAGATTTCATACGGTCCATCCTATCCGACGGTCACGTGTTCGTGAGGAAGCTTGCCGCGGCTCTTCTTGGGCGCCTTGGTTGCCGCATAGATGAGCGTGAGGCTGCCCACGCGCCCAATAAACATGTAGCCAATGAGGATGATACGTGAGGCGACGCGCAGATGGGGTGTGATTCCTACCGTCATGCCAACGGTGCCGATGGCCGACACGCACTCAAAGAGGCAGGCGAGGTAGGGGAGTCCCTCGATGAGGCAGAGCGCGGTCGCGCCAAGCAGCGACAGGCTCACATGCAGAAGGAGGATGGCTCCCGCCTGCTTGATGGCGTCATCCTCGATGCGACGGCCAAACATGTCGACCTCGCTTCGGCGCGACGAGATCGCCAAGAGGTTGCCAAGCAGCACGGCGAGCGTCGTGGTCTTGATGCCGCCTGCGGTGGAGCCGGGGGAGCCGCCGATGAGCATGAGGATGATGGTGAGCGCCTGGCCCGACTCGGTCATGACCGACATGTCCTCGACGTTGAATCCCGCCGTCCTTGGGGTGATTGACTGGAAGAGGGAGACGAGGAAGCGCTCTGCCACAGGCAGGCGCTGGTACTCAAACAGGAAGAAGGACAGGGCGGGAACGACGATGAGGACGGCCGAGGACACCAAGATGATCTTGCTCTGGAGCGAATAGCGTTTGAAGCGCAGCTTGTTGGTGGTGACGTCGTTCCAGGTGACAAAGCCGATGCCGCCGATAACGATGAGGGCGCAGATGGTGAGGCAGATGACGGGGTTGGTGGCATATTCCGAAAGCGAGGGGAAGAGTGCGTCGCTCTTTCCCAAGATGTCGAAGCCCGCGTTGCAGAATGCCGAGATGGAGAGGAAGAGCGCGATCCAGATGCCGCGGACCCCGTACTCTGAGCAAAAGGACGGGAGCATGAGGACGGCGCCAAGAAGCTCGACGGCGATGGTCACGGAGAAGACGAAGGTGGCAAGGCGCACGATGCCGCCCATGCGCTGCGTGGCAAAGGCGTCGCGCATCATGCTCCGCTCCCTGAGCGTGATCTTTCTGCCGGCAAGCAGCGAAAAGCCCGCTGCCGCCATGATGATGCCAAACCCTCCCGTCTGGATCAGGGCGAGAATGACTATCTGGCCAAACACCGACCAGTGCGTCGCCGTGTCCTGCACGACGAGACCGGTCACGCAGGTGGCGGAGGTCGCGGTAAAGAGGGCGTCCCCAAACGAGGTGGCGACACCGTATCTCGATGAGATGGGCAGCATCAAGAGCATCGTCCCCAGGGCGATCAAGGTCGCAAATCCAAGGATGACGATTCTGAATGACGAGAGCTTCCGCAGATGTGAGAGGACAGTTGACGTGGCGCACGCTCCTTCTCATCGCACGTTCAGTAGAGGATAGCAGAACCATGTCATCTGGGCGATGCGGGCGCGTTAGGTGCGCGCCAGAAGGGCGGGCAGGGTATTGAGCGTGCAGGTCTGCGGGCCTTCCCACTCCTTGGGAAACGCCTCCTTGAGCTTCCGGTCAAGAAAGCGGTCATCGAGCAGCAACACCACGCCCCGGTCCTCCTCGGTCCGGATGAGGCGCCCCGCTGCCTGCAGCACCTTGATCAGGCCGGGATAGGTGTAGGCATAGGCAAACCCCTTGCCCTCCTTGACGTCAAAGTAGTCCCTGATCAGCTCTCGCTCTCCGGTGGCCCGGGGCATGCCCGTGCCCACCACGACGACCCCCACGAGCGCATCGCCGGGCAGGTCGATGCTCTCGCCAAAGATGCCACCCAGCACGCAGAGTCCCACGAGGCTCGTGCCCGCATCCCGTGCCTCGCGGAACTGGGCAACGAAGCGGTCGCGGTCGTCCTCGCGCATCCCGGGGTGCTGCCGCACGACCCTCGTCCTGCCGTCCATGAGCGGCCTCAGGGACCTCGCGACCTCCTCCACCATGGCGTAGGAGGGAAGGAAGACGAGGTGGTTGCCGGGGCGCGCATCGATCAGCTTCCGGAGGTACGCGGCGACCCGGTCGTAGAGCTCGGGCCCACGCTGCGAGTACCGGGCGCTGACGTCCGAGGCGATCAGCACCTGCTGGTGGCTGGGGTCAAAGCTTGACTGGGCGTAGACGGACCTGTCCTCGTCCTGGGCTGCGAGCAGCTTTCGGTGGTAGCCCATGGGCAGCAGCGTGCCCGAGAAGAAGACGGCGGCCTTGGCCTGGTCAAGGCGCTCCTTGAGGTCATGGCTTGGGTCCATGCAGAAGACCTTGAGCTTCCTGCCGCCGTTCTCGTCCCTTCCGAGGAACGTGACGTAGCCCGCCTGGCCTCGCCGCAGCGCCCCCAGGAAGCTGAGGACCTCGAGCTTCATGTCCCGCAGGGCGAGGAAGAGCTCTATCGTCGTGCCGCCCCGCCTGTCTGCGCGGGGTTCGTCCACGGCGGGGGAGAGCAGCTCGAGCGCTCCGTCGACGCCGTCTGCGAGCGCCACGAGCGACTCCTCGAACGCATCGCTCATGCGGACGACCTGGTAGCTTGCATGGCTTCGGCCTCCCTTTGCTCCTCTGCGCGCGTTGGCCGGCGAGGCCTGCTGCCATGCGGGAAATGCCGAGATGATGACCCGTACAGCGGCTGTCAGCTCTGCCAGAGCGCCCTGCGAGCAGAGAAGCCGCTCGAGCCCCTTGAGGTCGGCCAATGAAAGCTCTGCGCTGTACATCTCCCGCATGCGCTCCGGGAGGTTATGGGCCTCATCGACGAGAAAGACGGTGTCCTCGCCCGGCTCGTCGGCAAGCCCGATGAGGCTCGCCGACGGCGCGAACGCATAGTGGTAGTCGCAGATGATGATGTCCGACCACAGCGCCGCGTCGCGCTGGAGCTCGTAGGGGCAGACGTGGTGGCGCGCGGCCACCTTGGCTATGCTGCCGGAGTCGAGGACATCGTAGGTGCTTATCGCCTCGAAGAGGGCGTCGTTGACCGCGTCGAAGTGCCTGCGGGCAAGGGGGCATTCGACGGGATTGCACAGGGACGTGAGGGGGCGTCCTCTCACCTGCGCTCCGCGAGGGTCCTTCCTGAGCGGGCAGATCTTGTCGCGCGCGGTCATGACCAGCACGTTTGCCGCAAAGTCCTGCCGTCTGAGCTGGTCGATGCACTCGAGGACAGGGCCGCGCGTCATGGTCTTGGCCGTGAGGAAGGCGACCCGCGTGGCCTCGCCTTCGCCTATGGCCTTGAGCGCCGGGTAGAGGGTCGCGGCCGTCTTTCCGGAGCCGGTGGGTGCCTGCACGTAGAGGCTCCTGCCCGCATGGATGGCCGTGGCAACCTCGCCTATGATCTGCCGCTGGCCCTCGCGGGGCGTGAAGGGGAAGGCGAGCGAGGAGAGGGAGCTGTCGCGCAGCTCGTCATGACGTGTTCGCCATGCGGCCCAGCGCTGCGCCTTCTCGAGGAGCGCGAAGAACCATGCCTCGATGTCGGGCATGCTGTGCGTCCGCTCGATTTGGCGGACCTCTCCGGTGGTCATGCTTGCGTATGTGATCCTGACCACGATGCTTTGTCCAAAGGCGGTCGAGAGCGCCGACGGCCCTCGCGTCTTGCGGAGATAGAGGTAGGCATAGCAGAGGGCTTGGGCTTCGTGGAGGGCATCGGGTTCCTCGATCGAGGACACGTCACGCGTCACGCCCTTGATCTCGTCGATGGTGAGGGGGTGCTTCCCGTCGTCAATGATGCCGTCGGCGCGTCCCTCTATGCAGAGGAAGAAGCCTTCCTGGCTACCTATGGCGTCCTCGTGGATGTCGAGGCGGGCGGCATGCGGGCTGAACATGCCGTCAGGAAAGAAGACCGAGCCTGCGAGCGGAACCTCTGCCTGGTATGCCTCGCCTGCTGCAGCCTGAAGCATCCGGTGGATCTTGCTCCCGGCCTGCATGACCTCGACGCCGCCGCGCCCCTCTCCCTCGGAGTCAATGTCCCCCGAGCGCAGGAGGAACTCGACGAGCCTGCGTACCGAAATCCGCAGCGTTCGCACTTCTCCTCCTCACGCGGCTTGGCACCTACCTTTCCCATGGTAGCCAAAGGTTGGCACCTTGGGCGTTCAAGGCGGACATAGCGGATGCTATTTGACAGGACGCACCACTCACAAACCTGTCACATTTGATGTGAGGAGAAGGCCGCCAAGATGGCCGAGCAGTGCCAGGAGTACGGCTACGTTCCCGTGTCGATGGCCAACGACTGGAAGACCATCTATGGTGACGGCGTCACCTACACGGGCGGCGAGGTCGAGCTTGCCGAGGCTGCGTAAGCCCTCCGACCCTTTCACAAAGCGCTGCCTACGCGTTTTTCAGGCAAGGCATTGAGGAGGCGGCCACACCAGCGTATTGGTGTGGCCGCCTTGCTTTCGCTCATCCCCCTAGACCGCCGGTGACTCATCCCTATGGTCACAGCCCACAAGTGCAGGGAGTGGTGAGACAATGGCAGGCAGCATTTGACGTCCATCGCTTCTTGAGGGGGTCCCACCGTGTGCTATCGCGTCGAGCCGCTGCGGCTCTCGGATCTTTACGAGGCGCTCGAAGCCATGCATACTTCAGGCAGGGCGCGGGTGCCTGCACCTGAGCCTGGAGTGGTTGTTCCCGACGCCTACCCTGGAAAGAGACTCCCGCTCCTGGTCCCTACGCAGCAAGGCTCGTTCGAGCCGAAAGAGCTCATCTGGGGCTTTGACGGGCAGCCAGGTACCAGTTCAAAGCTGGTGTTCAACACTCGCCTAGAGACCGCACTCTCCCAAGCTCGATGGGGTAGGGGCCTCTGGTGCGATGTCATCCTCAATGGTCGCTGCCTCGTCCCGGTGCGCAGCTTCTACGAGTCGTGGACGCGCACGCCGCCGCACCGCGGTGCGCAGGTGCGCTTTACCTATCCTGGGCATCAGGTGTTCCTTCTGGCAGGCGTCTGGCAGAACGACCGTTGCTCCATCGTAACCACGGAACCCAACGCAAGCGTCGCGCCGATGCACAGCCGCATGCCGCTCGTCCTGGCACCGGGGGAGTCATCCATATGGTTGGGGCCAGGCTTCGCGAACCTTGCCGATCGCTCTCATATCGTGCTCGATGCCCTGCAGGAGGCATAAGGCCCTACGAATGGGTATGCTAGACTGCGTTCGAAGCCCGGGCGTTCTTTGGGGGAATCTATGAGCAAGACCCTGCGTTTTGTCCTGACCATCGCCCTTCTTTGGTGCATGGCGTTCCCGATTACCGCATGCTCAGGCTCGAAGGGTGCCGAGTCAGGTGACGGGGCGAACGAGGGACGCTCCATCACGGCGGCCGAGCTCGTGGGAACCGTATGGTACGCCCCGGGTGATGGGACTCCCGAGGACTTCGGCTTCTGGTTCGAGTTCCCCTCCGAGGAGCGCTGCTACCTCATGTGGGTCTACCATGGCGGCATCGATGGCGTGGCGGGGTTCGATTATTCCGTGCACGGCTGTTCGCTCGTACAGGACGGTCGCCAGACGGGCAGCATCGCTCCGGATCTCAGCAAGATCGAGTTGACGTTTCCTGACGGAAGCTCGCATGTGTTTGTGCCGGACGATCGCAAGCTGACCTCGCAAGAGGATTTTGAGGACATGCTTACCTATCTTGACCCGCTCTTTAACGAGGACGGGACCCGTTTCAAGACCTATGCGGAAAACGGGGACAACGCGTCTGCGAATAGTTCCTCTACTGGTGCGAACGATGCCAAGAAATCAGCTTACGAGGACCAGGTGGTGAGCGCTGCGGGCATCGAGGTGAGGATGCCGGGGTCGTGGGCTGCCAAGGGCCTCTATTGGACCGTTGACGAGCGGTTCCAGCAGATGGTCCTGGAATGCGCACTGAACGGCGACCGCGTGCAGATTGCCGAGATTGACTGGGGCGAGCGTGCGAGCCTCCCGTATGAGGCGGATGACGAGCTTTGGACGCTGGGCAACGTGACGGCCGGTGGTGCCGTGCGTCCGGCGGTGCTTCACATCATGTACGTGGACAGCGAAGGAAAAACATACTCTGCCAATACCATGGTGTCCGACGCGACGCTCGCCAGCGAGTACTTCCTCGGGCTGTCGCCTGAGGAGATTATCTCGTGGATTCACATCTCTGAGGCAGAGCAGTCTGCCTCGTCTTCAGGCTTGTCGAGTCGCAGGCAGGAGTTCTGTGGCGTCTGGGCCTACGCATCGAAGGATCTTGGCGAGGCATTGGACTTTGCCGATGATGCTCAACGACGCGGCTTTGCAGCCGAGGTTTTCCTAACCACTGACTGGTCGAACCTTAACTCCGAACCTTGGTACGTCGTCTCGCTCGGATGCACGTCCAGCGAGGCTGAGGCAGACCGCGTGCTCCAGGCCGCGCACGGCTCGGGGTACGGCGACGCATACGTTAAGTGGTCTGGTGACTACATCGGGTAAGCCTCTCGCTAGATTTGCGCGTTGTGGCTTTTGGGCGAGCGTCGAGCCAAAAGAAAGGCGCGCCACGAACGGGCGCGCCTTTCAGGCTGGTCAGGCTGTGTATGTGTGACTGGGGTTACTCGCCCCAGTACACGTCCTGATGGCACTTTGGATATTCCACGACACCGGAACTGCAACGGTCGACGTTGCCGCAGTTCTCGTTTTCCTCCATGGTGCTCTTGCAGTAGCCCTTTGCCTTGTAGTAGTGCCATGTGTTAAGGCAGCGGTCATCGAACCAGCACGTGTCATGCATAAGTGCCCTGCGTATCGCAACGACCCGGAGTCATTCGTTCATGCGATGTATGAGCGGACCCGCCGCTAGAAGGGCCGGGGGTTACTCCTCGTCGCCAGGGTCAGCCTCGAGCTCGGCGACGCGCTTGCGATAGAGCTTCGCCGAGATGGAGAGCAGGGCAAAGCAGATGGTGCCTGTAAAGAGCATCGTAAACACGCCTGCGGCTATGCTTCCGATGGGCTTGTCGGGGTAGTTGGCGTGCACGCGCAGGAACATCCCAACGCCCATCACCAGGCCCGTGATGCAGGAGATGGCGGCGTTGGTCTTCGCGTCGGGACGGAGCCTCCGGTCCCAGACCCCCTCGCGCATGCAGGATGCTCCTAGATAGACGCTCAGCACCACGAACACGATCAGCTCACCAATGATGCGGTCGAGGTCCCCATTGAACGCCGCGTTCTGAACGAACAGTGCTGTCAGGAGCCCCCAGAAAGCCAACCAACATCCGTTGTGCTCGATCTTGAGAAGTGCCTGCTCCTGACGCTCGTCAAGGTTACTACTCATGGTCTTGATCATCGTTATCTTCCTCCCAAAACAGGTCGTTGAGCGTAACTCCGAGTGCCTTGCAGATGGCAAGGCAAAGCTTGAGCGAGGGGTTGAACTCACCCGCCTCTATCAGGCCGATCGTCTGCCTGGTCACCCCTGCCGCCTTGGCGAGCTGGGTCTGTGACATGCCGACCTCGATTCGCCTGAACTTCATCCTGAGGTTTCTCACCGGGCCTCCTTCCGACGATGCAAAGTATATATTGCATCATTAGTAGTGTCAACTATATATTGCAATTAGTTGGTATAGTGGACATAGTTGGCGAACCGTCTCGCTTTCCCAGCTAGGCATGTGCGCTCGGGCCGTCTAGATGACGAAGGGGCTGTTGGGGTAGAAGACCTCCTTGCGACGGGATATGCCTGTTTGTTGAGTTTGGCCAGCACTGATAGTAAAAGGTACAGTTGGGGTGTCTCTTTGTGGAACCGAGCGGAGGGCTGCAGTGCGCTTCATACAGGCAAAATCGCTGCTCACACGATGGAACGGCATGAACCTGTATCGTGGGTGCATGCATGGCTGCGCATACTGTGACAGCCGCAGCGTGTGCTACCACATCGAGCACGACTTCGAGGACGTTGCCGTGAAGGCCAACGCTCCGGAGCTGCTTGAGGATATCCTGCGCCGACGTCGAAAGCCCTGCATGATAGGCACGGGATCGATGAGTGACCCCTATCAGCCCATAGAGCGTGACCTTCGCCTCACGCGTCGCTGCCTCGAGCTGATCTACGACTACGGGTTCGGCGCCTCGGTCATCACCAAGTCGGACCTCGTGCTGCGTGACATCGACCTTCTGGCAGATATCAACCGTCGTACGAAGGCAGTGGTACAGGTCACGCTCACCATTGCCGATGACGAACTGTCGCGCATGGTGGAGCCGGGCGTGTGCCCCTCGAGCCGACGCTTCGAGGTGCTCTGCGACCTGCGTGACCGGCACATCCCCACCATCGTATGGCTGTGCCCCTTCCTCCCATGGCTCACCGACACCGACGAGAACTACCTCACGCTGCTCAACTGGTGCATTGAGGCACAGGTCAAGGGCATCGTGTGCTTCGGCGTGGGACTAACCTTGCGCGAGGGCAACCGCGAGCATTACTACGCGTTCCTTGACCAGCACTTCCCGGGGCTGTCGGATCGCTATCGCGCCACATACGGGAACGTCTACAACGTGGTGAGCGAGAACAACGATCACCTCATGGCTTCCTTCAGCAAGGTATGCGGGGAACGCGGCATCCTGCATACGCCCGACGAGTGCTTCGCGTATGCGGCGGCGTTCCCGGAGCTGCAGCCACGGCTGTTCTGAACGTAGTTCAAGCAAGATCCGCGATAGCTTCGATATGCCCTTCAGGAGCTTCCATCACGTTCCAGCAGAGGGCTACACCCTCGAATCCGAACTCCTTGACCTCGGCCAGAGACTCGCGGACGTAGCCTGGGTCCGTCCGTGCGATGTCCTTTAGGTAGTTGATCTCTATGCCGGGGTATCGCTCGCAAGAGGCCTGTCCAACCGCCTCCAGTTGGGTGTCCATGAATGCCCGGTCCATCGCCGGAGCCGCTGGCTTTCGCGCGGCAGGAGCATGCTTCTCGAAGAGTTCGTACTCGTATCCGATGCCGGCGGGGGCCTCGGTCCTTCGGTAGAGCATGGGCTTGATGAAGTCTGCGCGCTTGGTGATCAGCGCGTAGTTCTGTCCGACGAACCTGCTGACCAGAGGTGCGAACAAGTCGAGTCCGACCTCCAGTCCCTTATTCCTGAAGAAGTCGCAGAGCTCCCACACGGCGGATGCGACAATCTCCTCCTTGGCCTCGAAGAAGCGCTGTGCCACCGGCTCTACGAGCTCAAACTCGCCACCCGGCGGGTAGGAGCGCATGTCAAAGAAGGCGTCTCCCTTCTCTTCGTAGAGGTTGCGGACACCCTCAAGGTCCACGCCCCTTTCCAAGAAGGCCTTCTGACACCGCTCACATCCACAGCTCAACACGCCTGGGACACCCGCGACAAAGGACTGGCCCCTGACCTTGTCAAGAAACACCCCGTCGAAGCCACAGTCCGCAAAGTGCTCCTCATAGAGCGATTCGACGATCTGGATGTTGCGGGGTGAGGACGGGCAGCAGAAGGCGAAGTCCTCGCCAGGCTGCGCGAGGGGAACGATGATGCTTTGCCCAAAAACGTCTACCGTCTCGTCGGGTTGGGCGATTCCCCCTATCTCCGAGAAACAGGGGAGCCAGAGCAGCATCTGGATGCCCTGTCCATGCAAGAAATCGCCTACCTTCTGATAGAGCGACTTGTCGATGCTCCAACCGATGATTTCTTTGTCAACGGAGATCTTGGCGGAGATGACCCGTACCCTCTCGATGATCGCCTCGATCGTGTAGTTGGACTCGTCCCAGGCACCTGTGCATATCTGAAGGATGTGTCTCATGATGGCAACCTCTCTCGTGCATCGCCCGAGGCAATCATAGCAAGTTCATTATCAGGTCCCATGCCTTTCCTTTAGCGGTTGAGCCGTGCCATGGACGCAATGGTTGAGATGCGCATCGGACAGACATCCATGCAGGTGAGCGACTTGGAGCACGCATTTCCGGAGAGCTGCCCAAAATGCCATGCGCAAACCTCGTATAATCGGCAGGGATTGTTTCGATCTTGTTGGCGCTGCAGCTTGCATGGGGAAAGACATAACGAGGAAAGGACAAGGGATGTCTGGGGCAAAAGCGACGTTCAACCTACTTGATATGATTGCTTCCGCCTACGAGCTCATCGAGAAGCCTGAATTGGCGCGTGAGTTCAAGGCTTCGGGGATGAAGTTCTCCGCAGTTGCGTACGAAGCGGCTGGATTTGGCCATGTTGGCGTGATGAGCGCGAACGGCATGTTCGGGTTGATGAAGATGGAAACCCTCGTGCTGAATCCCTTTAGTGTTGACGCCCCGCTCTTCTCGCTTGATCGCGTCCACGCGTTCGGGCGCGAAGTGCTGATTGCAGAGATGTACGACTCGTTGCTCGGCTCAAGCTTCCGCGCCGACCCGATGGAAGCCGTGGCCGCCCAATGCCCCAACATTTCAAAAGACAAGGACTACTGGTACGACTATCTGGTGATGAAGCCGGGGCTGAACCTCAAGGGAAAGCGCAAGGATGCCGCAGCCTTTGACGGATACTCCCAGGCGTTTCTCCAGGCATACCTTGAGGCAGCTGCCAAGGCGGAACCGAGCGACCCTGAGGAGAAGAAGCACAAGGCGAGCGTCTACAGCGAAGGCCTTCTCTCCAATGGCGGGCCTGCAACCGATCCTGTCAAAAAGGCGATGGGCGCTGAGTGGACTGAGGACTTCTTCCGCAATGTGCTCTTTGGCTGCGGGCCTGCTTAGGCCTTTGCGTATGCAGGCCAGCTACCTGGGGGAGGAGCCAGAGGGATAGCGCTACTGCTTGAGCCACCGCTCGGGATAGCAGGTCTCCACGGCGGCGCAGACCATGCCTGCCAGGTCGTCGCCTGGCCTGAACAGGGACACGTACCCCTCGAGGCCCTTGGCCTTCTCGCGCAGCATGCCCCTCCGGTCAAGGACGAACATGTGGCATTTGCGCTTGCCGTTCTTGGCGTCTTGGATCATGTTCGCGCCGGAGGAGTTGCCGTCAAGCGCGATGAGGACCGAGGGCCGGCGCTTGAAGACCTCGTAGGCGACGCTCTTGTAGATGCCCATGGGGCTGGGCTCGATGGAGGGACGTATGCGGACGCCCGACCGCGTCAGGGCATCTGCCTCCTTCGCCCCAATCCGTGCGGGAACGAAGGCGTAGATATCGAACTTCCCCTGGTTTCGCCTAGCGACATACTGCTCGTAGCCTGAGAGGCTGTGGCCTATGACCAGGAACATCTTGTGAGGGTCACCCTTGGCCAGGACCTCGTCCAGCTGTGCGCAGACCTCGCGCCGCCGCCGGGTCACGTGACGGTCGTTGTTGAAGGAACCGCCCACGAGTATCACCGGCACCCGGTCGCAGGGAAGCTCCTCGATCGCGTCCGAGAAGACCACGGCGCTGTCCTTAGTGTCCGGGAGGTCAAGCAGGGTCTCCTCGGGAGGCTGCTGTGCCCGTATCCGTGCTGCGTAGAAGGCCTCGACGTCTTCCGTCCCAGCCTCCTTGGCAAAGGCGCGCATCTTCTCCTCAAGGGCGGCGAGGCCGCGCTGCCGGACCGCGTCCTCCGCATGGCGCATGGCGACAAGCTCGTCCTTGGTGAGGTTGAGCGTCTTCTCGAGCGCGAGCTGCTCGTCGATGGAGTCCGTTCCATAGATGGCCCCACCGTCCGTTCCCTGCACGCAGGGCACACCCGCTGCCAGGTATTGGCGCAGGGGGTGGCGCTCCAGCTGGCTCAGGTTGTTCAGCCGGACGTTCGAAGTGATCTGGAACTCCAGGACCGCTCCGCTGTCCCTCAGGTCCTCCAGCAGCTGCCGTCCCTTGGCAGAGGCAAGGTTTCTGGTGTAGAGCCCGTGGCCGATGCGGACGAGGGGCATGGGCTGGCCGGGAGCCAGTCCCTCTCGGACGCACTTGATCGCGTTGGCCACGTTGTCGCGCAGGCCGTCGTTCTCCCCGGCGTGGATGCGAATCGTGAAGCTGGGATGTTCCGCAGCGATCTGGTCGAGCTCCGCCAGCACGGGGGCGAGGTCGCGTATGTCGTTGATCTCCTCACCGACGATGTCGCAACCAGCCACGTACGGGTCTCCCGCCACCGCGCGTATGGCCTGCAGGTTCCTGCGCACGGCGTCGTCCGGGGCGATCTGGTCCTTCACGATGGTGAGTGGCGTACGCCTGACTGCCGCCAAGAAGCGCAGCGTGACGCCGGTCTCCTGCCTGATGGCCGGCATCACCGCATGGACCTCGGCCAGCATGCGTGGCGCGTCCTCGGGCTTTGCCAAGGTCGTGTCGGAAATCTCCGCGTAGTCGATGCCGCACCTGGCATAGCTTCGTGCGATCCACAGCAGCTTGTCTTGGAAGAGGGTGTTCGTGGCAAACTCGGGGTCTCTACGGTCCCTTGCCATCAGCGCCAGGGCCTGGACTATATCGGCATCGGGGATGCGCTCAGTTCCGTCAATCTGGATCGGGTCGTCGGCGGGCGTGCCCTTGCAGAAGACGTACCGGTACAGATAGACCTTCTCGAGGTTGGTGAAGACGGCCTGGCCGTCCTTCATGATGGCCAGCGACGCCCTGATCCTGGGGATGTTCCACGCTGCGTTCTCGAGGTTCTCGAGTATGAGCGAGGCGAAGTTGAGATACGTCTCGTCATTGATCCTGCGATCGAGGAACTTGCCCTTGAGAGGGGAGTCGTGTAGCAAAACGGCCGTCTGCGTCCGGCGCGCCGCGAGGAGCCGCTTCTGCTCGGGTGACACCCGAAGTCCCAGCTTGCGGATGTAGTAGAGCGGGTAGCGAATCTGGTGGTGGATGCCGAGGGCGATGAGGATGTCGGGGCTCAGGTTGGCGTTCATGTGGGTGTGCAGGTCACACCGGAACTTGCACTCGCGCAGGATGTAGGTCTTCACAAGGGTCTTGCGGAAGTCCTGCCGGTAGTCCTTGGTCTGGCTCATCAGGGTCTTTGCGATGGCGGGTATGGACGCCTTCCGTTCGATCCTGCCGTCCGGGTAGATGTTGGCCACCTTCGTGTCGAGCAGGCGGAAGACGTAGAGCATGCGGTTGTCGCCGTCGATGTAGCAGGGAAGCGTGCCACGGATCACCCTGAGACCGTCCTCGTCCGTCTGGAGTTCCAGATCGCACAGGGAGGCGAGGTTGGTGATGAGGTTGCCCGTTCCGTGGTTGGGCGTCCTGAGCACGTAGTGCAGCTCGTCTCCCTCGCGAAAGAGGTCGACGACGAGGTCCTTCTCCTTGTCGAGGTAGAACTGTCCGAATGGCTCCATGCGCCCGCCTTCCATGCTCATCCGTAAGGGCATGATAGCAATTTGGGCTCGAACCAACCCTTGGGGCGCCCGAGACGGCCTGCCACGCGAGCCGCCTTTCCGCGATCCCATCACGTACCTGCGGAGCTATCACCACAGCGCGTGGTTTGGGGAGCAAGGATGCGCGCTACTCTCCGCTCTCAATCCTAAGCAGCTCGTCCCAGGTCTGCTGGTTCCGCTCGTAGTGCTGCGGGAGGTCCAAAGACTGGTGGCCTTGCGCCATGAGCGTGAGGGCCTGCAGGCCGATGCGCCATTTGTGGTGGTTAATGACGACGAGGCCACGTCACCGTTTGTGTATGGCAGGGGAGAGCTGCTGCTAGCGGTCAACCCGTCGTCGGTGGATAAGCGCTATGGCAGTGAGGTGCTTGCAGGGTATGGGCTGGTGTACCGCATCGGCGCGGTGTCTCTTGTGGACGGTTGTCTCGTGATGCCGGGACGGAGCTTTGCCGTGCTCGCAAGGGGATGATGCGGTGACGATGCAGAAGGTCATGCCCGTATCGTTTTGGATGGCGACCATGCGCTTCTTATCCGCCCAATCCGACAAAAGATCGGTCAGTTTTGTCGGATTGGGCAGATTACGTGCCCGACTCACTCGTTAAGCGGATCCTCGATGGGGGAGTACGCATTGTGGTCAACGTGGTCGGTGAAGCGGGTCTCGCCCAGGTCGGCCTACCGCCCCGCACCTTCCCAGAGCTCGTAGCGGGCGGTGTCGGCCTCCGTGATCTCGCGTAGTACGCGGCAGGGGTTGCCCACGGCCACCACACCGGAAGGGATGTCGCGCGTGACGACGCTTCCCGCGCCGATCACCACATCGCTGCCGATGGTCACGCCCGGGCACACCAGCACGCCCATGCCAAACCACACGTTGTCGCCCACCGTGATGGGCAGCGCGTATTCCAGGCCCTGGTTGCGGCGCTCGGTGTCGAAGGGATGCCCCGCCGTCGAGAACACGCAGTTGGGGGCGATGTACACGTCGTGGCCGAACGTCACCGGCGCGCCATCCAGAATGGTGAGGCCGTGGTTGGCGTAGAAGCCCTCGCCCAGATGGATGTTGGCGCCGTAGTCGCACCAGAAGGGCGAGACGGCCGTGGCATGCGCGCCCATGGAGCCCACAATCTCACGCAGCGCCTCACGCCGGCCAGCACGGTCGCTCGGGCGCATCTGGTTGTAGTCGTAGCAGAGCTCCTTGCACTCGTCGAGCGCCTCGAGCACCTGCGAATCGAAGTTGGCGTCGTACAGCTTGCCCTTGGTCTGGGCGATCATCTGTGCCACGCGCGTGCGCTTCTCGCTTGCCATGCCGTTCCTTTCAAATGTGGGTTTTCTCAGCCCCTTACGCGAAGTCCCAGCGGTGGAACGTGGGCTCCATCCTGTCGTAGGTGCAGAAGCCCTCGAAGCCCAGATTGGCCAGGTAGTGCTGGAAGTGCCGCAGGTAGGCGCCCAGGTGCTCCGGCTTGTGGCTGTCGGAGCCCAGCGTGACGATCTTGCCCCCGAGGTCGCGGTACAGGCGCAGGATCTCCTCCGCCGGCTGCGAGTCCTTGAGGCCGTAGCGCACGCTCGAGGTGTTGAGCTCGATGCCCTTGCCCTGCGCGATCACATGTTCGAGCGTCGCCGCAACCAGGTCGCGGTTGGCTGGGAAGTCGAGGACGCCCGCCGGGTCGTAGCGTTTGATGAGGTCGAGGTGCGCGAGCACGCTCCAGTGCTCGAACGTGGTGGTCACGTCGTAGAGCTCCTGGTAGTAGGCGCGGTTGTACTCGTCCTGCGTGCGCCCCTCCTGGAATTCGCCCGTCCAGAACTCAAGGTCGCCCACCTGGTGGATGGAGAGCAGCGTGAAGTCGAGGTGATCGTGCCACTTGTCCCATAGCGCGTCGAACTGCGGAATCGTGTGTGACTGCACGCCAAACTCAAGGCCCGCCTTCACCGCGAGCCGCCCCGCCCACTCGTCGCGCAGCGCCTCGATGCAGGGGAAGTACGCGTCGTAGTCCACGTTCACCACGCGCTGGCCGTCGGCAACCTTGGCCGAAAGCGCCTGGTCCCAGTCGGGCTTGATGCCGTAGTCAACATGGTCGGTGAAGCAGATTTCGTCCAGGTTGTTCTTCCATGCGTCCGCGCACACCTGCGCGGGGATGTACCAGGAGTCGTCGGAGAACATGCAGTGAACGTGGTAGTCGGCGAGCATGGGGCTTCCTCTCTCTGCGGGCGGCGCGGGGTTGGGGTACCCGCCCTCGCTATTGTCTCAGTCTCTGGATGCAAAGCGCAAGCTTTCTAGGCGTCAAAAGGCTCTGTGGCAATGGGCATCCTACGCGGCGGGGAAAGCCTCAAGCATCTGTCTACCAAGCTCGATGAGATCATGGGGCGCAGCTGAAGGAAAGCCCGCAGGAAGCTGGTTTCCCCACGTCGGTACCAACAGTACCTCCCAACGCTGCCGGCTCATGTGCCCTTTATCCTGCCGACCTCGCTAAGCCATCGCCGTTACGCTCAAGGCGTGAGATAATGCTTTGCAAGGCAGGGTGCAAAAGGCTCGAGATGCGAATGGCTAACAAGCGATATCTCATAATCCTGGTAAATGTCGCCGTCATGCTCGGCATCATAAGCTTCGTTTTGCTGTACGCGCAGCGGACAGCCAACGAGTCCATCGCCTCTGAGGTGGCGCAGTTCGAGGCGGTGACGGTTACCATGGAACAGGTGACGGCCAATTACCTCGAGGGCGAGCAGGATATCTGCGACGTCTGGACGCGGTACATCAACAGTGAGCCTCACACCATCGATGAGGCGGTGTCGTTCATCAGGTCATCCCACGTATCACCCGACTACGCCGCGCACGTCATCTTTACGGACGACAACTCGCTTGAGGGGCTTTCGACGCGTCCCAGGGCGGGCACGGAAGACGACTACGCCGTGTCGTACAAGGCAATTGGCCTCCCCATACGTCTCGAGGCGCTAGCCGAAGAGGATGGCAGCATCAACGTCTCGCGATCCTATACCAACCCCTTGAACGGCGTTCAGTCGCTGGCGTTTTGCGGTAGGCTCTCGCTTGTGGACGCCAACGACGGGTCGCGGCGCGAGGCGGTCTTGCTGCGCGTCATTCCCACGGAGAAGCTCACGGAGAAGTGGGTGTTTCCCCTTGACAGCTACAAGGACGCCGAGATCTCGCTCATCGACATAGACAGCAACTACATCATCAAGGGTCACGAGTACAAGAACAGCAACTTCATCGAGTTCTATAAGTCGTACAACCAGGTGGATGCTGCCGGAGTTGAAGAGCTGAAAACGCGTTTGACCACGCAGAGCGGATCGTTCTTCATGACCAACTCGCGTGGCGAGCAGTGCCTGATCGCCTACGCGCCCGTCAGCGCAAACCATGGCTGGACCATCCTGAACTACATCCAGGGGAGCAGCCTGGACCAGGGCACCGTCGACTGGGCCCTTGTCGCTGGGGTTGCCTCGGCCCTGCTGTTCCTACTCGTCTTTGACATGGCCTTCATGAATTGGTTCAACGCGCGACTCAACGAGGTCGCTCGAGAGGCCGAGGCGGCAAATCGCGCCAAGAGCGACTTCCTCTCGACCATGTCCCATGACATCCGCACGCCCATGAACGCGATCTTGGGCTTGACGACCATCGCGCAGCGTAACGTCGACGACCAGGCCATCGTCGAGGACAGCCTGCGCAAAATTGGGCTCGCGGGCAGCCATCTCCTCACACTCATTAATGACATCCTGGACATATCTAAGGTGGAAAGCGGCAAGCTTTCCCTCACCCCGGCAACGTTCTCGATCGTTGAGGTGGCCGAGAATCTCGTCAACATCGCGCAGCCCATGGTCAAGGAGAAGGACATCGTCTTTGACTTCCACACCAACGCCATCGAGCACGAGTACCTCTATGCCGACCAGCTGCGCATCAACCAGGTGTTCATCAACATATTGTCGAACGCCCTCAAGTACACCGAGGCGGGCGGAAGCGTCTCTGTCGACTTGCAGGAGCTGCCGGGAGACACGCCCGAAACGGTGCGTCTGGTCTACCGCGTGGCCGACACGGGCATGGGCATGAGCGACGAGTTCATGGAGCACATGTACGAGTCCTTCTCGCGCCAAACAGACAGCCGCGTGAACAAGGTGCAGGGCACGGGCCTCGGGCTGGCCATCACCAAGCAGATGGTTGACCTCATGGGCGGTACCATAGAGTGCCAGAGCAAGCTGGGTGAGGGAACGACGTTCACCATCACCCTCGACATGCCCGTCGCGGAACACGAGCCCGAGGAGATGACGTTGGAATCCGTCGACGTGCTGATCGTGGACGATGACGAGGTGCTCCTCCAGACTGCGCAATACACGCTCGACTCGCTTGGCGCAAGCGTCGAGGTGACCTCTTCAGGCGCACGGGCGCTCGAGATGGCAGGGGAGCGGCATAGTGCATGCGATGACTATGACGTGGTCATCGTCGACTGGAAGATGCCCGACATGGATGGCCTCGAGGTCGTGCGGCGCATGCGCGCCCTGATTGGCAGTCAGGTGCCCATCATCCTCGTCTCGGCCTATGACTGGTCGGACATCGAGGAAAGCGCGAAGGACGCCGGCGCCAACAGCTTCTTGTCCAAGCCGCTGTTCAGGTCCAAGCTGTACCATGCGATCAACGGCCTGCTGCATTTGACGTCAACCCCGGACGTGCGCGAGGATGACTACTCCGATATTGCGGGCATGCGCGTGCTCGTCGCCGAGGACAACGACGTCAACTGGCAGATTCTCTCCATGCTGCTCAGCATGCATGGCATCGAGTCCACGCATGCCGAAAACGGTCAGGTTGCGGTCGACCTGCTCGCATCGTCGCAGCCAGGTGCTTACGACCTCGTGTTCATGGACGTGCAGATGCCCGTCATGAACGGCATCGAGGCCACCAAGGTCATCCGCGCGCTTCCCGACGAGCGGATAGCGGCAATACCAATCATCGCGACTACGGCGGATGCGTTTTCCGAAGACGTCGCGTTGTGCTTGAATGCTGGAATGAACGGTCACATTGCCAAGCCGATCGAAATCAAGCTCGTTTTGAAAGAGATCAGAAAGGTGAAGGAGAACAAGCTATGAGAAAAACTGCCGCGCGCTGCATGCTCGCTTTGTCAATGGCACTCGTCGTGTTCGCGTTGGTGGCGTGCGGCGCGTCGCCGTCTGGGTCTTCTGGGGCGTCGTCGGGGCAGGCAGAGGAGCAGGGTGGCTTCACCCCGTCTCTTGACACCGCCACGAAGTGCCGTGTCTCCGTGGTCGGCAGTTACGACAACTTCGAGGCGCTCGAGGCCGAATTCGACAAATTCAACGAGTATTACCCCGACGTCGAGCTGAGCTACACCAAGATCGATGACTACAACAACCTCGTCTCCACGGCCTTGGACTCTGAGGAAGCTCCCGACATCTACTTTGCGTTCGAGTTCATGCTGGACTCCGACGACTACGGCACGCTGTTCGAGCGTGCCGAGGACCTCTCTGATCCTGCGCTCAACATCGACTTGTCAAGCGTGCGCTCGAGCCTGCTGTGCAAGGATGAGTCGGGCGCCTGCCCCATGCTCCCCATCTTCTCCAGCACAGCCGGCATCCTCGTGAACGAGGACCTCTTCAAGAAGGAGGGGATTGACATTCCGACGAGCTATGAGGAGCTGCTGGCCGCGTGCGACGCATTCAACAAGGCTGGGTATCCCACTCCCATCCTGGGCTACAACGTGCCGTCTTCATATGGCAACCTTGTGGGCGAGCTCATGTATGGCGACGCCTCCAAGGACAGCACCATGGTCGAGAAGCTCAACGCGCTTGAGCCCTCGGCAGGCGAATATATGAGGCCCACCCTCGAGAAGGTGAGCGACATGATGGAGCACGGGTGCTTCAACATCGACGTCTGCAACGAGCTTGAGGACGGCTACAACGCGCTGATCCTGAGGTTTTTTGAGGGCGACATCCCCATGGCGCTGAGCTCGGCCGATACGGCATCGGGCACGGCTAAGCGCGAGAACCAGTCCGAGGCATTTTCCGCCAGCCCGTTCTCGTACGCCCTGTATCCTCTCACGCTTACCGACGAGGGCGCCTGCCTGCTTGACAAGTCTTCCGTGCAGTTTGCGGTCAACAAAGAGAGCAAGAACCTCGACATGGCAAACGAGTTCATGCGATTCCTGGCGACTCCGCAGGAACTCAACGCCATCGCAAGCGCCAAGCGCCTGCTCCCGGTGACGTCTGGCCTTTCCTTCGATGGCTTGTACGCGCCGTTCAGCAGCGTGGACCCAGCACGAATCATCTCGACTCGCGATGTCGGGCTGACGGATGACGCCACCATCCAGTTCCGCGTCGCGGCGTACCAGGTCGCAAACGGAGAGGCGACGATTGACGAGGCGATAGCTGGGTTCGGGTCGTATACGCTTTAGGACGGCTGGCCTAACGAAACAGGAATAGCCCGGCACAAAGGAACGACGTCGATCCAGCCCCACGGCGCGTAGCCCACGAGGCCCACGCCGTCGAGCTCCACAGTGTCCCTCATGACCTTGATGTGGGTGCGCATGGAGTCGATGCGGCCCTGGCCGTGGACGGAGCCGCCCTCCTCGCAGGCGTCGGTGGCGTCGACCCGGTCCTTTGCCTCAAGCGGGCCGTCACCCCGGAACCGGAACACGACCCCTCCCCCCAACGCGTGCCTGCCAGCACCTGTTCGCCACTAGGTTCATGCGCGTGGATGCCTTCTCGGTTATGATAAGTTAGCTGCTTATAACTTATCATAGTGCTCGTAACACAATGAGCTTTTAGGCTGCCAGGCCAGATAAAAGCTCGCCTGACGTGTGGGCTGAGGATCGGTTTGGCAGCAACGAGGAGGGGAGCGTTCTACATGAGATACTCAGGGATGCCGTTGGGCATGTGGGCATTGTTTGCGGGGTCGTTCCGAAAGAGCTTGTCCGTGGTGTACGGATATGACGCCGCAACCGCAAAGGAGATTGCAAACAAAGCAAGGCCGCGGTTCAAAGAGATCATCAGGGACCTCCCGGAATTCGAGAAGGCCGATCGGTTCAAGATGAACATTGTCAACTGCGCGATGCTCTCCGCCTTCCTCTTGAGCCTGCCGGAGAGGCCTGGGGTTAAGGAGACGACGGAGTACTACCGGGTATCCATGATGACCCCGCCTATGAAGTGGTTCTGCCGGATGAGCGGAAAGAATAAGTTCAGCGAGAGGGATGTCCAGGGGATGAAGGACACGGCCGCCCTTCGTGCGGCGGACCGCAATCCGTATTCTTGGAACATGGAGTTCCTTCCTTACCCTGATGGGAGCGGCTACGAGGCGCGGTTCACAAAATGCGGAATCTGTACGCTGATGGGGGAGTTGGGGCTTTTCGAGCTGGTTCCTGCCATGTGTCGCCTGGACTACACCATGAGCGAGGCAGGCGGAGCGTCGGATTTCGTGCGGGAGTACACGCTTGCTTCTGGCGGTCCTTACTGTGACTGCGGATATAGGAAGAGGTTCGCCAAGTAAGCTCCTTGACCTCGATTGGATGCACGATGGTTACGACCTTTATGATGCTCGGCGCAATCTGCCTGTTGGCGACGGTTCTCATGTTCGATTTCGTCGTCATCATCCCTAAGATCGGCTCGAAGTACTTTGGGGCTCCCGACGACATCAAGGAGATGGCGAGCAAATTGCCCGACCAGCCCGCCTGGGTGAACGCCCTGGGCGTGCTCATCCTGGTCGCAGGGTTTGCGGGCGTCGCTGCCGTGCTTGTCTGGGCGGTGCGAGACACCCTGGAGACCAAGATGTCGTTCTGGAGCGCGTTCCTGCGGTTCCTCGTCCTCTTCGAGGGCTACAAGCTCTTCGATGTCGTCTGCTTCGACTACCTCATGCTCACCAAGCTCAAGCTGCCTCTGAGGGTCTACCCCGAGACCGCGGGGTTCAGGGCCTATGACAGCTTTGGCTTCAACGCGAAGAGCCAGATGGGCAAGGCGGTCGCCTTCGCGGCCATAAGCCTGCTCATGGCGTACGTCCTCACGATGGTGGTCCGCTGATCAATTCGGCGTGCCGTTTGAGACAGTTTGGCATCAAATCTGGCAGCTATCTGTCTCAAACGGCCCACAGACCAAGGGGGAGAGTGCCAAATGAGACAGATAGGGCACCCGAAGGCGCCCCTAATGTCTCAAGCAGCACACGAACGCAACCAGAGCGCGTTACTCCGAGACGACGGCAGCGGTGCCGGTGTGCGGCGTGTTGATGGGCAGGCGGACGTCGGAGGGCCACATGGTCTGCATGGGGTCGATGGCGACGGTCACTTCCTTGCCGTCGTACTGCTCCCAGGAGGAGACGGAGCCTTCGGCCGCTTCGCCGTCGCTGGCGAGGCAGATCATGTTCGTCTCCTCGTCCTTCATGGCCTCGGGGTCGCCCGCAAAGCGCGCGTAGACCTTCTGGGCGGGGTCGAGCATCAGGACGGCGTAGCGGGTCGGGCTGTCGACGCCGAAGATGGCCGGGTCGTCGAAGTCGTCCTGCATGTCAAAGAGGTCTTTGCCGGTCAGGATCCTGATAGTGCCGGTGTAGGTGTTCTCGGCATTTGTGGCTTCGCT
>CADBRX010000010.1 GCA_902797175.1 uncultured Coriobacteriaceae bacterium | reverse complement strand
GGGCCAGCTCTTTGGCTCCGTCACCGCCGCGCAGGTCGCCGACGCCATCGAGTCCCAGCTCGGCGTCACCGTCGACCGCAAGCGCATCGGCCGCGTCAACATCAAGCAGGTCGGCAGCCACGAGGTCGAGGTCAACCTGTACCGCGACATCAACGCCAAGGTCATCGTGCTCGTCGGTGTCGACACCAACGCGCCCGAGCCCGAGGCCGAGCCGGTTGTCGAGGAGGCCGTCGAGGCCGAGCCCGCAGCAGAGCTCGCCGAAGAGGCCGACGCCGAGTAGCATCAAGGTTGTTAACAAGGCGGCTTTGCTAGCAGGCAGTTTCAACAATAAGCGCAGGCAGCAAGGTCGCTCTTGAGAGCAAAACAGGCGTTCTGACATTGGACCCTCCCGTTCGAACTCATACTCGAATGGGAGGGTTTTCTTTTTCTCAACAATCCCATCACAATGCGTTTACCTGCGGAAACGCCGTCAGTATTGACATCAATAAGTAAAGTGACGCAGGTTGTTGGCTTGTTTTCAGCTGCGTGCCCGCGCTACCTGCCAAATGTTGAAAACCTTTCGCAGAAAAGTTTCGAAAGTTGTCGAAAACTGTGAAAACTAGCAAACGTCGGGGTAGGGCCTATTTGCTTTCAACAATGCCCTGTTGATTGCGGTTCTTGGACAAAGAAGGGGCTTTGGCAAAGGCGCAGGATGGGGTACGATTCGTTGGCACAGAGGTGCGCAAGCTGACTCAGAAGGGACACTCCCCTTTGAGTCAGCCATCCCGGGTGACTCGAAGGGGAGTGTCCCTTCCGAGTCAGCGCCCGCAACGTCAACCAAACAAGCAGGTGAGAACATGCCGGAAGGCTACCGCAACAGGAGAGACGAACGCGAGCCGCGCGTCATCGTGCCTGGCGAGGCGACGATGCCGCAGGATCTGGCCGCAGAGCGGTCGGTGCTTTCGGCGATGCTGCTTTCGCAGGACGTCCTGCAGGAGGCACTCATCGAGATGAACGAGCGCGACTTCTACCTGCACGCCAACCGCACGATTTTCTCGACCATGCACACGATGTTTGACAAGTCGCTGCCGGTGGACCCGGTCTCGCTTGCTGACTACCTGCGCACCGAAGGCGAGCTCGAGCGCATCGGCGGCATGTCCTACCTGCTGGAACTCAACAACAATACGCTTTCGCTCGCCAACTGGCACCACCACGCCGAGATGCTGCGTCGCGACGCCACCCTGCGTGAGATCATCGCCGCGTCGGCGCGCATCACGGCGCTCGCATTCGACGCGCCCGAGGACACCAAGGAGGTCGTCGACTCGGCCGAACGCATGATCTTGTCCGTGACCGACCGCGACATCCGCTCCAACTACTCCACGCTCGAAGAGGTCATGGGCGAGCTCTACGAGGAGCTGGCCGAGCAGGCCATCAATCCCGGCTCGATGGGCGTCATGACCGGCTTCAACGGCATCGACGCGCGCCTGCAGGGCCTCAGACCTGGCCAGATGATCGTCATCGGCGCGCGCCCGGGCGTGGGAAAGACGTCGTTTGCGCTCAACCTGGCCATCAACGCGGCGGCAAAGGGCGCATCGGTGGCGTTCTTCTCGCTCGAGATGAGCAAGACCGAGATCGCGCAGCGCCTGCTCTCCGCGCAGGCGCGCATCCCGCTTTCGGCCATCCGCGGCGCGCGCATCCAGGACAACCAGTGGCCCGCGCTGCTCGAGGCCACCAACGACCTCTCGCGCCTGGACATCATGATCGACGACACGCCCGGCACCACCGTCACCGAGGTCCGCGCCAAGGCCCGCCGCATGCTGCGCGGCAAGGAGAAGGGCGTCGTCATCCTCGACTACCTGCAGCTCGTCTCGCCTCCGTCCAACCAGCGCCGATCCGACAGCCGCGCGACCGAGGTCTCCGAGATGAGCCGTGGCATCAAGATCATGGCCAAGGACCTCGGCGTGCCCGTCATTTCGCTCTCGCAGCTGTCGCGTCAGGTGGAAAGCCGTACCGGCAAGCGCCCGCAGCTCTCTGACCTGCGCGAATCCGGCTCCATCGAGCAGGACGCCGACATCGTCATCCTGCTTGACCGCTCCATGACGCCCGAGGAGGCCGATCGCCAGGACCGCCCGGACGAAAACGTCACGGACTTCATCATCGCCAAGAACCGCTCGGGCCCGCTCGACATCGTGCCGCTCATGTTCCTGCCTGGTTCTACGAAGTTTGTCGAGGTCGACACCTTCCATGACTAGTCGCATGACGGCACCGCCTGTGCGGCGTATACTTCTTTTCGCACATTTCGCAACTTGAAGGGGGCAGCTATGCCGGCATCAGTACTTGTGGGAACCCAGTGGGGCGACGAAGGAAAGGGCAAGGTCACCGACCTTATCTCGGGCGACTTTGACGTCGTGTGCCGCTATGCGGGCGGCGCGAACGCGGGCCACACGGTCATCGCGAACGGCAAGAAGCTGGCCCTCCACCAGGTGCCGTCCGGTGTCATGTACGAGGGCACCACGCCCATCATCGGCAACGGCTGCATCGTCGACCCCGGCATCCTGCTGGACGAGATCGACATGCTCGAGGAGCAGGGCATTTCCTGCGACGCGCTCAAGATCAGTGGCAACGCGCACATCGTCATGCCGTACCACAAGGACCTCGACGGCGCGCACGAGAAGAAGCTGGGCAAGAACCTCATCGGCACCACCAAGCGCGGCGTCGGCCCCACCTACATGGATAAGATGAACCGCACCGGCCTGCGCATCCAGGACATGCTTGACGAGAAGATCTTCCGCGAGAAGCTCGAGAGCGCGCTGGCCTACACCAACCCCATCCTCGAGAAGGTCTACGAGCTGCCGACCTACACCGTCGAGCAGATCTGCGAGGAGTACCTGCCCATGGCAGCGCGCATCCGCCCCTACATCTGCGAGAGCTCGCTGTTCCTGAACGAGCAGCTCGAGGGCGGCAAGAACATCCTGTTTGAGGGCGCGCAGGCCACCATGCTCGACATCGACCACGGTACCTACCCCTTCGTGACCAGCTCAAACTGCACCGCGGGCGGCGCCGTGACCGGCTCGGGCGTCGGCCCCGTGCACATCAAGCGCGTGCTGGGCATCGCCAAGGCCTACCTGACGCGCGTCGGATCCGGCCCGTTCCCCACCGAGCTCTTTGACGAAGTGGGCGAGAAGCTGGGTGAGGTTGGCCACGAATATGGCGTGACTACGGGACGTAAGCGTCGTTGTGGCTGGTACGACGCGGTGGTCGTGAACTACGCTGCGCGCGTCAACGGCCTGACCGACCTGGCGATTACCAAGCTTGACGTGCTGGGATGCCTGGACGAGATCAAGGTCTGCGTGGCCTACGAGTGCGACGGCAAGATTTACAAGACCGTGCCCGAGCACCAGAGCGTCTTCTATCACGCGAAGCCCGTCTACGAGACCCTTCCCGGCTGGAAGTGCGACATCTCTGACGTGCGCAACTTCTACCAGCTGCCGCGCGAGGCCAAGGACTACATCGACTTCCTCGAGCAGCTCGCCGGCGTCCGCGTGAGCATCATCACCGTCGGCCCGGACCGCGAGCAGACCATCGACCGCTACTGGCACTAAGCGCACGAAAACACAAAAGCGCAGGTAAACGCTCTGCCGCGCGAAACGCGCGGCAGAGCGTATATATTCAAGGCTTTAGCCTGTGCCGCGCGTAGCGCGGCATCAGAAAACCACCCGCTGTGCGGGTGGAGGGCAAAAGGTGCTATGCAACAG
>CADBRX010000009.1 GCA_902797175.1 uncultured Coriobacteriaceae bacterium | reverse complement strand
TGCCTGGGACTCGCCAGCAAAGGCGGCCTCAAGGTTCTTCTTAGTCTGCGAGCTCTCGAAATCTACTGCCATGGGAACTCCTCTCTCCTCTGTGGGCGCCCCGTGGGCGCGGGCTGGGCCCATTCCAGCCTGTTCTCTATCTTACTCGCTTGTGGGTAAAACGGCTAGGCAGCCCGCGGCCACCGCGACACGAAAGGGTGGGACCCCTACGTATCAGACGACCCAACGGCCCTCGCGACAGGTGCAGAACCCCTCGCGCGAAAGCTCCTCGAGCAGGCCATTCACCGCTTCGGTGGAGATTGCGTCGCGCCCGTGGGACCGCTCCTCCTCTGAAAGCAGCTCTGCCAGCTCTTTGGGGTCCGCGCCTTCGCGGTGCGCCAGGAGCGCCCGGACGAGCATGGCACGCCTCTGCCGGTGAGACCCCTCAAAGCGCGACTGCCGCACGTGCGTGCTCGACCTCCTTGAGGGGTTGGGTACCGTCCGCTTGAGCCAGGCACCGTAGTCGAGCAGCGCAAAGTACCAGGTACGCGGGTCGTCGGCGGGGCTGCTCGCATCAGGCGGGCAGCATACCTCCACCAAGGGCACCAGCTCGCGGTCAGGCACCTTCTGCGCCTCGGGAAAGAGCTCGTGGAGAAAGACGGTGCGGACGTTCGTCTCGAGGTAGACGCCCGGGAGGTCGAGGGCAAAGGCACGTATGCCGGCCGCCGTCGCGGGGCCGATGCCGGGAAGCGCGACCAGGCCCTCCACGTCGCACGGCATCTCTCCCCCGCCAAGGACCACCTGCTGGGCGGCATGCCACAGGGCGAGAGCTCGGCGGTTGTAGCCCATGCCCTGCCACTCCTCCAGCACCTCCGCCGCCTCTGCCGAGGCAAGCGCGCCGACGTTGGGAAAGCGCTCCAGCCACCTCTGCCAGCGGCCGTCCACGCGGCTCACCTGCGTCTGCTGCAGCATGACCTCGGAGACCCACACCTCATACGGGTCGCGGGACTTCCTCCACGGCAAGTCGCGATAGAGCTCCCCGCCGCGCTCGAGCACGCGGCTCCTAAAGCTCACGAGTTGCGGCGAGAGCGCGGGCCCGCTCCCACCTGCTTGGGTTGCATCGATTGTTTGGCCTGGCACCTGGCGTTACCCCTCTGCCGGTGCCCCCTCTTTGGCCTGCTTCAGCTCCTCCGGCGTCAGCGCGACAAAGGCGTGGCCGTTCAGCGGGTACGGGCAACGCTGCTCCATGACGACCTGATACAGCGTTACCGCGTCAAAGTAGTCGCGAAGCAGGCGCTCTGCCTCACGCCAGATGACGGTGAAGGCGCAGCCAGCCTTGAGGGGGCAGTTCTCATCTTTCGACATAGTAGTATTGCATTCGCCGACACAGATGGGCCCCTGAATAGCCTCCACGATCTGGCACATGGTCGTCTGCTTGGGATCTACCGCCAGCTTCATCCCCCCGCGACTACCGCGTACGCTCGAGACTATTCCCGCTTGTACCAAGTCATGTTGTATGGAACGTGCAAAAGAGTACGGCACGTCATTCTTCTCGGCGGCGTAACGGACAGAGATCACGGTGTCGTTACTTCGTACGAGCTCAGCAAGCATGCGAATGGCGTAGTCGGTCTTTTTTGAGATCTCCATGGCGTCCCCTTCCGCCGCCAGGCCGATTGCGCAGGAGGCCCGTCATGTGCAACAAAACACGGTGCTATGCGCTAGTCCCCCATTTAAGTATCGCCCATTTGCGACGCTTTGCAGCCAACTTCATTAAATAACTTGGATTGACGGCAAAGGCGGTTCGAGCAGTGGAGAGGAGGGGCACGTCGCTTCCGTGGTCACCGTATGCATATCTGATGTACCACCCGTCGGTGCCAAAGCGATCGCTTGCCCACTTGATAACGGCATCTAGCTTTGCTTTTCCTTCGGTGACGTCACCTTCGACGTTTCCCGTGTAGTCACCGGACGCGTCACGTTCCATCTCGGTGGCCACATAGCCGTCCATGTTCAGGAACTCTGCCGCGCGCTCCGCGACGTCGCGGAAGGTAGCCGAGGCAAGGAGGGTGACGCAGCCCTCTTCCTTGCGGCGCGCGACCTCCCTCACGCCCTCACTGCGATAGCGGCTGACCATGACCTCGTCGTGGAAGTCGCGCATGGTCTGCCTGATCTCTTCGGGGGTGCGGTCGTGGAGGGCCGCGATGATGACCTCGCGCGGCTCGTCCTGGCGCTGGGGAAGATGCAGCTTGTAGCGAGCGCCCCACCACGCAAGGCGCGTCGCCCGAGGCACAGAGACCACCTTGCGCGAAAGCAGATAGAGCGAGATGAGCGAACCCGACTGACCGTTAATGAGCGTCCCGTCCAAGTCGAAGACCGCAATGGGGGTCTTTTGGCCCAAGGTGTGCCTCCCAGAAAAGAAAAGGCCCCGTTGCCGGGGCCTGTGCGCGCAATGGCGGGATGTAAGGGACTTGAACCCTCGACCTCCGACGTGACAGGCCGGCGCTCTAACCAACTGAGCTAACACCCC
>CADBRX010000008.1 GCA_902797175.1 uncultured Coriobacteriaceae bacterium | reverse complement strand
TGGTGAGCAGGCCTACGTTCCCTGCTTTGACACGCGCGTGCGCGGTTGGCATGGCTTCCACGCCTGGGCGTCGCGCGACGCGGTGGCTCTGCTGCTCCTCATCTCACTCTACAACTGCGTGACCAACGTGCTTGCGCTGTAACCTTGCTCCCTCCGATTACGATCTTCGTTCATTTGGGTGTTGGAAGAATCGAATCAAGATGACGGAACGACCCACCAAACGTGGGTCGTTCCGACAAAACAATAGGTGCATGACCTACTCTGCTGCAGATTGACCCGCGATTAATGGGTCAATCCGGGGCACATGAGCTGTGCCAGCAGCTTGGCAGCAAAGTCACGGCCGATGAGATCGGTGTTGATCATGAGGTCGTACGTCGCGGGCTCTCCCCAGACGGTCGTCTCGCTATGCAGCATGTGCCAGGCGCGGCGGATGGAGTCCTCGCGGCGGATGGCGGCGTCGAGGTCGGCGTCAGACGTGAGGTCCTCGTAGAGCGGGGACACCTTGGCGCGCACGCGCATGGCGGGAAGGTCGTGGGCGTAGGTCATCGCAGACACGCAGCGGTAGCCGAGCCCTTCCACAAATGACTTGGTCACGCGGTCATGGATGAGGCAGGGGCCCGCGGCGATGGCACGCTCAGCGGCAATGTGGAAGGCCTCGCTGATGCGCTGGAACTCGACCGTGGCGCGGACGGCATCTACGTTGGGCTCGGAGCCTGTGAACTGACGCTCGAACGCGTCGACGTCCTCGGACGTGACGCCAAATTCGGGCACAAGCTCGAGGAGCGTCGTGGCGTCGTGATAGGCCCAGCCAGCTGACTCGCAGGCACGAAGGGCAATCATGCGTCCCATGGAGCAGTAGGCGCTGTCCAACACCACGCAGTCAGGCGCCTCATAGACAAGCTCGAACTCCGCCATGCCAGCCGTGCTCTTTGCCGAGCGAACATCTTCTGCCATCTCTGCTCCTCTACGGTACCAGTGCCCAGGGTAACGGTTTTGCGGGCGCACCCCTTGAGAATTGTACTCGGGTAGTACTGCAATGGAACAATCAAAGGGTTGCTGTTCTATGAGAGGGCTTCTCACGCGTCTATGCCACATTCGCAACGCTACGCTGGTCATCGGCTACGCGCGCAGCTCATCCGGGGTGCACAGCACTCTCTTGACTCCTCCGTCAGCTGATGAGCTATAGGCCAAAGCGGAGGCCCGCGTGCAGGGGGACAACGCGACCGGGCAGCTGCCGTGTCAGCAGCTCGACGGCATGTGCGCCCGTGCAATGGCCCGTGTAGAGCTGGCAGACGCCGGCGGTCTCGATGGCGTGTGCAACGTCAATGACCTGCTCGTCGCGTGCATGAACCAGGTGAAGTCCGCCCACGTATGCGGCAATGGTGCGCCCGGGAAAAGCCGCCCGCACTTCGCTCACGACGACAGGCAACCCTGCATGCGAGCAGCTATTGAAGACGGCCAGCGGTGCGTCTGGGGCGGCGCCGAGCTCGAGCACGAGCGTGAGCTCGTGGGCAAAGCCGTCGGGGACAAGGACGTTCCCTTGCCTCAGAAACATGCCGGCCTGGCGTCCTATCTCCCCCAGGACAGGGGTCGTGTGCGGCACGAGATACGCGCCCGGCGCGATGGGGGTGACGCGGTCGGTGGAGACGGGGGAGAGGCGCTGGCCAAACTGTGCCAGCAGGCCTTTTTGGATGCCGATGTAGTGCGCCTCCGTGGTGCCACCCTTGGTGGACCAGCATGTCTCCGCGCAGGCCTCGCTCAGAAAGAGCGGCGCTCTGGCATTGAGCGCAAAGAAGTGGCCCATGCCGTCGGCGTGGTCGTAGTGTGCATGCGAAAGCACGGCAAGGTCTACCTGGGCAAGGTCGACACCCAGCGCGTCGGCGTTTTGCGCGAAGGCATCCGACTGCCCAAAGTCCAGCAGGATGCTCAGCTCCCCGAAGGCAAGGTGCAGCGAGAGACCATGCTCTGCGCGCATGCCCTCCGCAGGGGTGTTCTCGACGAGGGTGGTAACGCAAAGGCACGCGTCCATGATGCTCCTTGTGATGGGGTCCTCCGGGCACAGCAGATATCATAAGGGAGAAACATGCCAGGACAGCGCCATCCCTTACGTGGAGGGCGCCTCGTACCGTGTAGCCTGAGATGGGTCCATCGTGTCAAGCAGGGTCCACGCTGCGGCAACCACCATTGACACGGGCTTTGCCACAAGTAATCACGGCCCGGTGCTCCTCACGTTTACGCTGGAGTAAGTGGCCGCAGCCTCGGTGCCTACTCGAACTTCTCCGCTGTGGTCTCGAGTTGGGTCATGATGTCGATGTGCTGCGGGCAGGCCTCCTCGCATTGGCCGCAGTGGATGCAGTCGCTGGCCTTGACGCCTTCGCGCGTGGCAAAGCCATAGTTGCCCTTGCCCTTCTCCTCGCCGTAGAGCGCGGCACGGTTCAGGCTCTCCATGATGCTCGCGATGGGCATGCTGACGGGGCATTCCTCCATGCAGTAATGGCAGCTGGTGCAGGGAACGGCGATGAGCTCGGAAAGCTTGGCGCGTGCGGCGGCGAGGGCGTCCAGCTCCTTCTGAGAGAGCGGGGAGAGGCCCTTGAGCGTCTGTAGGTTCTGGCGCATCTGCTCGAGCGAGGACATGCCCGAGAGGCAGGCGATGAGTCCTTCGGTGTTCATGGCAAAGCGCAGTGCCCACTCGACGGGCTCCATGATCACGACGGGCTTGCCATAGCTGCGGGCGACCTCGTGCACCTTGCGGCTCTGCACGCTGCCGTCCTCCCAGTCGGCGTAGTTGATCTGCAGCTGGATGAACTCGACGTCATCAGCGTGCTTCTCGAGAATCTGCTTGAGGGTATCGGCATTGTCGTGGAACGAGAAGCCAAGGTGACGGATGCGACCCTCGGCCCTCATCTCCTTTGCCCACTCCCACATGCCCCACTTCTCAAAGAAGGCGGTGCGGCCGGCACCGAGGTTGTGCAGGAGGTAGTAGTCAACGTAGTCGGTGCCAAGGCGCTCGAGCGAGACGTCAAGCTGCGCCTTTGCCTCGTCGGCGTCCTTGGGTCCGAGCCAGGCGGCGTTCTTGGTGGCGATGGTGTAGCTGTCGCGCGGGTGGCGCTCGATCAGCGCCTGACGGATGGCCTCCTCGGAGCCGCCGTAGGCCCAGGCGGTGTCAAAGTAGGTTCCGCCCGCGGCAAGAAACTCGTCCACCATCTGCGAGACCTGCGGCACGTCGATGGTGCCGTCCTCGAGCTTGGGCAGGCGCATGAGGCCAAAGCCGAGCTTGGTGGTTCCCTCTCCTAGGTATGCCATGTAAATCTCCTCTCCATAACGCGCGACTTGCTTGCGTCCTCAAGACCTTCGCTCATCGCAAACTGCTTCTATTGTAGAACCAAATGTCTTAGGAGGTGATAGTCCTCCTCACGCGCTGGTTGTGCGCGGACCGCGACCTCCGGCGCTTCTGCCGCACCCATGCGCGATCAGAGCGCCGCTTCGATCTTTGAGCATGCCTGCCTCACGCAGCTGACCCTAGTCCCACACTCCGAGCCCGTGCGCGACGAGCGTGATGAAGTCCTGCACGTTGGTGACGATGGTCTTGGCGGAGAGGCTCCCCCGGTCAAGGAGCTTGTTCACCACAAACTCGTCAGCGTCCACGGCATAGAAGTACACGGGGCGCACGGTGCCGTCGCCCAGCACGCGGAAGCTGGGGGTCATGTTGCCCGTTGCGATGGTGTGCAGCATGGTGGCCAGGCAGATCACGCAGGTGGCGTCGCGCAGCTGCGCGCGCATGGCCGCCTGGGCAGCGTAGGCATCGCCTATGACCTCGGGAAGGGGGCCGTCGTCGCGGATGGAGCTGGCCAGCACGTAGGGCACCTGGTTGCGCTCGAGGGCATACATGATGCCGTCCGAGATCTCGTAGTCCTCGATGTAGCGGGCGATGGATCCGCTGGCGCGGACCTCGTTGATTACGTCGAGATGATGGTAGTGCCCACCGGCGACGTTGGCTTGCGTGTAGATGTCCTGTCCAAGGGCGGTATGGAAGCGTGCGCCTTCGAGGTCATGCGTGGCAAGGGCGTTGCCAGCAAGCACCGCGTCAACGTAGCCCGCCTCGATGATGCGCTGCATGGCATGGCGCGCGTCATGGTCAAAGGAGAAGGCAGGCCCCAACACCCACACCACCTTGCCCTGCTCCCGTTCGTGGCGCAGCAGGTCGTAGAGGGTGTCGTAATCGCGGGCAAAGGCCGTCTCGCGCGAGCGGCCCGCTCTGAAGGCAAACGTCTCGACGGCACCCTGCGGCTGCGCCTCAAATCCGTTGGCGTGGACGTAGATGCCTTCGCTGCCGTCCTCGGTCCTGCCAATCACCACGAGCTCACCAGCGCGGATGTTGCGGTTCTCCACGACGTCGAGCGTGGCGCCCTCGCGCACGACCACGCTTGCATCCATGCGGCTTTCCGGCGCGAGGAGCCACGAGCCGTCGATCTTGAAATACTCGGGATACATGGACGTGGAGTGGTAGCCAGACGGGGCGACACCGTCAGCTGGTGCCGCTGCCACGCGCACGTTTGGCGCGGCGTCGAGGCCGAGTGCGGCAAAGTCGGGCGGCGTGTAGGTGGGTAGCACGAACGGCATGGAAACCCCTTTGGTAGGCGAATAGCGTGACCTGGAGAGATGGTAGCGCACTTGGAGGCTTCCTGCGCTCAGGGTGCGCTTCGCGAGCGCGTCCGGATACCGAGCGATTGCCCCGCAGCTTGCGTGCTATGCTCGAAGACAGTCGAGAGGAGCCGCCATGGCCATCGTTGGTGCTTTTGCCGTTCCGCATCCGCCGCTCATCATTCCCGCAGTAGGCGGGGGAAGGGAGCGCGGGATACAGGCAACCATCGACGCCTACGAGGAGGTGGGTAGGCGGGTCGCCGCGCTTGCGCCCGATACCGTGGTGGTGTCGTCGCCGCACACGACGCTCTACCGCGACTACTTTCTCATCTCTCCTGGAACGTCCGCGCGGGGCAGCTTTGCGCAGTATGGGGCGCCGCAGGCCGCATACGAGGCGCGTTACGACACGGAGCTGGTGGCGGAGCTCTGCCGCGTGTGCGAACGCGAGGGCATCGAGGCGGGAACCGACTACGAGCGCGATCCGCGCCTGGACCACGGCACCATGATTCCGATGCACTTCATTCAGAAGTACTACACGGGCTTTGAGCTGGTGCGCATCGGCCTTTCGGGCTTCTCTCCCGCAGAGCATTACCGCCTGGGCATGGCCGTGCAGGAGGCTGCGCGCACGCTGGGACGGCGCGTGGTCTACATCGCGTCGGGCGACCTCTCCCATAAGCTCACGCACGATGGCCCCTATGGCTTTGCTCCCGAGGGCCCGGTCTTTGACGAGCGCATTGCGCATGACTTTGCCACGGGCGACCTGCTCGACATCCTGTGCATGGATCACAGCCTGGCGGAGCGCGCGGCGGAATGCGGCCTGCGGAGCTTTCAGATGATGGCCGGGGCGCTTGACCGCACCGACGTGCGTGCCGAGCTGCTCAGCCACGAGGGACCGTTTGGTGTGGGGTATGGCGTGGCGTGCTTCACGCCTGTGGGAGAAGAGGCCGCTAGCGAGGAGCGTGCGCTGCTTGCGCGCTACGAGGCGTGGCGCGCGGCGGACCTTGCCGATCGGAAGGCCTCCGAGGACCCTTACGTCCGGCTTGCGCGCGCCTCTCTGGAGTCGTATGTCCGTGACGGAAAGCGCATCGCGCCGCCCAAAGGCCTGCCTGACGAGCTGCTTTCCACCCGTGCGGGATGCTTCGTCTCGCTCAAGGTGGATGGTCAGCTGCGCGGCTGCATCGGAACCATCGAGCCAACGCAGCGCACGCTCGCAGAGGAGATTTGCGCCAACGCGATCAGCGCAGGGACCCGCGACCCTCGCTTCAATGCAGTGCGTGCCAGCGAGCTGGGCGACCTCGTCTACGATGTGGACGTGCTCACGGAGCCCGAGGTCACCACGGAGGATGGTCTTGACCCGGCTCGCTATGGCGTGATCGTGAGCTGTCGCGACGGCCGTCGCGGGCTTTTGCTGCCCGACCTCGACGGCGTGGACAGCGTTGCCGAGCAGCTGCGCATTGCAGCCCAGAAAGGCCATATCGACCTGGACTTTGACGACTATCGCCTGCAGCGCTTTGAGGTGGTGCGTCACCTGTGAGCGCTGGCTCCGCAGTCTGCACCACCTGCCCGCGCCACTGTGCGGTGGCTCCTGGCGCCATGGGTGCCTGTCGTGCGCGCACAAACGTGGACGGCGCCGTGGTCCCGTTGGGCTACGACCACGTGACCTCGCTTGCGGTTGACCCCATAGAGAAGAAGCCGATCGCCCGCTGGAAGGGCGGGTCGACGGTGCTTTCGTTGGGGAGCTATGGTTGCAACCTGCGCTGTCCCTGGTGCCAAAACCATGGCATCTCGCAGGTGGGGGAGGGCGAGGTCCCCTGGAGGAGGGTCTCTCCCCAGGAGATTGCCGCGCTGGCGGTGCGCCTCAACCATGAGGACCCACGCATGGTCGGGGTGGCATACACCTACAACGAGCCCCTGGTCAGATGGGAATACGTGCGAGACTGCGCCCGGCTGGTGCATGACGTGGGGCTCTCCAACGTGCTGGTGTCTGCGGGCTGCGTGTCCGCGGAAGTCGTCCAGACGGTCGCCCCGCTCATTGACGCGGCAAACATTGACCTCAAGGTGTTCAGGAGCAAGACCTACCAAAGTCTTGGTGGCGACCTTGCGGCCGTGCAGGAAACGATACGGCTGCTGGCGGCGACGCCCACGTGCCACCTTGAGGTGACGACGCTGGTCGTTCCGGGGATAAACGATACGGACGAGGAGATGGACGAGCTTTCCTCCTGGCTGGTGTCTGTAGACCCGGGCATCGTGCTCCATGTGTCACGCTTCTTTCCCCACTGGCGCATGCAAGACCGCGGACCCACCTCCATCGCGCGCGTATATGAGCTGGCAGACGTGGCGCGCCGGAACCTTGCGCATGTCTACACGGGCAACTGCTGACTTGAGGGGGCATCCCAGTTGAGCCTGTCAGCGTTGTATTCGTTCCGTGTGTTTGGGAGCTGAAGCCGTGGGGTACCGTGTAACCATCGCATCGCTTCTGTCCAACCAACATGAAGGACGGTGGGAAACGTGAAGAAGATAACTCAGTGTGCGTCCCTGGCCCTGGCGGCCCTGCTTGCAGCTACGCTTGTCGGGTGTGGCTCGGCTCCTGTCGATACGGTCGAAACGCAAGATGCCGAGATCAAAACCAGCACCTCGGGCACCGAGCTCCTCTCCGATCACGACGCGACGGTCTACACCGATCAGAACGAGCGCAAGACCCTGGTGGAGATTGCCAATGGCAAGCCTCTGGTCATCAACTATTGGGCCACCTGGTGCCCCTACTGCGTGCAGGAGCTTCCGGACTTCCTTGACATCTACCGTGACTACCAGGATAAGGTCTCGTTTGCGTTTGTGGACAGTACCGACGCGGATGACGAGACCGTCGAAAACGTCACCCAGTGGCTTGCGGATAACGAGTTTGACGAGCTTCCGGTGTACTACGACCTTGACTTTGAGGCGCAGCAATCCTTTGACGTGTTTGCCTACCCCACGACCGTGCTCGTCGCATCCGATGGAACGATCGTCGCCTCTTCGTCTGGGGCGATCGATCCCGATGCTATGCGCAGCGCGCTTGACTCGCTGGAGTAAGGCGTTTTGGCCCGCGTCATCGACCGTCACCTGCGCATGGGCACCTCTCACGCTTGTGACGACCTGAGTGGTTTCAAATCTTTGGTAGCATGGCTGTAGCCATGAGAGAAGGGGCTACCATGTTCACCATTCGTTTGTTCTGTGCTGCGGGTATGTCGACCAGTCTCCTCGAGAGGCGCATCAGGGAGGCGGCAAAGGAGCGCGGCATCGAGGTGGATGTCGTCGCGCATCCTGCGAACGAGATAGACAACAACCTTGATGGTGCGGACGTGGCCCTCATCGGTCCCCAGGTGCAATTCATGTTCAACCAGCTCGAGGCAAAATGTGCCGCAAAGCACGTGCCGGTAGCGGTTATCCCCATGAGGGAGTATGGCACGGTAAATGGCGAGAAGGTACTCGATCTTGCCCTGGAGGTAGCTGGTCGATAGTCCTCTGCAAACTAGCTGCGAGGGCGAGCATCCCAACCATGGGGTGCTCGCCCTCGCTCTATCTGGAGCGGCCCTCTCGAATGCCGTGAGCAGCGATGGGCCAGCAGCACAAAGGGGTCCCACCCTTTCGTGTGGTACCGCACGAAAGGGTGGGACCCCTTTGTGCTGCTGCCGAGCGAGTCAACGCTGACCTGAAAGCAAAATCCGCTCATCTCGGCAGCGGCACATGGGTTAGCTAGAATTTCACCTGTCTAACTCGTTTGAAGCAGAGGAGGATACCGAGAAACCGAGGGGCGCTCATCTCCACCATCACCTCGGATGTGGAGCTGCTCGAGGTGTTCTATGCGCACACCATCTCGCCCATTGTCATTGCCTTTCTCATGACGGTCATCATGTGCGCGTTCCTAGGAAGCATTCATGTGCTGCTAGCGCTTGTGGCCCTTGTCGCGTACCTGACGGTGGGCATCGTTGTTCCCATCGTCACCTCGAAGGCGTCGGGAGAGCAGGGCAGGGCGGTGCGCGACGGTGCCGCTTCGCTTGCGGGCTTCGTTTTGGACGGGCTGCGCGGCCTTTCGCAGGTGCTGCAGTTTCGCGCTGGCGAGAGGCGGCTTGAGGAGCTTGACCGTCGGTCCGAGTCCCTCGTGGGAACGCAGAGAAAGCTGCGGGCCTTGGCGGCTGACTCTGCCGCTGCGGCGACGGCGCTCATCCTCTGCTTCTCTGTCGTGCAGCTGGTCGTCGCTCGATCCCTTGTGGGCTCTGGAGCCATCTCCGGAGCCGACGCCCTTGTCGCGGTGGTTGCGCTCGTGTCGTCGTTTGGCCCGGTCACGGCGCTAGCAAACCTGGGCTCCACGCTGCAGGGAACGCTTGCCTCGGCAAATCGCGTGCTCGACATCCTCGACGAGAGGCCGGTCGTCGAGGAGAACGTGGGCGGTTCCGAGATTGCCTTCACGGGCGCCGAGGTCGATGCCGTGTCGTTTGCCTATGGGGACGAGACGGTGGTCGACAATGTCTCCCTCGCCGTCGAGCAGGGCCAGATCGTGGGCATCACGGGCAGGAGCGGATCGGGCAAGTCGACGCTCTGCCGGCTGCTCATGCGTTTCTGGGACGTCGACGCGGGGGAGGTCAGGCTTTCGGGAATCCCCATCAAGGACATACGGACGTCGTCGCTTCGTGCGGAGGAGGCCTTCGTAGAGCAAGATACGCACCTCTTCCACGACTCGATCAGGGATAACCTGCTCATCGCCAAGCCAGGGGCAAGCGACGAGGAGGTGGAGGCGGCCTGCCGCGCTGCCAGCGTGCACGACTTCATCATGACGTTGCCGCAGGGCTACGACACCATGGTGGGGGAGCTTGGGGACACGCTCTCCGGCGGGGAGCGGCAGAGGCTGGGCCTCGCGCGCGCTTTCCTGCACGATGCGCCGTTCCTGCTGCTTGACGAGCCGACGAGCAACCTTGACTCCCTCAACGAGGGGGCCATCCTCGCCAGTCTCGAGGCGCAGCGTGGCAGACGCACGGTGCTGCTCGTGAGCCATCGCCCCTCGACGATGGCGATTGCCGACAAGACCTATTCGATGGACTCGGGTCGCGTGAGCTAGGGGGCTGGTGGGCTGCGGCTCTCCGTCTTTGTGGCTCTCACCATCCTGTGGCTCTCCCTGCTCGTGTAAACCATACACAGTTTCTTTCGTTTAGAGACACGCATTCATCTTGATGCCTGTTTTCCCTGTTGGTGTAGGTGGGAGAGGCACGTGCCACAAGAGAAGAAACAAACTGTGTATGGTTCTGATCCTGGGGAACGAGAGCCTAAGGCGGCCTTTCGCACCTGCCCTACGAGAAGAACAGCAGGCGGTGAAGGCTTTGCCTGCGGAAACGCAGGGTGTGGTCTACCGCGGGCAACTCACAGTTCAGAAGCGCGGCAACCTGCCTGGCAGCCGTGTCGAGCTTTGAGAGATTCAGGGCGATGCCTGGCGTTATCTCCAAGACGGTAAGGCCCTGCGTTCGCAAAACGTTGGCACGCTCGATGTCTGCCTCGACCTTGTCCGCCCCTGCGCCAGCATGAAACTCGTCACTGTCGTACTCAATCGCCAGCCCCTGTTCACGCCAGAGAAAGTCGGGCTTGAGGCTGTTGGGGTCACCTTGGTCGAGCGGGCTGTTGAGCTCGGGCTGAGGTATCCCATATCCGCCCTGCTCGGGAGGAAGCGTGAGCATGAGCGCCAGGGCCGTCTCCATGGGGGATGCGGATCTAGGCATCGCCCACTGGATGATGAGCTCGAGGTTATGGAACGCTCCCGTGTGCCGGTACCCATTGGATGGGGGAAAGGCGTCGATAAAGGACTCTATCTTCTCGGCGCTCGTGATGGTTGAGCAGTGGTAGCGCGTCTCGCTGCCTGGAGCGGAAGGTAGGCGATAGGTTCCCATGAGCTCCATGGCAACTTGGGCGACGCGTATGACCGCCGCGTTCCTCTCCCAGGCATAGACGTCTTCGACCGTGGCTTCGGCATCGATTCCAAGCTCCTTGAGGGCTCTGTTCTCGTCAAGATAGCGATCGATTGCCTGGTCATAGGAGGGAATCTTGCGCACGTGCACGTTCGCAAGCTGGAGAAGCGCAAACTCCGGCCTGCTGACAAGCACGTTTTCGCGAACAGGCAGAAAGCTTCGTGCGGGGAGAAGCCCCCGCCATTCGTGCATGCGCGCCCGCTTGCCCACGCGTCGCATTCCTGAGGTGGGGACGAGGATGTCTACCGGGCGACTCACGATACCAAGGCGCCGAAGGTTAACCTCCTTGTCCAGCTGGGAAAAGCTGCGCTGGTGAGCGATGCAGTCGCCGTGTGTGGGAAGCATGCGTGGCTCGGGCGGCCAGCTGGGGAGATCTGCACCCGAGCGGCGTAGGGCTTCGCAGGCAGACCAGTGCGAGACGAACAGATAGGGCATCTCTCTTGCCTCTTCTCGGCGATTTGCCAGTCCGTATAAACCATACACAGTATATGTGTTTTTAAAGCAAACGCTTACGTTTGCGCAGTTGGCGATTGATCTCTAGCTGGGTTATTACTGCACAAAACAAACTGTGTATAGTTTCGACAATGACGGGAGAGGTGCGAACAGTGGGAGAAGCAAGCGGTAAGCGGCGCACGGCAGCAGCTGGTGTGATACCATTGCACACTCTGTGGGGGAGAGGATGCCATGAGCTTTGTCGAACTGTTTCTTCTGGCCGTCGGCCTTTCGATGGATGCGTTTTCCGTCTCGGTCTGCAAGGGCCTGGGCATGCGCAAGGTCAACTGGCGCGTGGCCATCGTGCTCGCGCTCGCTTTCGGTGGCTTCCAGGCGGGCATGCCGGTCATCGGCTGGGCAATCGGCAGCCAGTTCATGTGGCTGATTGCGCCGGTTGACCACTGGATCGCCTTTGGCCTTCTCGCCTTCATCGGCGGCAACATGATCCGCGAGGCCCTCACGGAAGAGGACGAGGCGGAAGAGACACCCGACACCATCGACTGGGTGGAGCTGCTCATGCTCGCCATCGCCACGTCCATCGACGCCCTGACGGTCGGGATCGCCTTTGCCTCGCTTTCGGTGAACATCTGGCTGAGCGTGGCGCTCATCGGGGTCACCACGTTCCTCTTCAGCATCGCGGGCGTGCTCATCGGAAACCAGTTTGGCATGCGCTACCAGAAGCCGGCGCAGATTACGGGCGGCATCATCCTCATCCTCATCGGGACCAAGGTCCTCCTCGAACACCTGGGGATACTTGTCCTCTAGCGGCCGCTTCCGCTCATCCTTCCGCAGGTGGTGGACACCGTAAAACGCACTACAATCGGGTAAGGCCACATCGAGAGGAGCTTCCATGCCGGGCAAGCGCGCGGACGTCATCAGCTGGGACGAGTTCTTCATGCGGGTCGCCGTGGCGGCAGCGCTGCGCAGCAAGGATCCCAACACGCAGGTAGGCGCCTGCATCGCAGGTACGGACCATCGCATCCTCTCCGTGGGCTACAACGGAACCCCTTCTGGCCTGGACGATGACGACTTTCCGTGGGACACCACCGAGGACCCGCTCACGGACAAGCACAACTACGTCATCCATGCCGAGGCAAACGCCATCCTCAACTACCGTGGTTCGCTCAAGGAGCTTCAGGGCGCCACGGTCTACGTGACGCTCTTCCCCTGCCAGGAGTGCGCAAAGATGCTCGTGCAGGCCGGTATCGGCGAGGTCGTCTACCTGGACGACAAGTACCACGACACGATTGGTGCGGCCATCTCGCGTTCCGTGCTTGACCGCTGCGGCGTTGCCTATCGCCAGATTTCGCTGCCTGAATCGGTGCTTGCCTAGTCGCAATGGCGCGGACCTTCTCGGTCAATCACATATGAGGTGTTCCTGCGTGAGCGACAAGAGCTCCTCGCTTTGTGCAACAGCACATGCTAAGCTAGAGCGGCTCTGCGAAAGATGCCGCAGACAGACATAGTGGCACCCGAAAGGGAAGGTGTCCGGGCGCATTTTGCCTGGCACATGACAGGAAGGTGGACGTTTATGAACAGTTCCCACAAGACAATGCTGCATAGCTGGGGCGTCGCCATCATGACGATGCTTCTGGCGCTGGTGCTGGCGGCCTGTGCCAGCCAGCCTGCAGCTACCGAGCCCGAAACAACCGAACCCGAGGCTGCGGCCGTCGAGCCCGTCGAGGTGCGCGTCGCCTCGCTCAAGGGACCGACCTCCATTGGCCTCGCTTCGTTCATGGGCAACGTCGACAGCCTTGAGCTGACCAACACCTACACCTTTACGATCGCAACCGCTGCCGACGAGATTCTCCCGTCCGTCATCCAGGGCGAGACGGACATCGCGCTCGTGCCCGCCAACGTCGCGGCCGTCCTCTACAACAAGACCGAGGGCGGCGTCTCCGTCATCGACATCAACACGCTGGGCGTGCTCAACATCGTGACGGGCGACGAGTCCATCCAGCAGTTTAGCGACCTCGCGGGCAAGACCGTCTACATGACGGGCAAGGGCGCAACCCCCGAGTACGCCATGAACTACCTGCTTGGCAAGGCTGGCATCGCCGACCAGGTCACCCTCGAGTTCAAGAGCGAGCCGACCGAGGTCGTCCAGGCCATCTCTGCTGACACGACTGCCGTGGGCCTGCTGCCGCAGCCCTTTGCGACCGCTGCCTGCATCAAGAACGAGGCCCTCAAGGCCGTCATCGACCTGACCGATGTCTGGGCTGCTACCGTTGACGACGGCTCCCAGTTCCTGACGGGCGTCACCGTCGTGCGCAACGACTTCCTCGCCGAGCACCCCGAAGCCGTGGCTGAGTTCGTTGCCCAGCAGAGCGCCTCTGTCGACGCTGCCAACGCCGATCCCGCGGCCGTGGCCCCGCTCGTGGTCCAGGCAGGCATCATCGATGCCGAGGGCGTTGCTGCCAAGGCCATCCCTGGCTGCCACCTGGTGTGCATCACGGGCGAGGACATGAAGACGGCCCTCTCCGGCTACCTGCAGACGCTCTTTGACTCCGACCCCACCTCCGTGGGTGGGAAGCTTCCGGCCGACGACTTCTACTGGCTGGGATAGTCCCCCAACATGGGCGACTCTGAGAACAAGAGGAACCTGAACCTAACACGGCTTGCGGCCTGTGCGCTCTGGATTGTGGCGTGGCAGGCCGCAAGCCTTCTCATTGGGAGCAAGATCTTGCTTGCGAGCCCGCTCGACACACTTCGCGCCCTCGTGTCGGTGGTCACGAGCGAGCGGTTCCTCCCAATCGTCTGGTATTCCTTCTCGCATGTGGCCAGCGGCTTTCTTGCCGCGTTTGCCCTTGGTGTCGTCCTGGGTTTTGTCGCCGCGCGCCATCCGGTGGTGCGCGAGCTCCTGACACCCGTGGTGCTCGCGTTCAAGAGCATTCCCGTTGCCTGCATCGTGGTGCTGCTGCTCATCTGGGTGGGTTCGCGCGAGGTGTCGCGGATTGCCGTCTTCCTCATGGCGTTTCCTGCCCTGTACCTTGCGACGGTCGAGGGCCTGGGGCAGGTAGACCACAAAATCGAGGAGATGCTTGGCCTCTTTGGCGTTGGCTTTCCGCGTCGGCTGCTTGCGCATACGTGGCCGAGCCTTCTGCCCTACCTCATGGCGACGAGCCGCAACGCCTGCGGCATGGCGTGGAAGGCAGGTGTTGCCGCCGAGCTTATCGGCGCGCCCCTGGGTTCCATTGGCGAGCGCGTCTACCAGTCAAAGATCCTGCTTGAGACTGCGGACCTCTTTGCGTGGACGGTCATTGTCGTCGCGGTCTCGTACGCCTGCGAACAGGCCTTTCTGTGGGTGCTCCGTGCCACGGGTCCGCTATCCCTGCGCCTGTCCGTTCCGCGGGGCGGCGGACGGCGGACGCAGTTCCCGCCTGCTCCGATCGAGCTTGCGGGCGCGACCATCGGCCATGGTGACGTGGCCGTCGCACGAGGGGTGGACCTTGCACTCGCGGCGGGCGAGCGTGGCATCCTGACCGATGCCTCCGGCGCGGGAAAGACGACGCTTCTGCATACGTGCGCGGGGCTGCTTCCTGTGCTTGAGGGACAGGCCCACGCACCCCACGAGCTCTCGATGGTCTTTCAGGAGACGCGCCTTATCGAGGCAATGACGGCTGAGCAAAACGTGCTGCTCATCGGTGCCGGTGGATGCTCCCTTGAGGAGGTCAGTGCGTTGCTGGCCAAGCTGCTGCCCCCCGAGGTGCTGGGGCGTCCCGTGAGCGAGCTGTCTGGTGGGCAGCGGCGTCGCGTCGAGATCGCGCGTGCCCTGGCGCATCCGTCGTCTGCCGTTCTCCTTGACGAACCCTTCTCGTCGCTGGACGACGAGGCCCATCGCAATGCGGCTCGCTTTGTGCTGGACCGTCTCGAGGGCCGCACGCTGCTCGTGGCGTCGCATGCGCCAGAAGACGAGGAGCTCCTTGCGGCACGCCACCTGAGCTTGTCCTAAGACAGGCAACCGCACAAAGGGGTCCCACCCTTTTGTGCGGTACGTGCGCCTAGCTCTCGAACGTGACGTTGGAGTATGCGGTCTTCACGCTCACCCCAGGAAGGGCACCCACCTTTCCCGCCAGCGACGATATGGCGTCCATGGGGGCATCGACGGCCACGCTGATCACGTTGATGCCACGCGTGCGGTACGGGACCCCCATGCGACCGATGATGTAGGCGCCATAGTCGTGCAGGATTTCGTTGAGCCTGCTTGTTGACGTGACGTCTTCCACGATGATGCCTATAACCGCAACGCGTGTTTCCATGTGCGCTCCTTTCGTCTTGTTGGCGAAAGTCTACCCTCTGTAGTGTCAAAATGTAGGCACTTGACCTACAGACGGAGGAGACAAGACATGGAACGGAATCGTTGGTATAAGGATGCCGTGTTCTACCAGATTTGGCCGCGAAGCTTCAAGGACGGCAACGGGGATGGCATTGGCGACCTGTGGGGCGTGCTGGAAAAGCTCGACTACATCGCCAGCCTGGGCGTGACGGGCATCTGGTTCAGCCCGCTGTACGTATCTCCACAGGCGGACTATGGCTACGACATCGCGGACTACAAGGCCATCAATCCCGAATACGGTGACTTGGACGTGTTCCAGCAGGTGTTGGACGGGGCTCACGCACGCGGCCTGCGCGTCATCATGGACCTGGTGGTCAACCACACCTCGAGCGAGCACCCTTGGTTCAAGGAAAGCAGGACGAGCAGGGACAACCCCTACCATGACTACTACATCTGGCGCGATGGCGGTCGCGACAGGGAAGGCAACCCGACGCCGCCCAACAACTGGGACAGCCTCTTTGAGGGGCGCGCGTGGGAGTACGAGCCTGCCATCGACCAATGGTACCTGCACGTCTTTGCCAAGGGCCAGCCCGACCTGAACATGGACAACCCCGCCGTTCGTGCCGAGGTAGAAGACATCATGCGCTTCTGGCTGGACATGGGCGTGGACGGCTTCCGCGAGGACGTCATCACGTTCATCAGCAAAGTGGAGGGCATGCCCAGCGACCATCTGATGGTGCCGGGTGCCCGCGGCCTGCGCTTCTATGAGAACGGGCCACACGTGCACGAGTACCTCGAGCAGTTCCGTGACAACGTGCTTTCCCACTACGACTGCATGACGGTGGGCGAGGCGCCCATGATCACCCCCGACAAGGCGCTGCCCTTCATCGAGGAGGGGCCAAACCAGACGCTCGACATGATGTTCACCTTCGAGCACATGTGCGCCGACTGCCTGTTCACCGACTATGTACCCCTTCCCTTTAACCTGCGCAAGCTCAAGGGCGCCTTTAGCAAATGGCAGAAGGAGCTCGACGGTAAGGCGTGGAACGCCCTGTACATAGAGAACCATGACCATCCTCGCGTGGTCAGCCGCTACGGCAGCGAGGCATATCGGGTTGAGAGCGCCAAGCTGCTGGCCGCGAGCTACCTCTTCCAGAAGGGGACTCCCTTTGTGTACCAGGGGCAGGAAATCGGCATGACCAACACGCACTTTGGCTCGATTGACGAGGTGCCGGACGTCTCCGCGCAAAACCAGTACCGAAACCGCATGGCATCGGGTGCCAAGGAGTCTGACGTCATGGCCCTCATCAACCGCGCGGCGCGCGACCACTCTCGGACGCCCGTCCAGTGGTCTGCGGAGGAGAACGCGGGGTTCTGCCCCGCTGGGGTGGAGCCGTGGTTTGCGGTCAACCCCAACTACCATGGCATTAACGTGGCGGCAGCGGAGGAAGGGGAGGATTCGATCCTCAACTTCTACCGCAAGGCGATCGCGCTGCGCAGGGAGCTCCCGGTCGTGCGCGAGGGGTCATACAAGGAATTCAAGCGCGTGAGCAATGAACTGTACGTGTACGCACGCGAGATGGAGGGGCAGCGCCTGCTCGTCATCTGCAACTTTGCCGACCACGAGACGCTCATGCGACCGCCCGCAGGCTACGATCCGTCGCTTGGCGAGCTCAGGCTGGGCAACTACGATGACGCGCCTGGCACCCGCCCGGACGGCTTCCTGCCCCTGCGTCCTTGGGAATGCCGCGTGTACGTGTACGAATAGGAAGGACCGTTATCCTTTCGTGGGATGCCGTGCCCCCCGTGTCAAGCTGATGCCATAATGTGGTCATAGGTCGTCATATTTCAGGGGAGAGGAGCGTATGGCTATGCGGTACATCGAGTTTGGCAAGAACAAGGCCCAGGTGTCAGAGATCGTGCTGGGAAGCATGCGCATCCCCGCGATGTCGGCCGCCGAGGTGGGGGAGCTCATCGAGACCTGCCTTGACGAGGGCATCAACATGATTGACACGGCCGACATCTATGGCGGCGGGCATTCCGAGGAGCTCATCGGCGAGGCGCTTGCCGCCAAGCCGGGACTGCGCGACGAGGTCTTCCTGCAGACCAAGTGCTCCATCCGCTGCCTGACCTGCCCGAATGGCTGCAGGACGCGTCTGCCACGATGTACGATGGCAAGATCGTCGTCGAGGGCGCTACGATGCGCGTGCTCGATACGGGGGAGCCGACGGCGCTCCCAAAAGGCGAGGAGCCAGAGGAGCGCATCTATGCATACGATCCGTCCGTAGGGTCGTGGACGATTTCGCCCAGGCGCGGATGAAGCAGCGGCTCGCCACCCATCAGGGTGACAAAGCCGAAGTAGCCCTCGACGCCCTCGACGGCCGCCAGCCGCGAAAGGTCGCGCTCGTACTCGTTCACGTCGAGGAAGCGCTTCTCGGCCAGCGGTGCAAAGTGCAGGCATCCGGCGCACCGCAGGTTGCAGTGATCACACACCTGCACATCAAGCTTTGGCTTTGCCGCCATCTTGGCCAGGCGCTCGGCAAAGCCTAGCGAATAAGGGATTGCTGTAGCTGGGATCGCCGTTGCAGTCGCTGTCAGCATGTCCCTAGGCTAGCAGGCATACGTCCATGCGGTGTCATCGCCGCAGCTTGGGCTGCTCCAGCCTCCGCCAGAGATGGAGTCGAGCTGGTCGTCGGAGAGCTCGAAGCCCTCTTGCTTGGCAAGCTCCAACAGCTCGTTGAGCGTCTTGCAGGCAATCGCCTTCTCTTTCTGTTGCGGAGTAAGATCCTCAAACTCCATTGTTGCTCTCATTAATCGAAGTCCCAATCCTCTCCAATTATACGTCCCATGACAAATAACAGCCCAAAGCGAGGGACACGCCATAGACGCAAGCAATCTTTAGCAAACTCGCATGTGCCTTACCTGAAAACTATGCGAACGTATAAATGATACCCATCTATGCTAAAATCTATGCGAACGAATATATTCTGTCTGTTTGATTGATATCTATGCGAACGCATAGATATCGGCTGGAGGATGTACGATGCGCATTAGGACGGCGGAAGATCTAGGCCGTATGCTACGAGAAGAGCGAAAACGTCAGGGATATACGCAGGCCGAACTCGCGGAGGCTGCAGGTGTTGGCGTGACGTACGTCATCAATATCGAACATGGCAAGCAGACGGCTGAGGTTGGCAAGGCTCTCCATCTTGTTGAGCTGCTGAGCATTGATCTTGTGGCAGAGAGACGGGGTGCATGATGGAGGATCTCAGCATCTCCCGTATCGTACGGGGTTGTCTGCAACCAGTGGGGACCATCGTGCGGAAAAACTCGTCGGAGCCCCTTTTTTTCTACAGAGACGAGTACCTTGAGTCTGCTGATGCGATACCACTCTCCCGTTCTCTACCGCTTGCCAAGAGGGGGTTTTCCGAGCGTGAGCTAAAGCCATACTTCGACGGCTTGCTGCCCGAAGGGCCTATGCGCACGGCGCTTGCGACGAGCCTTGAGGCGCGAGAAGAAGATTACCTCACGCTGTTAGGGTGTAGCGGTCTCGACTGCATTGGCGATGTGGTCATTCGGCGGGTGTCCGAGGGCCTTGCGTGGAATGCCGGCTCTTATGCTCCCCTCGATAGGCCTGCGCTTTACGAGGTGCTCAGCGGTCTCGATGCGCTTACGGCATCCAATGTTGCCACACGACTTTCGCTTGCGGGCACGCAGGGCAAGGTGGGATTGGCCCACATGCCAGATGCCGCTCTGAGCGACGGATGGCTCAGACCTGTTGGTGGCGCCGCCTCGACACATATACTCAAGACCAGCAGCATCTCACGCATCGATGAGCTGGAGCTTCTCTGCATGACCGCTGCCGAATGGTGCGACATCAGGGTGGCTCACACAGATGCGCTCATGCTGGGCAAGCCTGTCATTGTGAGCATGCGCTACGATCGCAAAGCGTCTGTGGGGGAACATGGCCTCGTTGTTGAGCGTTTGCATCAGGAAGATCTTGCCCAGGCGTTTGGCGTGACTTCGGGTGCAAAGTACCTTGAGCTCGAGGGTGGTAGCTACCATGCTCTTGCCGAGCTCCTGTACGACAGATCATCCTCGGTACTCAAGGATATTGAGCAGCTCGCCCGCGTCGCGGTGTTTAACTTTCTTGTCGGTAACTGCGACAACCACTTGAAGAACCTCTCGGTCGTCTATGAGGGCCGGACGCTCAGGCTTGCACCTGCCTATGACATTGTGTGCACGACCTATTTCGAGCGCTTCTCACGAGAGATGGGGATGCGATTGGGGTCTACAAGGAATATCGATGCGGTTGAGATGCAAGACTTCGACTTGCTTGCGCATGACCTGCGAATAGGTTCACGCCGCTTGCGCCGCATTTGCCGTGAGCTGCGCGAGAGGGTGGTGCCTGCGGTGCTGGATGCGGGGGAGCGCCTGTCCGACGTCGTGGAAACGTTGCCATATACTGCGGAAGATCTCGTGGGCGATATGGAATCTCGTCTGGCAGTCCTCGCATGATTGAGGGGCGTTGTGAATCCGCGAGTTGCTAGCATGCGTGAGCAAAAAACGGTTCGGGGTGACGCATGAAAAGAATATGTTTCTGTGTCGCAACACTACCGCTCGCCGATGATTTTATACCGTACACTATTGCTTTAAGGACTCGATCAAGTCGGAGGTGCGCATGGGCGCGTTCTTTGGTGCGGTTTCCCATCGTGATGTAGTGCTCGACGTGTTCTTTGGTGTTGACTACCACTCCCATCTGGGCACTAGGCGTGCGGGCATGATCATGCACGACGTGCAGGATGGCTTCCAGCGCGAGATTCACTCCATCGAGAACACCCCCTTCCGGACCAAGTTCGAGAAGGACCTGCCTGCGTTCCACGGCAATGCGGGCATCGGGTGCATCTCAGACATGGATCCCCAGCCCCTTCTGGTGCGCAGCCACCTGGGCGTGTTTGCCCTCTCGACCGTGGGCTGCATCAAGAACGAGGAAGAGATTATCCAGACGTTCACGCACGTCGGCCACCAGTTCATGGCCATGAGCGACCGTGGCGTCAACCAGACCGAGCTGGTGGCGGCGCTCATCAACACGCAGGACTCCCTTGTCGAAGGTATCAAGTACGCGCAGGAGACCATCGAGGGCTCGCTCACGCTGCTCGTGATGCTTGACGACGGCAGCCTGGTGGCCGCGCGCGACAAGATGGGCCGCCTGCCGGTGCTCATCGGCAAGGACGACGACGGCTACTGCGTGGCCTTCGAGAGCTTCTCGTACGGCAAGCTGGGCTATGTGGACGAGCATGAGCTGGGTTCGGGCGAGATCGTCCGCATCACGGCCGACGGCTACACCACCCTTGTCGAGCCGCGCGACGAGATGCGCATCTGCGCCTTCCTGTGGGTGTACTACGGCTATCCCAACTCCAACTACGAGGGCGTCAACGTGGAGGTCATGCGCTACCGCAACGGTGCCCGCATGGCGGCGGATGAGCGCGAGCGCGGTCTCATGCCCGACGTGGACTACGTCGCGGGCGTGCCGGACAGCGGCCTTCCGCACGGTATGGGCTATGCCAACGAGAGCGGCAAGCCCTTCGCACGGCCCTTCGTCAAGTACACGCCCACCTGGCCGCGCAGCTTCATGCCCGCCAACCAGGAGGTGCGCAACCGCGTTGCCAAGATGAAGCAGGTTCCCGTGTCCGAGCTCATCAACGGCAAGAAGCTGCTCTTTGTGGACGACTCCATCGTGCGTGGCACGCAGCTGCGCGAGACGGTCGACTTCCTGTACGGCGCCGGCGCGGCCGAGGTGCATATGCGCAGCGCCTGCCCGCCCATCATGTACGGCTGCAAGTACCTCTCGTTCTCGCGCTCCAACAGCGACTACGAGCTCATCGCGCGCCGCAAGATCCGCGAGCTTGAGGGTGACGAGGGGAAGAGGCACATTGCGGAATACGCCGACGGTACCACCGAGCGCGGCAAGTGCCTGCTGCGGTCCATCTGCGAGGAGATGGGCTTTGATTCGTTGAGCTTCCAGAGCCTTGACGGCATGCTTGACGCCATCGGCATCGACCGCAAGAAGGTCTGCACCTACTGCTGGACCGGCGAGGAATAGTCACAAGTACCCTTTTAGGGGGGTATCCCGTTTTGCCAACTGGGAAAACGTAGGAAATACCCCTTCAAAAGGGTACTTGCATGTTTACTCTTCTTCGCGGATGACGCTTACGAGCTGCCAAGCCTTGCCAGACGGGATGCGAGCCGTGCGCTTGATGGTGACCTCGATGGGAAATCCTGGCTTGTTGGTGCGAGAAAGCGGGAAGCTCAGCTCGCTGTGGGTTCCCTCGATGGTGTCCGCCTGCTGCGCGTATTCCCAGCCCTCGTCAAGTGCCCCCATGATGCCGACGGTCTCGGGGAGGAGTCGGTAGAGCTCGAGCAGCATGGCATCGGGACAGTACACGTCGTCAGAGAAGGTGGCGGGGCGGTTGATGCGCCTCAGCTTCTTGGTGACGTGAATGCGTTGTGGGTTGCGCTGCTCCAGCTCGGGCTCAGGTTCGGGTTCAGGCTCAAGCTCCGGTTGGAGCTCGGGTTCCGGCTCAGGCTCTGGCTCGGGCTCCGGCTCAAGCTCCGGTTGGGGCTCGGGTTCCGGCTCAAGCTCCGGTTGGGGCTCGGGCCCCGGCTCAAGCTCCGGTTGGGGCTCGGGTTCCGGTTCGGGCTCAGATGGAACCTCGGGTTCTGGCTCAGGTTCGGCTACGACCTCAGGTTCCGCCTCACCCACGACTTCCTGCTCCGTCTCGGCCTCCACGGCAGGCTCTGGCTCAGCCACTTCCTGCACGTCCTCAGCCTTCGCCTCTTCTTCGACCACATCCTCAACGACCACCTTTGGCTTGGCCTTGTGGCGCGGTTTAGTGGGGCGCACATCCTTTGACCTGCGCGAACGCTTCCAGGACTTGCCCGCTGCCGCGGCGGCCTTGTCAACGGTGGGCTGTGCCGCCTTCTCCAGCAGCTCGTCAAGGTCTTCTCGGGGTAGGACGGTGGCAAACACGCGTCCCTTCTTGAAGACGGTCAGCTTGATGAAGTCGGAAAGCTCCTCAAGCAGCTGCTCCACACTTTCGCACTCCACGTCCTCAAGCAGCACGTCTGCCTCGGCAAGCACCTCTTCCACGCGCTGCAGCGTGGTCTGCTTGCCGGTGCCCAGCTCCTGTGAGAAGAGCTGATAGAAGTACAGATGGTTGCCGAGCGTGATCTTGGGCATGATGAGCCTTCCGTCGTGTGCGCGTGGGGTGCGTATGCCATTGTAGCCGACTGCGTGTTTCGAAGTTTTCCAGCTGGGTTATGGGGAGGATTTGCTCTTCAGAAACCGGTCCTACTGCATCCCCAGAGGGAAAAAAGACCGCAAGAGGGGAGGATTTGCTCGCCAGAAACCGGTCCTACCGACCCACGCCTAGTTACGTGCGCGCATAGCCTCGTGAATCCTGCGATTGCGCAGGTTGATCACCGTACCCTGCATGCCGTGGGGCACATAGTCAAGATTCTGCAGGTTGTCGGGAAGGTACTCGGCCAGACTCAGCTCCGCGGTTTGCACGACCTCGCCAGGGTCGGCTCCTGGCGTCGCGCTCACGCCGTACACACAGGCACCCTGTGCCGAGAGACGCTCCTCATATTCGCTCACCGGGTCATCCGGTCGCTCGCCGCGCGCATCGTCGCTCTGCCACATCACGTCATATCCGGCCAGCTCAAACTGGGTAAGCGCGAAGTCGCGTAGCGGTTGGCTGTCGGTCTTGAGCAGCACCTCCCCACCAGAGGCAAGCACATGCCGATACTCAAGCAGCCGCTCGAGGATGACCAGCCGCTTGTGCGCCTCCTTCTTGCGTGGGAACGGCGTGGGAAAGTTGAGGTGGATCCGCGCGACCTCGCCTGGCCCAAACATGTCCGCTACCTGCTCGCCCGTGCCGGGGACGAGTACCACGTTGCGCAGGCCCTCCTCGAGAGCCTTCTGCGCGGCATAGACGATGCAGATGGGTTCGCCGTCGATGCCCACAAACAGTACGTCAGGTTCGCGTCGGGCGGACTCGGCCAAAAAGTGTCCCTTTCCGCAGCCAAGGTCGACCCTCACCTCGCGGAAGGGACGCTCGCTCCCCAGGGGAAGGCAAGCCTCAGCCCAGCGCCCGGCAAGGTTTGCCGGGCGCAGTTCGATGGCGTCTGCGTATTTTTCTATGCGCTCCTCAAGGACGAAGTTCTTGGGAAGGCGCGCGTGCATTCCGTGCATAGGCTCCTAGAAGTCGAGGCGCACGTGGCTCTGGCCGAGCTCGCGTAGGCACTGCTCGACATACTTGTCGACGCGGCTATCAAGCTCGCTAATCTTACCACGGACGCTGCGCAGCTCCTCCTCGACGGGCTTCATGCGGTCCTTGACCTCACGCTTTCCCGAAAAGTCAAAGAAGCCATGGCTCTTCTTCTCGCTCTTGAGCTCGTTCAGGCGGCCGTTGATCTCTTCCATCTGGGCAACATAGCGCTCGCGCTCAAGCACCTCGTCGGGATGCGCGTCCAGGTACTGCTGCTCGATGACCTTGCGGTGCTCTTTGGCCCTGTCGTCAAAGGACTCCTTCTGGCCAGGAATGCCCACCTTGACGGAATAGTCGAGGCTCTTGCGCTTCCAGTTGCCCTCTTCGTCCTTTTCGTAGTGGTAGGTGCCCTTTGCCGACGAGACGATCTCTTTGCAGTTCTCAAAGAGGAGCAGGGAAAGCACGTGGTTGTTTGGGTCGATCATGGAGGCGTTGTCGAGCAGCGTGAGGCACTCCTGCGCCTTGGCGACCAGGGCCTTTTGCTGGGCGTCGCTGGGGTGCTCCAGCTTCTTGTAGTCATCCAGCAGCATCTGCCAGGCACGGCAGGCGTAGTTGTTGGTCTCCTTGGCGCCATAGGCCGTCACGTCAAAGCCGGTGGGGCGGAAGTCGCCCGCCACGTTGAGGACGGGCACTTGCCCCTGCTGGGCGGCATTGGCTGCCACGACAGCGTTTGCCACGGCGGCCACGGCGTTGAGGGCGGCCTCCACGGTGGATTGCGTCTGGGCCTGCTGCGACTGCTGGGCAGCCATCAAGCGCTGCGCCTCCTCCAGGGTGTACTTCATGCCGCATCCTTGGCAGACAAACACGCCGCCGTCCTTGACAAAGTTGGTGCTTCCGCAGAGTTCGCACGTCAATGCCATGATGGCTCCTCTCGTCGCTTGAGATAGTTACTAGCATTGTACGTTGCCGCGTGACACATATGCAGATGTCACTCCACGGACGGCGGAGCCTGTCAGCCGCCGTAGCCGAGTGGGTTGTTGCTCTGCCATCTCCAGCTGTCGCGGCACATGTCGGCGATGTCGTACTGCGCCTCCCAGCCGAGCACCTCGCGCGCCTTGGTGCAGTCGGCCCAGTTGGCGGCAACGTCGCCCGCACGGCGCGGCTCGATCACGTAGGGGAGGTAGCGGCCGCAGGCAGCGGAGAAGGCGTCGATGATCTCCAGCACGCTCGTCCCGCGTCCGGTTCCCAGGTTGAAGACCTCGCAGCCGGTCCTGCCGCCCATCCACCCGAGCGCCGCCACGTGGCCGCGCGCCAGGTCCATCACGTGGATGTAGTCGCGCACGCCGGTGCCGTCGGGGGTGTCGTAGTCGTCGCCGAAGACGTGCACGGCGTCTCGGCGGCCCACCGCCACCTGCGCCACGTAGGGCAGCAGGTTGTTGGGGACGCCCTTGGGGTCCTCGCCCATGAGCCCCGACGGGTGCGCGCCGATGGGGTTGAAGTAGCGCAGCAGCACCACGTCCCACTCCGGGTCGGCCACCACCAGGCTGCGCAGGATCTCCTCGATCATCCACTTGGTCCAGCCGTAGGGGTTGGTGGCGGGCTTCTT
>CADBRX010000007.1 GCA_902797175.1 uncultured Coriobacteriaceae bacterium | reverse complement strand
CGACGGCGTGGAGATGGTGGGCTACTGCACCTGGGCGGCCATCGACCTCTACAGCACGCGCGAGGGCTTTGGCAAGCGCTACGGCTTTGTCTACATCGACGCCGACCACGACTTCAAGCGCATCAAGAAGGACTCCTTCTACTGGTACAAGCAGGTCATTGCCTCCAACGGTAGGGATCTGGAAGGCTTTGAGGCCTAGTTACGCCTGACGTGCTTTTGAGCGCGGCTGCCTGTTCAGCCGCGCTCTTTTTTGTTTGCCACGTGCCCCGTGATCCGCAGCAGACTAATAAGGGCTTTGTGCGTGGAAGAGCCAAAGGGTTCATGCCCCACGGGCAGGAGGAATGGGTTGCCCGACCTTGCCTTAAGCCACCAAGAAGTTCATCACTAGACTCACCATAAGTTCCTTCTCTTGCGGGCGGGACTCAGCCAACATGATGGTAAGTGCCACGAGCACTTCGTCGGCCAAAAGCTTGTTGCCCACCTCATCAAAGAGCAGGCCGTTACGATCGAGGAAGTACAGGAAGAGCGCCGCTGCGATACGCTTGTTGCCATCGAGGAAGCTATGGTTCTTGACCACGAAGTACAGCAAGTTGGCGGCCTTTTCCTGAACAGTAGGATAGGCATCCTTTCCTGCGAAGCCGGCATAGATGTCTCCAATGCTCGCCTTGAGCGACTCGTCCTTCTCGACTCCAAAGAGGTCTGACTCGTTGCCAAAGCGCATCCGAGCGATGACTTCACGGCACTCCTCGTAGGTGAGGACATATGCCTCACGAGATCCGTCTGGACGCAGGACGGCCTGATGGTCGTAGTCGTCGAGCAGGTCGAGTGCTCGGGAATAGCTCTGCACTATGTCGAGCACTTGGCGGACTGACAGGTCGCCTTCGGGAAGGCGCGCCACAATGCTCATGGTCTGTCCGAGCTCACGCAGACGGCGCTCGTTTGCAGCATAACCCTTGGTTATGTAGCGATGGAGAACGTCGTTTGCCCAGGCCCTGAACTCGATACCGCGATGGGATTTGACTCGGTATCCGACAGAGAGAACGACATCTATCCCATAATGCTCTACTTGATAGGTTTTACCATCCGCGGCAGTTGTCGCAAATTTTGCGACAACTCGCTCTTCGATCCCCGCGAGCTCTTCTTTGAGTGCATTGTTTACGTGTTTGCCGATGGTCTTGATATCTCTTCCGAATAGTTGGGACATCTGATGACGGGTAAGCCATACCTCCTCATGTGCCACATCTACCTCAACGGGCAGTGCGATCACGCCGTCACTCGATTCGAACAGGACCATTTCTGTAGCAGCCATGATTACCTCCAGACAGGTTGGAACTCTCTGACCAATGGATGCGCTACGGAAACGCTCACTGCGGAGTTGAAAGCGCGGTCGCATTCCAACGACAAACGCCCCGTATAAGCACGCAGGCTTTCGCGTTAAAAGGGGGAGGGTCCGTACCACTCTCGCTCGCGCGCAGCTGCTCCGACAACCCTGCCTCTTTATAGCAAGGTTATTATAACACAAAATGGAACAGATGTACTGCGTCTTCTCTAGGCGGCTAGCGGCATGCGTGACGCACGCCCAGCCCATCCTAAAACCAGGTCAACGCATGGCCCTTACGAGGCATCCCCTTGAATCTCTGCATTACTTGGTACCCATCGCGCAGAGGCGGCCTTGCCCGTCGGCATGGGTCTCAACCTGCACAAATCCCGCTTCGCTCAGAAGAGATTCGAGCCTCTCTGCCGTGTAGAGGCTCATGCCCTCGATCTGCTTGGCGATGTCCTGAGCGCCTGGCGTAGTGCCGTCGTCATCGTAACATACGAGCACGCGCCCGCCCGGCTTAAGCACGCGGTGAATCTCCGCGAGACCCTTTGCGGCATCAGGCCAGAAGTAGATGGTCTCGAAGGCGGTCACCACGTCAAAGGTGTTCGGCTCAAAGGGCAGGTCGACCGAAGCCGCAAGGACTCCTTCTACTGGTACCAGAAGGTCATCGCGAGCAACGGAGAGAACCTGGATTAAGTTCACGCCAACATCGACGCCCATCTCGAGGCCGGGAAGAACGTTCTTCCCGGCCTTCCTCTTAACTCATCGGGCGACGCTACAATGAATGCCATATATCGCAATTCGAAGGTGAACCATGAGGATACAGGGAATCGAGATACCGGATGAACTCACCGAGGCCGTCGAGGAGGACCGTCTCGTGGTGTTTGCCGGTGCCGGCGTCTCCATGCAGCCGCCCGACCCCTTGCCGGACTTCACAGAGCTGGTCGAGAACATCACGCAAGCCGTACGTCCCGGCCAACCGGCAATACGACGCTTTGGGAACGAGCGTTACGAGTCCTATCTGGGGCGTATTGGAGAGGTCGGGCAGCTCAAGGAGACATGCGCGCAGATCATGAGCTCTGGCATGCCCTCTGACCTGCACGCTAACATCCTCCGACTCTTTGAGGGCGGCGCGCTTCGCCTCGTCACCACCAACTATGACCTCCGCTTCGAGCGGGCTGCGGAAACCCTCGGAATGGGCGTGCGTTCGTACTCCTCCCCCGCCCTTCCGCTCGGCAATGACTTCAGCGGCATCGTGCATCTGCACGGAGACGTGTCGCACCCCGACGAACTCATCCTCGTGGATTCAGACTACGGAAGCGCCTACGTGTCGGACGGCTGGGTGACGCGCTTCCTCATCAAGATGTTTTCGCGCTACATGGTGCTCTTTGTGGGCTACAGCCTGAGCGACGTACCTATGCAGTACCTTGCGCGGTCAATCTCGGGCGAGCTCCAGGACCGCGTCTTTGTCTTGGAGACCGAGCCCAACTCCTTTGACAAGTGGCGCAGGCGAGGCATAACGCCCATTCCGTTTGAGCGCTACGAGCAACTGCCCGAGCTCTTCCACGAGTGGGGCCGGCGCGTGCTGCGCACCAGGGAACAGCGCATGGGAGCGGTTGCGCGCATCGCAGCAACGCATGGGCCCCTCACGGATTACGACAGTGTGACCTTGCGCAAGGCGTTCGAGGCAAAGGACCCTGGCGAGCAGCGGCTGTATGCGCAGGCGTTCGCAGATGCGACAACGGACTTTGGAAACCTCGCGATGCTTGTGGGGCAGGGGTACGCGTCATTTCTCTTTGATGACGAGCCGATGCCGCGCGACGAGGTCCTGAGGGCCTGGGCGGCAGAGGAGTTCTCCACGAGTCACTACCGCGAGCTGGTACTTCTTGCCGAGGAGTCGCACAGGCCATTCTGCGGACGCTTTCAGGTGCTCGTCATGGAGAGACTTGCGCGGCACGACGCTGACGACGAGTGCCTTGCGTTCTGGGCGTCCTTCCTCGACGCGCGCGCCATGGGCTCGAGCGGACTGCGCGTGCAGACGTTGGCGCACGTCATCAACGCGTGCCAGCATGACGAGGTCGCCCTTGCCTACGTAAGGAAGGCCTTCTCGACGCACGCCGCATTGGAGAGGATGGCAGACGGAAAGGTGCCGTCGGTCCCGCACGTTCGCTTTGACATAGACATAACCAAGGGCTCCAACGAACTGCTTGAGGCCATCTTTGCGCGTGCCGACACGTTGGGTCCCCAGCTCCTAGCCCTGTGCGTCAGCAGCTTGGACAGGTGCGACGCCATCAGGAACAGCCATGGGCTGCATGCAGAAGATAATGCTCAAGAGCCTGCCGCTCACGGCGACCGCCTCCCCGATACCGCAGAGCAGCTCCTGATCTCAGTCATCCGCAAGCTTGGCGCGGGAAACACCTGGCGATAGACGCACGGGCGCCCCGAAAGACCGCATCTCTCGGGGCGCCCCTATTGCCGCAGCTTGACCAGTGCCTACTGGCGGTAGTACTTGAGGAACTCCTCCATCTGGTCGAGCGCCTCGCCCAGGACCGCACGACGCGGCAGATAGACGATGCGGAAGTAGCCCGGGGTCTCCCAATTGAAACCCTTGCCTGGCACGATGAGCACGCGCTTGTCCTGCAGCAGGTCAAGTTGGAACTGCTCGTCGTCTTGGATGTTGAACTTCTTGGGGTCGAGCTTGGGGAAGATGTAGAACGCCGCCTTGGGCTTGACCACGCTCACGCCGTCCATGGCACAAAGGCGCTCGTACACGTAGTCGCGCTGCTTGCACACGCGGCCCGTGGGTACCACGTAGGTTTTGACGCTCTGGTAGCCACCCAGCGCCGTCTGCACGATGGACTGCGCCGGCACGTTGGAGCACAGGCGCATGTTGCTCATCATGTTGATACCCTCGATGAGCCCCTTGCCCAGACGCTTGTTACCGCTGATGGAGATCCAGCCAATGCGCCAACCCGCGATCATGTGGCTCTTGGAAAGGCCGTTGAACGTGATGCAGAAGAGGTCGGGTGCCAGGCTTGCGATGGACACGTGCTCGAGGTCGTCCATGACCAGACGGTCATAGATCTCGTCCGAGAGAATGATGAGCTGGTGCTCGCGCGCGATCTCGACGATCTCCTCAAGGATCTCGCGCGGGTAGAGCGCGCCTGTGGGATTGTTGGGGTTGATGATGACGATGGCCTTGGTGTTGCTTGTGATCTTGGAACGCATGTCGTCGAGGTCAGGCAGCCACTCCGCCTGCTCGTCGCAGAGATAGTGCACGGCCTTGCCGCCCGCCAGCGTGACGCACGCGGTCCACAGCGGATAGTCGGGGCTGGGCACCAAGATCTCGTCCCCCGTCTCGATCATGGCCTGCATAACCAAATTGATGAGGTCCGACACGCCGTTGCCGGTGTAGATGTCACTCATCTGCACATTGGGGATGCCCTTGAGCTGGTCGTACTGCATGATGGCCTTGCGTGCCGAGAAGAGCCCCTTGCTGTCCGAATAGCCTTCGGTGTCGATGAGCTGGCTTGCCATGTCCTGCACGACCTCGTCGGGCGTGCGGAAGCCAAACGGTGCGGGGTTTCCGATGTTGAGCTTGAGGATGTGGATGCCGTCCTCCTCCATGCGCATGGCCTCGTCGAGCGCGGGTCCACGCACGTCATAGGAAACGTTGTCAAGCTTGCTAGACTTGTCGAACTTGCGCAGTGCCATGGGTACCTCCTGAGGTTCGTTATTCTGTGCTGTTGCGGTCGCTGGCTGGGCAAGTTCAATTTCTGCGTCACCGGAGAGCCACTCGACAGTGACGCCCAGAGCCGAGGCGAGGAAGGCAAGCATGTCGCGCCGCGGCATCGTCTTGCCCGAAAGGTATTGACTGAGCTGGGATTTTCCCAGCTTCTGGCCATGATCATCGGCATAGCGGAGCAGGTCGACCTGTTTCAGGCCCTTCTCTCCCATCGCTTCCTTCAGGCGTGTGGCAAACGTAGCGTCTGGCATGTTTGCTCCAAAGTTCAATTTAGAACCATATAGTTCAATTTAGTGTAGCAATGCATGACTGCGTGTCAAGAATGAGTTCAATTTTACCCAGAGCATATTGTCCTCCAGGGCTTGACATCATACTTCGGTGTGATATATTCATCACATGAGATATATTTTGCACATACCTAGTGAACGGAGGAGAGCAATGGCAGACAATACCGTGTTTGACGACGTATTCAAGACGATGGTTCACAAGATGCCCCAACTTCTGATTCCCTTCATCAACGAGGCATTCGGCAGAAGCTATCAAGATAACGAACAGGTCGTCTCCTTCAGTAGCGAGCACGTAAAGCTCAAAGGGACGATACTCGACGACTCGGTCTTCCGGCTCCGTGACAAGATTTACCACATAGAGTGCCAAAGCACCCCAGATGCCAGCATGGTAATGCGCATGATCGAATACGATTTTGCCATTGCCCTTGAAAGCGCCCTTAGCTCTGGGGCTCCTTACGAGATGGACTTTCCCTCATCATGCGTGCTGTATTTGCGCCATAGCAAGGACACCCCAGACCTCTTTGACATCAAGGTCAATCTTCCCGATGGCGGGCACTTCATGTACCAGACCAAAGTCATTAAGGTGCAGAACGTGAGCAGAGACGAGATCTTCCAAAAGCGTCTCCTCCTGCTGCTTCCGTATTACCTCATGCGTTACGAAAAGACCATCGAACGCATAGCCGGCAGCGACATGCTCACGTCAGAGCTCACCGACGAGTGTATTGAATTGCGCTCACAACTTGAGAACGAAACGCTTGTCGAGGGAAACGCCTTTCTTTACGAGCAGCTTACCGAGCTTATAATCAGGGTGTCGGACCACGTGTTTTCGGCGCACGCTGCCTTGTGCAAGAAGGTGAGGAAGGCCATGGGCGGAGAAGTACTGGAACTCATGCGCGAACGTGCGGAGCGCCTTGAGCGCGAGGCTGAAGCCAGAGGGCTCGAACGGGGTCTTGAGCAGGGTCTTGAGCAAGGTCTTGAGCAGGGTCTAGAGCAGGGTCTTGAGCAGGGCATCGCCCAAGGTATGGACGCCTTGGCAAACAAGCTGAGGGAACAGGGCGTAGACGAAGCCATCATCCGCTCTTCAATTGAGGCGATTACGTCTGAAGGCACGGGGCTTCCAGGCTAGTTAACCACGCCAGTATGCAAAGCTCTCCATGGCCCTCCCCGTGCTATAGTTGCCAAACAAAGCAAGTCTTACGGGGAGGGGTCATGGCCAGCTTTATACACGATGGATGGTCTAGATGTTAACTACCAAGATGCGCGAGTATCGCGAAAGCATCGGCATTACCCAGACCGAACTGGCGGTGCGCTGCCACTGTCGTCGCGAAACCATAGGAAAGCTCGAGGCAGGCAGGTACAACCCCTCGCTCAGGCTTGCCATGGACATTGCTCGGGAGCTTGGCGTGACAGTCTACGACCTCTTCTTCTTTAGCGATGACGAGCCTGCGGATTTCAGCTCCTCCCTTGGCGTCGAATACGACTCTCAGCAGAAGAAGTGAGTTTTGCCGTTCAAGGCTCCTTTTCTACCGCTCACGTGCTACAGTTGCCTCATACACGCGCTGTGACTGACGGATAGTCGCGGGCAACCGCGGTGGAGCAGTGCGCACACATATCGCCGACCGTCTGGGCAAGTCACGTTTCGCAAGGAGAGTGGCTTGCCTTTTGCGTATGCGGGCAAGCCTCAACAGAGAGGAGCAGCACGTGAAGGACCTGGTCGATCTTCTTCGTAACAACCCCTATCCCGGACGCGGCATCGTGGTGGGCCAAGGCATCGTGTACTACTGGATCATGGGTCGCAGCTTCAACAGCCGCAACCGCATCTTTGTCGAGACCGAGGACGGCATCCGCACCGAGGCACACCAGCCAGAGCTTGTGGAGGACCCCAGCCTCATCATCTACCACCCCGTCCGCACCATGGGCGACGCCCTTGTGGTCACCAATGGCGACCAGACCGATACCATCGTTGAGCAGGGCGACTTCATCAAGGGCTGCATGCTGCGCGAGTTTGAGCCCGATGCCCCCAACTTCACCCCACGCATCTCCACCATCCTCAACGCCGACGGCTCCTTTGAGCTCTCCATCCTCAAGCACCAGGAGAACGGCCACTGCCTGCGCGAGTTCTTTGCCTACGAGGGCGCTGACGAGGGCGTGGGTTACTTCATCAGCACCTACGACGGCGACGGCAACCCGCTGCCCACCTTCACCGGTGAGCCCATCGAGGTGACGCTGCCCGCTCCCGACGAGGTCTGGGCCGCCCTCAACGAGGACAACAAGATTAGCCTGTACACCAACGTAAAGGGCGCCGTGAAGATCTACAACAAGCACCTGGGAGACTAGTAATCAATAACGTAGCGGAGGCGTACAAAAGTCGCCTGCTCAGACAGTCCTCGCCTCAGGTCGCATGACGTCTCGCTTCGCTCGCCTATGCGACCTGGGCTGCGGAACTCGCATTCGACCTTTGTACGCCTCTACCCACTCTGATGACAAGGAGAATCATCGTGAACGAACTCGAGCTCAAGTATGGTATGAACCCCAACCAGAAGCCCGCCCGCATCTTCATGAAGGACGGGAGCGACCTGCCTGTCACCGTTCTTCAGGGCAATCCGGGCTTCATCAACTTCCTTGACGCGCTCAACTCTTGGCAGCTTGTACGTGACCTCAAGGCAGCAACCGGCCTCCCTTGCGCCGCCTCCTTCAAGCACGTCAGCCCTGCCGGCGCCGCCGTGGGTACCCCTCTTTCGGACATCGACCGCCAGATCTACTTTTTGCCTGACACCATGCCCGACCCCTCACCCATCGCCTGCGCCTACATCCGCGCGCGCGGCGCCGACCGCATGAGCTCGTACGGCGACTGGGCAGCCCTCTCCGACGTGTGCGACGCCGACGTGGCGCGCTACCTTAAGCCCGAGGTGTCCGACGGCATCATCGCCCCCGGCTACACCGACGAGGCCCTGGCCATCCTGGCCCAGAAGAAGGGCGGCAACTACAACGTGGTGCAAATCGACCCCACCTACGAGTGCGCGCCGGTCGAGACCAAGGACGTGTTTGGCATCACCTTCGAGCAGGGCCACAACTTCTACAAGGTGGATCGCGAGCTGGTCAGCAACTTCGTGACCAAGCGCACCGACGTGCCCGAGAGCGCCATCCGCGACATGATCATCAGCCTCATCACCCTGAAGTACACGCAGTCCAACTCGGTGTGCTACGTGAAGGACGGCCAGGCCATCGGCGTGGGCGCCGGACAGCAGAGCCGCGTGCACTGCACCCGCCTTGCCGGCAACAAGGCCGACACCTGGTACCTGCGCCAGCATCCCAAGGTGCTGGGCCTG
>CADBRX010000006.1 GCA_902797175.1 uncultured Coriobacteriaceae bacterium | reverse complement strand
TCCTATCTTTGCCAATATTGATGTCAGTGCGGCAAAGATTGCCGAACCAAGCGCTAATAATAACCACATAGTGATACTCCTTCAAATCCCGAGTTGTCGCGCTGTCATCCAAACCACAGCCACAACCTTCTGTTATCCAAATCACTAACTCAGCCCTACCGCAAAAACATCTAAACCGGCCACTCAACCCTATGACATCTAAACGGCCTACTCAACCCTCTGTTCGGAGCGATTGATATGTTCTGATAGAGCGATTTTCAAGGTCTGATCCAGCGTCTTCCACTGACGGCAAAATGCCCGAATAGCCCGGAAATACAGCACTTTTGACGACTTTATGTATCTTTCCGTGACATCAATACTACCGTCTCGACGTGGAAGGTCTGGGGGAAGAGGTCGACCGGGGTGATGCGCGTAGGCGCAAAGGTGCCGATTTCCTCAAAGCGGGCGAGGTCGCGGGCCAAGGTGGCGGGGTCACAGCTCACGTAGGCGATGGCCCTGGCCGGCTGCTCAGAGAGCTGGCGCACCACGTCTGCCGAAAGGCCTGCGCGCGGAGGGTCCACGACGATGACGTCGGCGTCGGTGTCGGGAAACTCGCGTCCCGCGTCGCCACCGATGGCATCGACGTTGTCCAGGCCAGAGCGCTCGAGGTTGCGGCGCAGGTCGCGCACGGCGGGGCCGTAGCTCTCGACGGCAGAGACAAAGCCGCAGGCACGCGCCAGCGGCAGCGTGAAGGTGCCGGCACCGCAGTAGAGGTCCATGGCCTCGTCGTCCTCCTCGGGGCGGAGGCCGTCGAGCACGAGCTGCACGAGACGCTCGGCACCGACCGTGTTGACCTGGAAGAAGGACGGTGCAGAAAGCAGCATCCTCTGACCCGCTATGAGCTCCTCCCAGCTTCCCTTGCCGGAGAGCCGCTCCACGCCCGTGACACGGCGCGCCTTTTGCGGCCCCTTGGTGAGCACGCGTACCACGGAGCTCGCCTTGGCAGCGTCACCCAGCACCTTTGCGACCTGGGCACGGGGGAAGGCTCCCGTGGGCGTCCAGAGGGCGATCTCGAGGTCCTTGGTGCGTCGCGATGCGCGGATGCCCACGCGCTCGACCTCGAGGCCGTGGGAGTTCGCGAGGTAGGAGAGCGCGCCTGAGACCGCCTTGACGGCCTTTTGGCTCTTGGTGTCAAAGAGGGGGCAGCGGTCGACCTTGATGATGCCCGCATCGCCTGCAGCGTGCATGCCGACCAGGGCCTTGCCGCCGCGTGAGGAGATGCCGAGCTCCACCTTGTTGCGATAGCCCCAGTCGTCACCGGGACGCTCCACAGGGGCGACGAGGTCCTCGGCACGGGCGGCATCCATGTGGGCGATGCGGACAAGGGAGCCCACGACGTTGTCGCGCTTCTCCTTGAGCTGCGCCTCGCGCGAGAGGTGTGCCCAGGGGCATCCGCCACAGAGGTCCACGAAGGGACAGGGCGCCGTCACGCGGTCACCGGATGGCTCAACCACCTGCAGCAGCCTTGCCCGGGCAAAGGTCGGCCGCTCCTCCGTCACCTCAGCCTCGACGAGGTCTCCCGGCACGGCTCCTCCCGTGACGAAGACGGTCTTGCCGTCCTCGCTGTGGGCAATCGCGTCAGGACCGTAGGACATGCGCTCGACGCGCATGGTGAGCTTCTGACCCATCAAAGCAGCCATGTGAGCCTATTCACGCCTTTCCGACATGCGACCGGTGAAGATCGCCTTGAGGCCCATGGCGATGAGCTTGAACCCCACGGCAAAGCGGCCAGGCTTGCGCTTGGCGATGACCTGGGGCTCCTCGGGTGCCGCCGCGGAGCGCGTCTGTGCCTGCTCCTTTTCGACGGCCTCCTCCTCGAGCTCCTCCTCGATCTCCTCGATGATGTGGGCCTCGACGCTCTCGGGCTCTACGGGCGCCGCTTGCTCTGCCGGTGTCTCGGCGGGAGCCTCTCCAGCGGCCTCGCCCTCGCCTTCGGCCTCATCCTCAAACATGTGGCTCGGGATGGCCGACACGCGGCGCAGCTGCTCGAGCGTGAGGTCGGGGATGATGCGGGTGAAGGGCGTCATGGGGGCGAGCTCGGCCTCGTCGGCGCCGGCGCGCATCTCCGCCACGGCGATGAGCAGCTCCTGGCTGTTGATGGCGGGCTCGCCCGGCTCGGGCACGACCTTCTCCCAGGTGCCGTCGCTCGTGAGCTGGCGGGCCTTGGTGTTGTCGGCCAGCTGCAGGTTGACGTACTGGATGACCAGCGAGCGGCAGTAATCGTCGAGGACGGGGTAGGCGATCTCGACGCGGTGCTCGGTGTTGCGGGTCATCATGTCGGCCGAGGACAGGTACACGAGGTCGGTGTCGACGCCAAAGGCGTAGACGCGCGCATGCTCGAGGAAGCGGCCCACGATCTGGCGGACGACGAGACCCTCCGTGCGGCCGGGGACGTTTGCCTTGATGCAGGCGATGCCGCGGATGATCATGACCACGGTCACGCCCGCCTGGCACGCCTCGGCGATCTTGTCGATGACGTCGCGGTCGGTGAGCGAGTTCATCTTCATGAAGACCTGTGCGGGCTCGCCCTTGCGCGCGCGGTCGATCTCGCGGTCGAGGCCCCGCATGACGAGCGGCTTCAGGCTCACGGGAGCGACGCCCAGATGTTGGTAGGAGCCATAGAGGTTGCCGAGCGACAGGTTGCGGAAGAAGGCGTTGCCGTCGTCGCCGATGCCCTCGTGGGCCGTGAGCAGCATGAAGTCGGAATAGAGGCGCGCGGTCTTCTCGTTGAAGTTGCCCGTTCCCAGGCAGGTGATGCGGCGGACCTGCTTGTGCTCGTGATAGGTGATCTGGCAGATCTTGGAGTGGCACTTGAAGCCCTCGGAGCCGTAGATGACGGTGCAGCCGGCGCTCTCGAGCCGCTCTGCCCAGGCGATGTTGTTGGCCTCGTCAAAGCGGGCGCGCAGCTCCATGAGGACGGTGACCTCCTTGCCGTTCTCGACGGCGGCGATCAGGCTCTCGCAGAGCTTGGACTGCTTGGCCACGCGGTAGAGGGTGATCTTGATGGAGATGCACGACTCGTCGACCGACGCCTCGCGCAAGAGGCGCAAAAGCGGCGTCATGGCCTCGTAGGGGTAGAAGAGAAGGATGTCGTGGTCCTCGACCTGCTCGCGCATGGGGCGGCTGAGGTCGACCATGGGGGAGTCCTGCGGCTCCTTCTGCTCGTAGAGCAGCTTCTCGCGCCACTCCAGGGGGATGTGGTCCTCGAGCCCAAAGACGTAGCCGGGGTCGAGCGGCATCTGGGTGTGGAACACGTGGGACGGCTCGAGGTGCATGGCGTCGGTGATGAAGGCGACGACGTCCTCGTCAAGGTCGCGGTCGATCTCGAGGCGTACCGCCTGCAGGCGCAGGCGACGCTTGAGGACGGCCTTCATGTGCTGGCGATAGTCCTCGTCGACGTCGGAGCCCTCGTCCGGGTCGACATCGGCATTGCGTGTGACGCGGATGACGGCGGAGCTGGTGGGGGCGTAGTCGCCAAAGCATTCGGAGAGGCGGGAGAGGATGACGTCCTCGAGCAGGACATAGCGCCAGTTGCGCTGCGTCGAGGGCAGCTCCACGACGCGGGGGAGCGAGTGGGGTACCTCGACTATGCCCAGAAGCCCTTCCTCGTCGGTGCCGTCAAGCGAGCAGATCGCGTAGAGGCGTCCGTTCTTGAGGTTGGGGAAGGGGTGGCGCGGGTCGACGATCATGGGGCTGATGATAGGTGCCACGTTGTGCTTGTAGTACTGTGCGATGGCGCGCAGGTCGACGTCGGTGAGGTCGGCTGCGCGCACGCGCGTGAGGCCAGATCCCGCAAGGTTGGCCTCGATGCCCGAGAAGGCCGCCGCCTGCTTCTTGAGGAGCCCGGGAAGAATGGAGAGGGCGTGGTCGATCTGCTCGCCGGGCGTCTCGTTGGAGCGGATGTCGCGTGGTTGGTGCTTGAGGCGCGTGAGGTCAGAGAGCGATCCGATGCGCACCATGAACCACTCGTCGAGGTTGCTGCCGAAGATCGAGACGAACTTCATGCGCTCGAAGAGAGGGACCGTCTCGTCGAGCGCCTCGTCGAGGACGCGCTCGTCAAAGCGCAGCCAGCTGACCTCGCGGCCCTGGGTATAGGAGAAGTCGAGCGTGCGCTCCTCCTCGATGGCTGGCTTGATTACCGCCCGCTTGCGGCTCTTGCCGAGCTTGAGCTCCTTCTTGGAGGGACGCGACGGGGCTTGAGAGCGTCCCCCCTTGCGCTTGTCCTTCTCGTCACGCTTCTTCTTGGCCATGGCACCGACACCGCCTTCTTGTGTAATGAAGATACGAAAGCATATTCTACCGCGCATGAGGTGTGCAGGGAAGGTGAATCGTGAACGGTACGTGCTCCCTTTGCTACGATGGGTCTTCATTAGGGGAGCGACGGCTGCGGAGGTTGCTATGGCTGCGGGACTTTGCGTCCATTCGGAGATTGGGAAGCTCAGGACCATCATGTTGCATCGTCCGGGAGACGAGCTGCTCAACCTCATGCCCGACAACCTCGGGCGCCTGCTCTTTGACGACATCCCCTTCCTCGAGGAGGCGCAGCGCGAGCACGACGCCTTTGCACGGATGCTTGAGGAAGAGGGCGTCGAGGTGCTCTACCTCGAGCAGCTCGTGGCCGAGGCGCTGGACGCCTGCCCAAACGGGCGGGAGCGCTTTGTGGAGTTCTATGTCGAGGAGTGCGGGCTTGAGGGCTGCGACGCCCTGAAGGGCCTTGTCAGCGACCTGCTCCTTGAACAGGGAAGCTCCGTGGACCTCGTGCGCAAGGCCATCGCGGGCATCCGTGCCGACGAGGTGGACGCCTCCGCGCACGTGGCGAAGTCCTTGGCCGACCGCCTCAACGTCAACGGTAGCGAGGAGGACGGCCTGCTGGTCGACCCGGTGCCCAACACCTACTTCACCCGCGACCCGTTCACGGTCATCGGCGGGGGAGTCGGCATCAACCGCATGCTTTCGGCCACGCGCCGTCGCGAGACGCTCCTGGGGGAGATGATCTTCTCGTACCACCCCTCCTATGCCGGGGTGCCGCGCTGGTATGGGCGCGAGATGCCCTACCACATCGAGGGTGGCGACATCCTCGTGCTCGGCAACCGCACGCTCGCCGTGGGCATCTCCGAGCGCACCCAGTCGGCTGCCGTCGACGCCTTTGCCAAGCAGGTGCTCTGGGGCGGCGAGGAGGCGGGCGTCGACCGCGTGCTCGCCATGCTCATCCCGCGCAAGCGTGCGTTCATGCATCTGGACACCGTCTTTACCCAGCTTGACGTGGACGCCTTCACCATGCACCCGGGAATCCTGGGGACCCTGCGCGTGTTCGAGATCACGCGCGGAAGGCAGGTCGGCGAGGTGTCCATTCGCCAGCACGACGACACGCTGGGCACCATCCTGGCACGCGCCTTGGGCCTCGACGCGGTGCGCCTCATCAGGTGTGGTGGCGATGACGCCATCGCGGCCACGCGCGAGCAGTGGAACGACGGCTCCAACACGTTGGCCGTAGCCCCTGGCCGCGTCTTCGTGTACCAGCGCAACACGGTGACCAACGACATCCTCTACAAGGAGGGCTTCGACCTTCTGGAGATCCCCTCGGGGGAGCTCTCGCGCGGTCGCGGTGGCCCGCACTGCATGAGCATGGCCTTCAGCCGCGAAGAGCTGTAGGTCTCGCAGGCCGCGCCTGACTCAAGGGGGAGTATCCCTTGCGAGTCAGGCAAACTGATAGAATCACTACGTACAAGAACAATGCTTTGCCGTTCGCACGAAAGGAATCACCACATGGGCGTCAACCTCTCTGGCCGCAGCTTCCTCAAGTTGCTGGACTTCTCCACCGCCGAGATCGAGTACCTCCTCGCTCTCTCCAAGAACTTCAAGGACCTCAAGCGCACCGGAACCCCGCACAAGTACCTCGAGGGCAAGAACGTCGTGCTGCTCTTCCAGAAGGACTCGACGCGCACGCGCTGCTCCTTTGAGGTTGGCGCCATGGACCTGGGCATGGGCGTGACCTACCTGGGCCCCTCGGGGTCGCAGATGGGCAAGAAGGAGTCCATCGAGGACACGGCCCGCGTGCTGGGACGCATGTATGACGGCATTGAGTTCCGCGGCTTCCTCCAGTCCGACGTGGAGGAGCTTGCCGCCAAGTCCGGCGTGCCGGTGTGGAACGGCCTCACCGACCTGTGGCATCCCACGCAGATGCTCGCCGACATCCTCACCGTTCAGGAGTGCTTCAACTACGACATCAAGGGCAAGACCCTCGTCTTCATGGGTGACGCCAAGAACAACGTGGCGCGCTCGCTCATGGTCGTCTGCACCAAGCTGGGCATGAACTTCGTGGCCTGCGGCCCCAAGAGCTGCTGGCCCGCGGACGACGTCGTTGACGCCTGCAAGCCCATCGCCGAGGCCAACGGCTGCACCGTCACGCTCACTGACGATCCCGTTGCCGGCATGACGGGGGCCGACGTGGTCTACACCGACGTGTGGGTTTCGATGGGTGAGCCCGACGAGGTCTGGGCCGAGCGCATCGAGCAGCTCTCGCCCTATCGCGTGACCGAGGAGCTCATGGCGCACACGGCAAAGGACTCCATCTTCCTGCACTGCCTGCCGTCGTTCCACGACACCAACACGACCGTGGGCGCCGACATTGCACAGCGCTTTGGCGTCACCGAGATGGAGGTCGAGGACGCGGTCTTCGAGGGTCCGAAATCCAAGGTCTTTGATGAGGCGGAGAACCGCATGCACACCATCAAGGCCATCATGTACGCCACGCTCAAGTAGGGGAGCGCACATAGGAGGGCGATCATGCTGACGCGCCGTTCGTTCGCAAGGCTGGGAATGGGGGCAGGATCCATGGCTCTGTTTGGTCTGGCTGGTTGTGAGAAGAACGCCGCGTACGAAGGTCGTCTCATCAGGAGCGTGAGCTATACCTCCGGTGGCGGCATGACCGGAGGAGGCCAGTCATCTGAGCTCAGGCGGCAAAAGGATGGCACCGTCACGCTTTCCACGAGAAGTCGCGAGTGGCACAACTCGCGCGAGACCGGCATGGACTACGTGGTCGACGAGAGCGCCTTCGAACGCTTCGCCCAGATCGCCAACGACTACAACCTGCTCGGCGCATCGAGGCGCAAGGAGAGCGGCCTCATTGCGCTCGATGCGCCGACGAGCAGCATCTCGTTCTCCGTCATGGAGGAGGATGGCTCCTACGACAGTGATGCCTCCTTCAGAATCCGAGACACGCAGGACCTCACTAAGACGGAGTGGGAGGGCTTCAACGCGGTCACGACCGCGCTGGCGGAGCTTGCCGCCGCGAGCGAGGGTGTGCCATACGCGGAGCCCGCGACCCTGACCTTCTCCTTTGACGGCTTCCAGCTCGGCGTCACCTTGAATGACAGTTCCGCTGCCCTGGACCTCGCGGAGCGCTGCCCGCTCGACATCGCGCTCGAGAGCTACGCGGAGAGCGGGAAGGTCTTCTCTCTTGACGAGCCGCTCGACACGTCGGACACGCCGCTTGCCACAGGCGCCGCGGGCACGCTCTGCTACCTCGAGCCGGAGAACGATGTGGTGTTCTTCTACGAGGACGGAGCGTCGTATGAGGGGCTCTACGAGCTCGGGCGAATCGATGACGAGTACCAGGTCTCGTTCTTTGCCGACGTTGGGCCGGGGTCGTACCGGCTCTGGAGCAATATCCCCACCGAATGACGGGGCGGTGATCGCATGATGGATCGAAGGTCGTTCATGCAGCTTTCGGGAGGTCTGATGACCATGCTCGGGCTCACTGCCTGCGAAGACGCCGATGCCGAGCAGCCCGTTCTCGTTGCCGGCGAGGACCTGTTCTCTGTTGGGTATAGCTACGGGGGCGGCATGGACGGCGGCATGGATTCCATATCGCTCACGCGTGAAGGCAGAGGCGCGCTGCTCGAATGGAGCAGGCAGGAGACATGGGGCGCTCGAGAGAAGAAGGGGCGCGCCAGGCTTGACGCGACGGCCTTTGACGAGTTCGAGCGCATCGCCCTCGAGTATGACCTCCGCGCAGCCTCCGAGCGTCCGGATAGCGAGTTCCTGGCACTCGACGCTCCCACTTCGAGCGTCACCTTCGCCTATGTTGACGAGGACGGCGAGATGGATGTGGATGGCATGTTCACGGTGAGCAGCACGCAGGACCTCGACAAAAGGCAGACCGAGGGTTTCCGGACTGCCATAGACGCTCTAAAGGCCCTGGTCAAGTAAAAAAACTCCCAAAGGGGAGTTCCCCTTTGGGAGAAGTGAAGGTGCCTAGTACACCAATAGATGCCTAGTAGACCATGCCCATGGCCTCACGGACCTCGGCGAGGGTCGCGTCGGCGATCTCGTTGGCGTGGCGGTTTCCCTCGTGCAGCACGTCGCGGATGTAGTCCATGTCCTGCAGGAGCTCCGCACGGCGCTCGCGGATGGGCTCGAAGTAGCCGTTGACCGCATCGGTCACGACGCGCTTGAGCTGGCCCGCGCCGCCCATGCCGATCTCGTCGGCAATCTCTTTGGGGTCACGTCCCAGGCAGATGCCCGCAGTCGTGAGCAGGCCCGAGATCTCGGGGCGGTTCTCGGGGTCGAAGGTGATGTTGCGCTCGGAGTCGCTCTTTGCCTTCTTGATGAGCTTGGCCGTCTCCTCGGCCGTCATGGAGAGGGCGATGGCGTTGCCGTAGCTCTTGGACATCTTGCGACCGTCGAGACCGGGGAGGAGCGGCGTGCTCGTGAGAAGGCCTGCCACCTCGGGGAACACCGGCGCGTAGCGCTCGTTGAAGCGACGGGCGATCTTTGCCGTGATCTCGATGTGGGGAAGCTGGTCGCGGCCCACGGGCACGATGTTGCCCTTGCAGAAGAGGATGTCGCAGGCCTGGTGTACGGGGTAGGTGAGCAGAAGGCCCGTGAGGGCATGGCCGCTCGCCTCCTGCTCGGCCTTGACGGTGGGGTTGCGCTGGAGCTCCGCCTCGGACACGAGCGAGAGGAACGGCAGCATGAGCTGGTTGAGCGCGGGCACGGCGGAGTGCGTGAAGATCATCGTCTTTGCAGGGTCGATGCCGCAGGCGAGGTAGTCGACGACCATGTTGAGCACGTTGTCAGCGATGTGCTCGGTGGTGTCGCGGTCGGTGATGACCTGGTAGTCGGCGATGATGACGTTGGTCTTGATGCCCATGTTCTGGAGACGC
>CADBRX010000005.1 GCA_902797175.1 uncultured Coriobacteriaceae bacterium | reverse complement strand
CGGCGGCACCTTCATCCTGCGCATCGACGACACCGACCCCACCCGCTCCACCGAGGAGAACACCCAGATCATCCTGCGCGCCATGCGCTGGCTGGGGCTCGACTGGGACGAGGGTCCCGAGGTCGGCGGCGACTATGGCCCGTACTGGCAGACGGAGTGCCTGCCCATCTACAAAGAGGCCGCGATGCGTCTGGTTGCCGAGGGCAAGGCCTACTACTGCTTCTGCACGCCCGAGAAGCTCGAGGCTGACCGAAAGGCGGCCCAGGAGCGCAAGGACACCTTCCAGGGCTACCAGCGCACCTGCCGCAACATCGATCCCGCCGAGGCCCAGGCCCGCGTGGACGCCGGCGAGCCCTACACCATCCGCATCAAGGTGCCCGACGGCCGCGGCGACGTCATCGTGCACGACGCGGTCCATGGCGACGTGACCTTCAACGCCAAGGAGCTAGACGACTTCATCATCTTCCGCTCCGACGGCACCCCCACCTACAACTTTGCCACCGTGGTGGACGACGCCCGCATGGGCATCACCCACATCATCCGCGGCGACGACCACCTGTCCAACACCCCGCGCCAGATCATGGTCTACGAGGCTCTCGGTGCGCCGACCCCCGTCTTTGCGCACATCTCCATGATCCTGGGAACCGACGGCAAGAAGCTCTCCAAGCGCCACGGTGCAACGAGCGTCGAGGAGTACCGTGACGCAGGCTACCTGTCCGACGCCTTCGTGAACTACCTGTCGCTTCTGGGCTGGGCACCTGACGGCGAGAGCACCGTCATCAGCCGCGAGCGCCTCGCCCGCGAGTTCAGCCTGGACCACGTGAGCAAGAACCCCGCCATCATGGACCCCAAGAAGCTCGACTTCATCAACGGCGAGTACCTCCATGCCATGGACGACCAGACCTTTGCCGACGAGGTGCTCATCCCGCAGCTGCACGCCGCGGACTTCGAGCCCGCCGGCGAGTGCCTGCACGACGCGGCGTGGTACGACCTTCTGGCCGCGGCGCTCAAGCCGCGCACGACGCTCGTGGGCGACGTGGTGGACCAGGCGGCCTACCTCTACACCGCCGACGACGAGCTGGAGTACGACGAGAAGGCTGTCAAGAAGTGGCTGGCCAAGGACGGCGCACGCGCAGCTCTTGACGCGGCCGCCGAGGCGCTCGCCGCCCTTGACGAGTGGACGCCCGAGGACATCGAGGCCGCGCTCGATCCCCTGCCCGAGCGGCTCGGCATGGGAAAGGGCAAGGTCTTCCAGCCCATCCGCGTGGCCGTGGTGGGCAGCGCCGCATCCCCGGGCATCGGAGAGACGCTCGCGCTGGCCGGCAAGGACCACGTCCTCGCCCGCATCGAGCGCGCAAAGGAACTGGCCAAGGAGTGACACCACACATGGTTGCACCCCATTCGAGCTGACAAGCGCCCAACCCACACTTCGGACCATTCCTGCTCTTCGTGATGGGTCTAGGACAGTGGTGCCAAAGCGAATGGAGTACCCGCGGCTGCCCAGAACAAGTGGCAACAAATTGAATGGCGTTCCCAGATGGTAGCGCACACCTCACCAGATCGCCTGTGCCTCCATACGAAACGTCAGGGCAGATCAGCTCCGCACACGATCCTCTTTTTCTTGAGGACCGCTACTCCAGCAGTCACGAGGGCAGCACCCACCGAGGCAGTCACAAGGAGCTGATGCGAGGATGCCATGGGGTCGCCCGTGCGGGGAATGACCGGGTCGTCCTTGCGAGCCTCCTTCACCACAAAGCTCGCGTCGGCAAAGCCGTCATCAAAGCGTGCCCTGAGGGTATGACGTCCCGCACCAAGCGTGTCGAGGTACCTGGCATTTAACGTGATAGAGACGCTGCCTGGCACGGCGTCGTAGGCATCTTGGCTCAGCGCACCGCCATCAACCTCAACTCCTGTGAAGTGTCCGAAGGTGCCCGGATTGTCGCCTATCCGCTCGAAGACAAACGTGAGGGTTGACCCGCTGGCCTTTTGCACGACTGCACCTTCCCCAGACACCAGCTCATATCGCGGCTCGACGATGACGAACGTCGTAGACGTCGTTCCCCCATAGTTGCCAACGCCCGTGATAGTCACGACCGCGGTGCCAACTTCGACGTTTCCTGACCACGAGAGCGTGTAGTCACGATCTTTAACCAACACGTGCCCAGCAAAGGTGACCTCCGTCTCTGGGGTGAGCGCTCCCCCTGTGTACAGCTGGTCGGCGATAGGACCGACGGAAGCACCCGCTAGGTCGGCAGGAAGAATCTCCCAGCGCAGTCGGCGAGGCTCCGTGGAGCCGTCAGCCCAAGACCAGCCGTCGTCCAGTGTCACCGTCGCCTGGTGCTCTCCCGCCGACGTCGCTGAACCGCCCGCCACAGCGAACCCCTCGCCTGGCAAGACGCCCACCTGTTCGGATCCGTCAAACACCAGTCCCTCCTCCGCATGCGGGTCATGCTCGACCGGACGCAGGCCCACCTTCAGCATCCCTTCCTCATAGACGAAGGTGTAGTCGTGGGCGGCACCTCCCGATGGCGCAAGCACGTAGCTACCTCCCGGCATGGGCCTCGTGGGAGCCTCAACGGCAGGCCTCTCAAAGCCGATGGCGGACGTCTCGTCCTCGCCGTTGACGAATCCCGTCACCACCACCTCAAGTGCAGGCTTTTCGTCCCAGGCAATCGACTCGCCGACATACGTTGCTACAAGCTGGGCAGGCTTCACTGCAAACCGCCCTTGAGCCGTCCCCACAAAGTTCCCTGACCCTCCAATCACGACGGTCGCTGTCCCTGCTCGTACGTTGTTGAGGAACCTCACCGTGTAGTCCGTGCCCTCCTCGAGCGTGACGTCCCGCAGCTTCACAGTCACCTCGGGCGTCAGTGCCAGACCAGCGTACGTCTGGTCGGCAACCAAGACCTCGGCATCCACAAGGCTCTCGGGGCGAATCTCAAACGTGCCTTTCAAGAAGGACACGACATAGTTTCCTTGCTCAGCACCACCCGTGGCAGCAATGACGTAAGACCCGACGTCCTCTCCTACTTCGCGCGAAAGCTCGTACGTCACAAGGTAGTCATCCACCACTCCAGACACAGTCGCGGTCAGCAGCGGGTCGTCTGTACCATGCGTCTTGACAGCGTCATCTGCCACCACCGTGACGGCCCGGGGCAGAATCTGGAACGAGGTCTTAGCCTTGCCCGCATAGTTGCCTCTGCCCACAATGCTCACGCGCACACTACCTGCGTCAACGTTGTTGCCATAGCTGAGGGCATAGTCCTTGCCGGCGACAAGGACGGCGTCCCCATCCGTCACCATGACCGACGGCGTGTGACGCGTCCCGTTGTAGGTCTCGTCAGGAGGAGCGGCAACCTCCACATGAGCCAAATCGCGAGCCGCAATCACAAACGTCCCCGAGGCAATGCCAGTGTAGTTGCCCTTGCCCGTTACGGTAACCGTTGCCTCGCCAGCTGCCACGTTGTCAGCGTACGAGACGTCGTAGTCCACGTCTCTAACCAGCGTTTTTCCACCGACACGCACGGTTACCTCCGGCTCCTTTGCGGAACCGTCAAACGCCTGGTCAGGAACCTCAACAACGGCAGAGGAGAGGTCTGCAGGCAAAACGGTCAGCGTTCCTCCGAAGAAGCTCACGGAATAGTTGCCCTGATCCTTCTCTCCCGAGGCGGCAATCGCATATGAGCCGACGTTCTCACCCGTCTCTCGCGAAAGGCCAAACAGGACGTGGTAGTCATCCACGACGCCCGTCACCGTGGCCTTGAGCTGTGGATCGTCCTCTCCATACGCCTTGGTGACGTCTTCCGCCGTCACCGTGACGGGTGCCTGGGCAATGGCAAACGTGCCGCCAGCCTGGCCGAAGCAATTGCCCCTTCCCGCAACGGTCACAGCCGCCGTTCCGGCAGCAACATTATCCGAATACGAGACCTCGTAATCGTCGGCGGGAAGCACGACGCCACCAAGCGTGACCGTCACGGAAGGCTCGAGGGCAACGCCGCGATACATCTGGTCTTCTGCCGTCACCACAGACCCAGAGAGGTCAGCAGGAAGTATCGAAAAGGTCGTCTCAATCGAGCCCGTAAGCGCTCCAACCCCCGTGAGCTTCACCGTGGCGTCTCCCACCTTCACGTTGTCAGAGTACGTAGCTACAAAATCGACCCCCTGACGCACCAGCAGGTCGACCCCATCAAAGGTCACCTTGACCGTTGGCTCCAACTCCGCTCCGGTATACCGCTGGTCGGCCACCTCGACCTGCGCTTTCGAAAGGTCTCGCTCGTTCATGATGGCAAAGGTTCCGGAGTTCTCACCGGCATAGTTGCCTAGTCCCTCTATGAGCACCGTGCCGGTTCCAACGTCCGTGTTATCCCTGTAACCCGTAACCCGATAGTCCTTGCCAAGCTCTAGGTACCGTACTGATTCGTCCTCAAGTGTCACGCTCACCACGGACGGATTGGGGGTCAGCGCAACGCCCTCCCACTTTTGGATGGGCGTGAGCACCTGGCAGTTACTCCCCGAGATGTCTCGGGGCAGGATCGCAAAGGTGGCTGCCGTCTCTCCCATATAGTTGCCCACACCTGTAACCGCTACCGTCGCGGTGCCGGCATCGACGTTCTTGTCATACGCAAGAGCATAGTCAATGCCCGCTACAAGCGTCTCTCCGTCTAGGACGACATCCGCCTCAGGAGTGAGCTCCGCGCCGGAATAGACCTGGTCATCAAGCGTCACCACGGCAGAAGAGAGGTCAGCAGGCGTGATCGTGAAGGTTCCCGTCCCAAACACGACCTCAGAGTTGCCTTGAAGAACCTCGCCCGAAGCAGATATCTCGTAGGCCCCGACGCCCTCGCCCGGCAAACGGGAAAGATCGTAGTGCAACGTGGAAGCATCCACGACGCCCGTCACGGTAGCGGTAAGCTGTGGGTCGTTCTCCCCATAGGCTTTGGAAGCAGCATCGGGCACGATGGTTGCCTTACGTGGGAGGACGGCAAACGACCCTCTTGCGGAGCCCACATAGTTGCCCGTTCCCGTTACAGTCACGCTCGCCTCGCCAACGTTGACGTTGTTGGCGTAGGTCACCTGATAATCATCCTCGGAGAGCTCGGTGCCGCGAAGCATCACCTTTACTTGAGGCTCACGTGGCGTCCCGTCAAAGACTTGGTCCTCAGCTGTGACAACGGCTGCTGAGAGGTCTGCGGGCGTGATGGTGAACGTTGCCGTCGCATCGCACACGAGCTGGTAGTTGCCCTGGAACTCCTCGCCAGCAGACGTTATCTGGTAGGTGCCGACGCTCTCGCCCTCCTCGCGCACGAGGTCATACTCCACGGTATCCGCCCCAAAGAGATAGTTCACCGACGCAGTGAGCGGCGGATCGACCGTTCCATACTCCTTGCTTGCGTCATCAGGAATGATGCGTGCCAGGCATGGCGCTATATCAAAGGTGGTCCGCGCCTCACCGACGCAGTTACCTATGCCCTTGACAATAACGGTTGCCGTCCCGATCTCTGTGTTGTCCAGGAACGAGCACTCGAAATGGACGCCTGGCACCAGCTCATGCGAACCGATGGTTACCTTGGGGTAGTAACGCTGAGGCTGTCCTCCCCACCACCGAGCAGGCTCGCCTTTGTACGTGAGCTCAGCATCCGATATGTCGAGCGGGAGAATGCGGAACGTCGCTCCCAGTTCCCCCTTGAGCTCCCCGACTCCAGACACCGTCCCCGTCGCAATGCCCACGTCTTGATTGCCCGACCAGTTCACAACGTAGTCAACACCCTCAACGAGCAGCGCGTCTCCGAGCGTGACCACCGTGTGGGGATAGATTTCCCTCAGGCAGTACGTCTGGTCAGGAATGGGCCAGACCTCCCCATAGCTGAGGTCATTAAGCTTGTGAATCTCGAAGGCGGCGGTCTTCTGCCCGTAGCAGCTGCCCGTTCCCGATACGGTCAGGAAGCCCGTACCAACATTGACGTTCTCCCTCCACCCAGAGACTTCGTAGTCATCATCAAGGGTCAGGTCTGCCCACTCCCCATCAACCTCAACACGCACCAGTGACGGGAGTGCCTCGATGGCCTCGCCGGTATAGACCTGGTACGACACAACGACCTCCGCGCCAGAGATGTCCAGCTTTTGTATGTCAAACTGCAGAAGCATCGAGCCGTTGTAGTTGCCCACTCCCGTAATCTCGACGAAGGCGGTCCCGGCGGAGACGTTGTCGCGATACGTTGCCTCGAAGTCTGTTCCTGCCACAAGCTTCTGACCGTTGTCGGAACGGCAGAGCGTCAACTCAGGCTCCAGGGCCTTCGCACGATACGTCTGTGCGGGAATGGCTTCCGCAAGCACGGTGGCTCCAAGCCCCGCGCACTCGATGGTGAACACGGCATCCTCATACGTAACGTGGTAGTTGCCCTGCAGCTCATCGCCCGTTGCGGTAATGGCATAGGTCCCGGCATCCTCCCCTGCCTCGCGCGAGAGCCCATAGGCAACCTGGTCCGAGCCGATAAGCCCCTCAACCACAGCTGTGAGCTCTGGGTCATCTGTCCCATAAACCTTCGAGATATCCTGAGCGGTCACCGTCACTTCCTTGGGCACGATCTGGAACTCCACAGTCCTGGTGCCCGTACAGTAAGGTTCGACGCCAACGAGCGTGGCCGTCGCGGTCCCCACGTTGACATTGCCCTCGTACGTGACCGTATACGCCTTGCCTGGCGAGAGTTGCTCTCCATCAATGCGCACATCGAGCTCGGGTTGTATCCCTGTGCCCGTGAAAACCTGATCGTCAACGGGAGCAATCGTCGCATCGTCAAGATTAACCGACTTGATCTTGAACGTCGCTCTCGTGCTACCTGACACGTTGGCTTCATCAAGCGCCGTGATGACCACGGTCGCAGTCCCCACGTTCACGTTGTTCTCGTAAGAAAGCGAGAAGTCACCGTACTCCTCGCCAAGCTCGATTGGCTTGCCATTGCGATTGGGCACGCTGACGGAAGGCGTTGGCTTGATCTCCTCACCCGTGTACCACTGGTCACCAATCTCTTCCACCACGGCCTCGGTAGCCAGGTCTCGCTTTGAGATGGTGAAGGTAAGGTCGCATGACCCGGTGAAGTTTCCTTCGCCCATCAGGGCAATGGCTGCCTCCCCTGCACTTGAGTTGTTGGCATACCCATCGATGCGATAGTCCGCCGCCTTCATCGTATAGGAGTACAAGCCGCTCTCAAATCCATCGATGACCAGCTTGGAGGGAATCGGCGTCCAGTCGTCATAGTCCCAGAAGCAACCCGAGATGAGTGGGTCTGCCCGCAGCGCGTCCTTCCAATCGTTCAGGTTAGCCGGCTCAATCTGATATGCAATCTCAACTTCGCCCTTGAACCTGACCCCATCGCCCCGCATGATGGCCGAGGTGGCACCAGCGTTGATGCTTTCCTCGGTGTACACAAAGCTGTAATCCGTCGGCAGCTCCAAGCTGTGATACCAGCGCGAGATGGTCAGCGCGGGCCCTTGGGGCGCACCGTTGAAGGTGGGGTTCTTCTTCTCGGTGATGCTGACCGATTCCTCGGCGAGGTCAACGGGCACGTAGGTGCGCGTCGTTGTTGGAAGCGTTGCTGTAGTTGACGTACCGTCCAAACGAGGATTCAGCCAATTTGCCTCGAACCAAGACCCACAGGTAACCAAGAAGGTCATGTTCTTCATGTCCCACGAGCCATAGAACGAAGCGTCACTTTCGACCCCGCCGCTTGTCTTGCATACGCTCATCGCCGCATCGGAGTCAGGCATGCGCATGGTCTTGATGGGCATCGTCGTATTGTCACAGTAAATTGCATTGCATTCGATAGTTGTGAGCGAATCAGGAAGGTACATCTCTTTGAGAGAGGTGCAATTGAAGAACGCGTCTCTCTCTATGGTCTTCAGCCCCTCGGGAAGATGGATGCGCTCGAGAGAAGCGCACTCACCGAACGCACCATGAGGAACAATCTCAAGCTGGTTTGTTCCAAAGCTCACAATACCGAGGGAGGAACACCCGCTAAAGACACCATTTCCGAGCGCTTCGACGCTTTCGGGGATGGTGATGGACCTTAATCCCGTGCAGTCCTGGAAGGCGCAACGCCCCAGTGATGAAACGTGGCATTCGTCCGGAAAGGTTACGAGCCACAAACCGCTGTCACCCGCAAACGCAAACTCCCCAATCTCAGTAATGGGTCGCGTACCGACCGAGGCCGGTAAGTCAATCTGCTGTCTTTCTTCCGCGCGTATTGCCTCCACGACCGTCACGGTGTCGAGAGAAACATCCTCATTTACCCTGATCACCAGAAAGGATGCGTCAGATGGAATGCCCAGCTTCCACCAGTCGGAAGGCTCCGTGCCTTCAGGAATGGCGACAAGGCTTAGGTTGCCGCAATCCTCAAAGACGGCGTCTCCAATGGTGGTGGGCTTGCTGGTGAAGGCGACAAACCTCAACGAAGCACACTCCGAGAATGACTGCCTCCCCAGATAGACGTCGCCATCTGGCAAGCAAACCTCCTCAAGTGAAATGCAGCCAGCGAATGCCATCGTCCCAAGCTCGGTCAGGACGTCACCCAGAAAGGTAACCTTGCTGAGGCTTGTGCAGTTGAGAAAGGCCTGCATCTCTATCTTGCCCGTCCACGCGGGAATCTCGATGGCCTCGAGCGCAGTGCACCCTTCGAACGCGTAGGCGCCAATGGTGAGGTAGACCGACGGGTCGTCATAAGGGTTATACGGTGAGAGGAATGTCACCTTCTTGAGGGAGTTACACCCTTGGAATGCCGAGGAGCCAATGATCTTCACCTTTGCCGGAATGGTGATCGAGGTAAGCGACGTGCAGCCATCAAAGCTTGCCGTCTGGATGCGCTCCAGTTCCTCCATGGCTCCGAGGTCCACTGACACTAGATTGGTGCAGTCAGCAAATACTGAGCCACCCATCGAAGTAATACTACTTGGGAGGGTGACGGTGCTCAGGGCTGTGTCACCCGCAAAGACGGAGTTTGCGATACCAACGACTTCATGACCGTCGATGGTGCAGGGAACCTCGAGGTTAGCAACCGTGCCCTTGGGGTTGAAGGCCGTTATGGTGGCTTGTCCCTTGCCATCTAGCGTGTATTCCCAGGGTTTGGTCACGCCTATCACGGCAAGCGCACTGCGACAGGGTAGCAATGCAAAGCAGGCAATCAACGCTACAAGAAGCACAAGCAGGTGCCCAGGAAGCGTCACGCACTTGTCACGATCTTCCCACCAGTACCTTCTTGCCACCTTGCATGTCATTTCTCGAGATCCTCGCCTTCTCCCTCTAACTGTTCACGCTCCACTTCGACGCGACGCGCGGAGTATCCAGCGAGCAGCGCCCCCAAGCCACCCGCCGCAAGCCCGACAGCATCCAGCGGACTCAGGAGGTCAGCAGTCTTGGGCAGCTGTTCCCTGCGCTTTTTGTTCTCTTCCTCATTCTTTTTCTGGGACTCCTCTGGATCGTAGAGAAGCGCCTCGGCTGAAGCACCATGGAGCAAGATCGACGAGTCCACACCCTCATGGAAGTGTCGGACCACGTTGCCGTCTTCACTCATTGCCTCGAGGTCAGGTGTGCGGGCGTTTGCGACCCGAACGCGCACGGTCTTCTCCCCCGACCAGTTCTCGGGGATGTTGAACTCCACCTCGTACTTGACGAGCTTTCCCGGCATGAGAAGGCCTTGCTCCTCTGCCGCAGAGAGGCGTAAGGGGGTCTCGGGGTCAGAAGCGCCCATGAGGTTTTCTGCCCAGCTAGTGCTTGACGCAGTCAGATAGATGTTGTCTGGGTCGATCTTGCCAATCTCGACGGTGTCGATCACGGCGCCGGCAGAGTCTAACAGCTCGAGGTCAAAGCCCTCGATGATGAGGTTGCCGTGGTTGCGGACATCGACTTGGAATGGGCACTTCTTGCCGGCGTAGACAAAGTCTTCCTTCTGCGTCATGGCCTCCACCTCAGCCGAAAGTGAGAGCGGCACCGCAATGTAGCGCAGAGAGGCGAGGCTCTTGCTGGCGTCGGTGATCTGGGTGGCAAGGAACGTGCCCGCGTCCTGAGTGATGTCCATAATGGCAAAGTGGTCAACGGGGTGGTTGAGCTCGCAGAATGGGAAATCTTCGCAGAAGGTGCCGTCCACGTAACGCGACGCCATGATCCGATAGACCTCGTCATACGTCGGGGTGTGCTCGCCAGTATCTGGATCAATGTCATCCCCGGGATTGCCACGGAACGTTTCGTAGTAGAAGAGGTAGCTCCCCGAGGGACTCACGGAAAATCTGCCGCTCTTTATTCCTGCCTTGTCCACGCGCCTGGGCGTCAGGCTTTTCTGTCCGTCGCTCGTGGGGTCAAATGTCCCCTCATAGAGATAGAAGTCCTTTTCCTGTCCATTCTCCGTGGCTGGACGCTCCTTCACAAAGAGGAACGAACCATGGTAGTACCAAGGCTTGATCTCGGGAAGGGGGTCGTCGCTGCTCACGTTGTGCTTGATCACCACGCTGTCAAAGCCCTTGTGTTCGGGAAGCATCGCAGAGCAGACGTCAAAGCCGTCCGACCGATTGAAGAGCAATGTGAGCAGGGAGTCGTACGACTTCTCGAGTGAACCCCCTGCAACGACTTCAATGTCCGTCACCGTTGAGGGAAGTGTCACCTCATCCTTGAGGTTGGCGGACAGATTGAAGTACCCATCACGAATGTAGCAGTACCCAACGCCAAACGAGACGCTTGCCGCAGAGGACATAAGCAGATTCGCCTCCGTAGCGCTCCTGTGCAGGAACGCGTAGGCAATCGCACCGCTCAAGCTGCCATAGGCAAAGCCGTCGGCAATGCGCGGGCAAAGGATCGTGTGCTTGTTGCCGTCAGGATAAAGAGACGTGTCAACACGCTTTACCGAGCAGTGCATGACGCGCAGACTTTGGTCTAGGATCACCACGGAGACCGTGGGCGCGGCAAACGCATCGTAGACGGATGTGTTATCTCCGTTGGGACGAAGGCCACCCGTAACTACGAGGCACGCGGAAGCACCCTTGGTCCACAGGGCCGACGCAGGACGGGCGACGATGTCAAAGTCGTAATCAAATATGTCAAGGCGCGGAAGGTCCTTGTCGCCGCTTCCATACTCGATAACCTTGGGCTGGCCCCACGTCCGGGACGCAAGGTCAAAACGCGAAGCCACCACGCGACTCCTGCATCGCGGCTCACCCGTAGCGGTGGGATACGATATGGTCACGATACGGAAGAGGTGCGGAACTCCCTCAATGCTTACCACACGCTGGCGTGGGTCGCTGAATACCTCATCATAGATAACGACGTCAACGCTTGGCGTGACTCCATCATGCTCGGCAATGTCTGCGATTCCCGCAATGCCGCAGTAGTTTCCGGTCGTCTTTCCCTCAATGTACTGGTAGCTGTATTCCTCGCCCGCAGGAAGCGCAAAGCCAAGGAACGGGTCGCCCGCAAACGGGGCGTCTTCATCGGACTGGGCCCGCAAGGCTTCTGCCTCGTCCTCGGAAACCTTGTATTCAGGAGCCTCTTCTGTGAGAGGCTCATCCGCGGGAAGCTCGTCAGCGGGAAGCTCGTCAGCGGGGAGCATGTCCATGGAGATCTCGTCCATAGGAGCCTCATCGGCAGTAAGCTCAACTGCAGGTAGCCCATCTGTGATGTCGGCGTTAGGTATTACGGCTGCAGCAACTCCCGACCAGTCAGGGTCGTCCGACTCGTCCGTCCAAGCCTCGGGCACTTCCGCAACAGTAGCCTGGGCCTCAAGGTCTTCCGTCAGGACAGCCTGAGCCCCCGCCTCGTCCGTCGGCGCATCCTGGGCCTGGAGATCTTCCGTCGGACCCTCCTGATCGTCGAGCTCGACATCCTCCGCCTGTGCAGCCAGGGGCTCATCGACAAAGCGGAAGGTGTTGGTCCCTGGGCAGTCAACGAGCTCAGTAACGACCGAGCCGTCCTCCCCCATCACCACACAGGGCGCCTTGTCTACGTAGACATACGTGTTATCGTCGGCGCGGAAGAACACTTTCTCCATACCGTCCGTTTCCACCGCTACGAAACGCGCCATCTCAGAAGCCGCGTCCAGGGACTCCTCGTCAGACGCAACCTTTGTTGCGTCAGCCTCCCGCGCACCATGCATTTGGTCGTTTGTGACGGGAATCATATCGGCAAAGGGGTCGTCACTGCCCCTCAACAGCGTGCCGTCATTGGCGGCGATGAAGCTGTGGCGCAGCTCACCTTCGTGGTCCAGCAAGAATCGCGGCTCCACCCCTGCGGCAATCCAGGCATCATCGCCAACCGAGGCTTCATCAAGTGCGCCATCACCCTTCTTCCAGTTGTCGAACCAGGGGTTCTTTGCATACGACCAGATCTGCCCAGAGACCTTGAAGAGCAGGCACTGGAAGACGACCTCGAGCAGAAAGGTGACACCGATGGCGATGTGCGGGTCAGACTGGCCGCTCGTCTTCTTTTCTTTCCACCCGAAGTATATCGGGATGGTAACCGTCGCGCTGATGCCAAGGGTGCAGAGGCCACTGTAACCCACTCCCCCGCTCACCGTGAGGAAGAACTTGAAGTTGAGGGAGACGGCACCGGAGAGGTTGACATTAGCATCCTTGAGTGCGAGCTCTCTCGTCGACTCCGCTATCTCCTTGGCGATGTCCAGCATTCCTGCGAAAGTGGCCGCCACGCCCGCCGTGAGGGAGAAGAACATGGGAACGGGACCGACTGTGCCCGAGACGGTGAAGCCTCCTGAGAGGGACAGTCCTACCTCGAAGTTGCCCTTCCCGTCAAAGAGTTTCTTGTAACCGTAGTCTGGATCTGACTTGAGACCGCTCCACTGGATGCATGCCACGATGCGCGCAATGATCGTCAGGTCGAAGTTTCCCAGGATGTGCTTGTTCTGCTTTGAGGTGTTCTCGTCCTCTTCAACGGCAGCTTTGTTCTTCTCGCGCAGCCGCATTCGGTAGTCCATGCTGTTGCTCGTGTTCTTGAGGCGCCGAATGGCGTTGAGGTGAGGCTCATTCATCCAAGCAGTCGCGGACAACTTGCCCTTGTCATTCACCATGGAGGCATCGAGCCCGATGCCTACGATGAGAGTGATCGGGGTGAACGACACCGTCAGCGGAAAGCCCGGGTCAAGCAGTGAGAAGCTTAGTCCGTTGAAGCAGGGCCAATCCCCGCTCGCGGAGAACGAAAAGATCGAGTCCGCATCGAAGGGCAGCGGGTAGAAGGGCACCACCGCCTTGTCCATTGGCGTATCCTCAATGCTCATCTCTATCTTGTCGGTCTTGGTCTTCCCGCCATAGGAATAGTCGTATTGCAGGATGACGGAGTCCTTGATGAAGCACTGACTATGCCCCGACTCAAGGAACTTGCCCGTCACGCGGGCAGACGCATACGTGGTTGACGCATCGTAGGTCGCATTAGCTGGGAAAGGCCCCAAGAGCTTTGTGCCCTCCTTGGCATCGAAGACCGTGAGTGTTCCCGTCACGTTGCCTGTGACGCCTGCCACACGGATGTCGATAGCATGGTCCGAAGTGTTCATCTTGCTCCGAAGAAAGCTATTCTTCGTGTAGTGAACATCCCAGTCGTCAAATGTGAAACGCTCGACATAGAAATCGTTCGAGTCGAGCTTGTGAGTCCCGATGACGACGCCAGAGGCGCCTTCCAACGAGACGAGTCCAGCAGAGAAGTCGCGCATACGGGGCCGGGAGTCGGTGCCCGTGGTCACGGAAATCGACGCGTTGCATTGGTAGTCATTGGTGGAGCCCGCTACGCGCGCGGGGCAGAGGCTTTCGATCGAGAGAATGACGTTGCCTTCCTTGTCAGTCTTGCCAGAGACCCTCTTATTGTTGAAGCGCGAGGTGACGGTGACGGTAGCTTGGTACACTGGTGCGTAATTGCCTGACGAGTCTTTCGTGGAGACGTCCACCACGTGGAAGCCGACCTCACCTTTACCAACCACCGTGACGGTAAACGAGGAGCTACCCTCCAGTGCCAAGGCCGTCGACGTCCCGAGCGCGTCGTACACGGGAGTGAGGTAGCCGCCCTCTACACGCGGAAGGAGCTCCAAGAATCCCATGGTCACGACCGTCGCAGCGCCGCGCAAAAACCCTCGTCTGGACATATTGGCACCCGTGACGCGATGGGCAAGCTTTCCCTGCTGCGTTTCATCCATCATGGGCACCTTCCTGCCTCGCGTAACATGTCAGTACGCTTAGTTGAAGTCCAATACATCTTATTCCGTCAGCAAGAACACATTCAAACATCTTATTCCGTCGGCAAGAACACAGTCAATTAAACAATAAAGCAGATCCTCTGGGAGGTTATTGAAATCTCCAAGCGTAACCACAGGTGACGACGGAGACCCCACCCGCAGCAACCTGCGGCGGGTGGGGTCTCAGATCTTTGATACCCACAAGAGACGATTGACGACAGACAACCAAAGGACGGCCGAACTTTGCTACTTCCTAAGACGCTTTGGGTCAATGCGCACCGAGGCGCCGCCCCCGCGCCTGCCGCTCTTCAGCCGCTGGACGCGATGGTAGATGCTCGCCGTGCGGTTGCGCGTGGTCAGGCCCAAAAGCGGTGCGGCGATGATCGTGGGCGCAAAGAAGGTGACGATGCGCCACACCAAGAAGCCCGCCGACGTCGCGGGACCAAACATGTGCCGATAGAACATCACAAAGCCGCCCTCGGCGCCGCCGGTGCCACCCGGCAGCGGCACGGCCGAGGCCACCATCTGCACCATCGAGCCCGCGGCCAGGCACTCAAGGAAGTCGCCCGTGCGGCCAAACGCGTGCAGCACGAACCAGGGAATCATGTACAGGCTGGCCAGCTGCGCCATGGTCACCAGAAGGGTCAGCCCCATCGAGGGCAGGTCGCGCGCGGCGCGCTTGAAGGCCTCGGAGAACTCCATCACCTGGACGTTGACCATTTCGTCCATCTTTTTGCGGTTCTTGAGCCAGCCGCGCTTGGACAGAAACTCGATGGCCCAGTTGCCCACACGCATGACGAGCCCGGGACACAGGCAGATGACAAAGAGTCCCACGCACTCGGCCAGGTGCACGCCAAAGACCAACAGGTTGAGCACGACGATGTTGCCGTACGCCTCAAAGAAGAACGACAGCTTGGCCACGAGCATGAGCGCGGCAAAGAGCACCACCGCCAGCTGGAACATGATGAAGCGCGTGAACTGCGTGGCCGACGCCTCGCCGACGTCGAGTCCCGTACGGGTGAGACGTACGATCTGGGACGGCACGGCACCCGCCATCATGGGCGTCAGGTTGCCAAAGAAGATGCCGGACGCCTCGACGCTCATGAGGTCGAGGATGCCCACCGGCGAGTCGTGGTCCAGGTAGACCGCGATGGCGTAGGCCAGCACGCCAAAGATGAAGTACATGACAAAGCAGAAGGCGGCGCCGGCCACCCAGCGCAGGTCCACGTCCGAAAGCGCCTCGACAAAGGTGGCCATCTGCCCGGAAAGCACTAGGTACACCACGTACGCGGCCACGACGGCGCCCAAGAAGAGCGCTCCCTTGCGGGCGCTCGCGCGGTTCTCCTCCTCGCTCGCGGCGTCGGCGGCGCCACGAGCGGCGGCCGACCTCACCTCAGTCGCGACGGCCTTCATGCGGCGCTGGGCCTCGTCCCTCTCGTCTGCCATCGCACCTCCCCAAAATGCGTGTGAGGAATTGTTAACCTTGCACAGCATTGTAGCGCCGCCCTGCCACCGCCACAGCCCGTCCACGGACGAACGCGCGTGTCCGCCACTCCGTCGGTCGCGCTATCATTGCCCTGTACGTTTGGTCACCAGGCACGGGAATCCCCATGGCAGACGAGTACCTCAACAAGAACGGTCGCCCCGACAAGAGCCCCGAAGGCACTACGGCCTCCGCCTCGCCTGTCGAGAGAACCCCACTGCCCGACTCAGCGGTCCCTCCGCAGGACTATCAACAGGCGCAGTACTCCTATGTGCCGCCCCAGCCAGAACCGCAGGAGGAGCCCAAGCCCTCGCGCAGCTGGTGGAAGGTGCTGGCAGGCCTCTTTGCCGGCTGCCTCGTGCTCAACCTCGTGCTGGGCATCCTGGGCGTCATCGCCTTTTCGCTCATGACCGCCTCGTGCGTGTCGTCCTGCTCGGACTCCCCCGTCGGCGACTCGCGCGCAGACGCAAGCTTCATCAGCGCCCGCGAGTCCTCCAAGCGCGACCTCGAGACCTTTGACGCCCTGCGCGGGTCCATCGACTCCCTCTACGAGAACCGCGGGGACGATGCCGACCTCATCACGCCCGACGAGCTGCGGAAGCTCGTCGCCGAGGGCAGCTGGCCCGACTCGTCCGCAGGCTATGGCGACACCACCAGCGCACGCAGCCCGCAGCTGTGGGTGCGCATCGCCGAGCTTTCGGAGGACCACATCGAGCAGGAAACAGGCGTCGACTGGCAGATCATGGACTTCTCCTACCCCTTCCCCAACAACGGGCCCATCCCCGTCCCGCCAAAGCGCGACGAGAGCGACTGCGCCACGACGCGCCTCATCTGCACCGAGGGCGACGACGAGGGGCTCGTCGCGACGGTCGACTACTGGCGCTGGGAGCAGCCCGCGCGCTTCTCGGCCAACGTGGCGGAGGCGCGCGCCACCTACGAGCAGGCCAAGCAGGACCTGCAGCTCTTTGAGTCGTTCGAGGGCATCCAGGGAAGGGACGTCGTGTGCTCCCGAGGCAACTTCTACCTCTGGGACCTGGGCGAGGACGACCCCCTGCGCGACCCCGTCGCCTTCGTGACCCTCGTCAACCAGGCAAACGAGGCCCTGGACGCCTACACCGACGTGACCCTGCTGGCGGCAGACACGCCCTTCACGCTGTGGTACCGTCCCCTGAGCTACGACTACCCCAACGACAAGGACGACCTGGTCCTCCCGTTCGAGGAGGGCCGCGAGGCGTGCCTCAAGACATGCGGGGCCTACGACTTTGAGAACACCTATGGCAACGAGCTCCTCACCGGCTACGCGACGTTCTCAAGCCGCTGCGAGCTCAGCGACCTCTATGGGAAGCTGGCTCCCGACGCGGCAGGCGTGTTCACAAACACCTGGCGCCAGCCCAACAACGCCGGCAGCTTTGACGAGTCGCTCGTCTCGCTGCTGCTCCCCAAGCTTTCCGGCGCCACGGAAGACCGGGTCATCGCCCTTTCGGAGACGGAGGAGGGCGACGACAGGGTCTTGAACGTCCGCACGTGGGTGGTGGTTCCGCGCGGCACGCTGCCGGAGGACTTCGAGGGCTTCTGCCAGGCGGTAAACGAGATGCGCGACGACCAGGTGGAGCACTACGGGCAACTCTTCGCGGACTACGAGAACCTCTCTGTGATCAACGTGTACACGCACTTCTACGTCGTCGACGAGGGCACGATCACGCGCGACGGCCAGCCCATCTCGTTTGCCGAGCTGCGGGTGCTGGCAAAGGAGGACCCGTCAGGCCTCTCTGGTTGCTCCTTTGACGCGCTCTATGCCGCAGACCCCTATGCCACGCTGTACGCAAGCGACCGCGAGACCTACACCTTCGATGCCACGCGCTACAACGTGGAGGGCTCCATCCCGGACTCGACCGAATGGCCCTACGAATAGCCGGGCAGCCACATTGCACGTGCCCTGCGTAGCCCTGCGCGCTCTCCAACGGCTACGTCGCGGGCTGGATGCCGGGACCGCTGGCCATCTACCAGGGGCCGCTCAAGAACTTCTGCGTTCCCGGCATGAACTGCGCTACCTCAAGTACGTGAGAAGGAGAGTCAGGCGTAGAGCTCGGGGCGGCGGTGCGCGAGCAGGGGCATGGCTTCGCGCGCCTTTGCGACCTCCGCGGTGTCGACCGAGCAGATGACGAGCGTCTCGTCCTTGCCCGGCGCCCGCGCGCGCACGCGGCCGAGCGGGTCGACCACCATGGATCTGCCCACATAGCGCTCGCCCGCCCTGCCGGCTGCCAGCACAAAGAGCTCGTTTTCGATGGCGCGGGCACGCAGGAGCGTCTCCCAGTGCGCGGCCTTCTCGGGACCGTCATGCCACGCCGCGGGCAGGAGCAGGACGTCGGCGCCGGCCAGCGCCGCGGCGCGGGCGACTTCGGGAAAGCGCAGGTCATAGCAGATGGCGAGGCCCATCTTGCCAAAGGGCGTGTCCACGGGGACAAAAAGCGCCTCTCCCCTGCCCGTGCGCTCGGACTCGTGCACGCCATGGGCGTCATAGAGGTGCGTCTTGCGGTAGGAGGCCACGATCGTCCCCGCGTCATCCACCAGGACGGCCGTGTTGTACGGCTGGCCTCCCTCGTCGTTGCGCTCGTAGAGGGTGAAGGCGACCCAGACGCCATGGCGGTCGGCGCAGGCCGCGACGCCGCGAGCAAAGGTGCCGTCGAGGGGCTCGGCGATCTGGCAGAGCTCCTCGGGCGACAGCGGGCGCGGACTCATGAGGTCCTCGGGAAAGACCACGAGATCGGCGCCTTGCGCGGAGGCCTCCTCACACCAGGCGTCAACCTGGGACAGCATGTCGGGATCTGACGGGTAGGCGCATTGGGCAAGCGCAACGGTAAAGCGCATAACAACCTCCTTGCTAACCTCACAAAGGGGTGGGACCCTTTCGTGACGTCACGAAGGGGTCCCACCCTTTTGTGTCGTTTGGGGCTACTCGTCGACGAGGGGCGTCACGTAGAAGTCGAGGTCAAGCGCGTCGACAGAGCTGACGCTGACGTTGCCGCTCGCATCCTTGTAGATGGTCACGTCAAGGAGCTGGCTTGCGCCGCCGTCAACGGAGCCCAGGCAGAGCACCTGGTAGTTGGCGCCCGATACGACCTGGGTCGCGAGAAGCGCCTGCGGGGCCAGGACGTAGTCCTTCCCCTCGTCGGCCAGCGCCTTCACGGCCGCGTCAAAGACCTCCTGGGCATCGGCGGGAAGGTCGACGCCCTCGGGGGACTCGGGAATGCTCCAGCCACCCATGACGGCACCCTTGTCGCCCTCAACAACGTGCAGGTCGACGGGGTCGATGGGGTTGGCGGTCGTAAAGCTGCAGTTGCCCTCGAGGTCCTGGTAGATCACTACGACCACCCATTCGCCCTGCGCGTCGGGGGCAACCACGGTTGCCTTGCAGAGGTAGGCATAGTTCTTGCCCGCCACGAGTTGCTCTCCGATGACCGCGACGGGCTCGTAGTTCACGCCGAGCACCTCGCCCATGGCCTGCTGGAAGATGGCGGCCTGCTCCTCGGTGATGGTCTTGCCGGCGATGTCGCCGTTGATGGTCCAGCCGCCCACGAGGGTCGTGACCTCGGCGGCCTCCTCGCCGCCCGCGTCGTCGACGGGCGCTTCGGTCTGTGCCGCGCCGCCACAGGCGGCCAGCGAGAACGCAAGCGCCGTGGCAACCGCGATAGATGCCATTTTCTTCATGAGCTACTCCATTCTCTCGTGCTGCCGGTCCTTCGAACCAAGGCCTTCACACGTAATACGACCAGAGGGGAGACTTTGTCGCACACTGCCTGCCGTCTCTACAATACCATTGCAAATGGGCGACCGCCTCCCCTCATGGCGGGTTATACCCGCTCATGCCGCCAAGCCAAGATGGGGCTCCGCGAGAGGTGCGCCGCTCCAGAGGAGCAGCAGAAGCCTTCAGCTTTCCTGAAAAAAGTGACTCGGAGGGGATACTCCCCTTTGAGTCAGCTCCCGAACTGACTCGGAGGGGATACTCCCCTCCGAGTCACCGCGCCCCATCAAAAAGCGGCGGGGACGAGTGCCTACTCCGCCTTGAGCGCCGCAACCGTCATGTAGTTGTACGGCGCGTTGAAGTGCGGCAGGAAGAAGATGTCGAGGAGCGCCAGCTCGTCGATGGTGACCTTCTTCTCCACGGCAAGGCTGAACATGTTGATGTTGCCGCTCATGTCGTAGGTGCTTGCCAGCTGCGCGCCCAGGATGGCGCGGGTCTTGGCGTCGTAGACGATCTTGATGGTGGTGTCCGGGTTGTCGTGCTCGATGAACGGGGCCTTCTGGCAGTCGGTGACCGTCGTGGTCAAGACGTCGATGCCCGCGCGCTTGGCCGCGGCCTCGGTGAGTCCCGTCGAGACCATCTTGAGGTCAAAGATGCAGATGCCCGATGACCCCTGCACGCCCGGCGTCTCGAGCACGGTCCCGCAGATGTTGTGGCCGGCCACGATGCCCGAGCGCACGGCGTTGCTCGCCAGCGCGATGTAGCCGGGAGCGCCGTCCAGGCCGTTGTTGAAGATGGTGGCGCAGTCGCCCACGGCGTACACGTCGGGGATGGACGTCATCTGGTGGCGGTCCACCAGGATGGCGCCGTTGGCAAAGAGCTCCATGCCCGAGTCCTTGACCAGCTCGTTGTTGGGCTTGAAGCCGATGCACACGCAGACCATGTCCACGTCGTAGGCGCCCTTGTCGGTGACGAGCTTGGTGACCTTGCCGTCTGCGCCCTCAAAGTGGTCGACGGCCTCGCCGTAGTGCGCCTCGATGCCGTTGTCCTCGAGGTTCTTGGCCATCAGCGCAGAGAACTCCGGGTCGAAGTTGTTGGCCATGCACGTGGGGGCCATGTCGACGAGCAGCGTGTGGCGGCCGTTGCGCTGGAAGGCCTCAGCCAGCTCCACGCCGATGTAGCCTGCGCCGACCACGGCGACGGTCCTGATGGCGGGGTCCTTGAGCTTCTCCACGACCTCCGCCGCGTTCTGGTAGAGCTTGACCTGCTGGATGTTCTGAAGGTCGCCTCCCTCAAAGCGCGGGATGATGGGCAGCGACCCCGTGGCCAGGATGAGCTTGTCGTAGGGCTCGGCGTAGGCGGTGCCATCCTTGCCCGTGGCGTAGACGACCTTGGCGTCAAAGTCGATGCGCTCGACCGGGCACTCCATGTGGATGGTCACGCCCTTGGCCTCAAACTGCTCCTTGGTCTGATAGAAGAGGCCGTCCGGCCCGCTGATCTGGTTGCCGATCCACAGCGCCATGCCACAGCCCAGGAAGCTGATGTTGGAGTTGGCGTCAAAGGCCACGACCTCGTTGCCCTCGTAGTTGTCCACGATGGTGTTGATGGCCGCAGTTCCCGCATGGTTGGCACCCACGACGACGATCTTGCTCATTTCCTCTCCCCTTTCCCCGTGACTCAGAAGGGAGCATCCCTTCCGAGTCAGCCCCGAAATGACTCAAGGGGAGTATCCCCTCTGAGTCAGTCGGGTCCGTTATGGCTAGGCCCTACGAGGCCTTAGTTCCACTGCGCCTTCTGCGCGCTCTCGTAGATGTCGTCGATGACGCTCATCATCATGGCCACCAGCGCACGCACGTCCTCCGCAAACTCGCCGCCCGTCACGTACATGTCGGCGTCGACCATGAGGTCGTCATCATTGTCGATGTAGCACCTGATCCAGCGCTTGTCCTGCGAGATCTTGTTGCAGAGCTCCAGGCCGCGCTCGCGCGCCGACCCCGGGAAGCGTGCGACCGACGGCACGACCACGTGCACCGTGTCGCCCTTGCCGTTCGAGGGCGGATCGAAGTCGACCCACGCCGTCAGCGACGAGAACACGAAGTCGCCGCCACCGTAGTTCATCCGGATCATGGTGGGGTCGGTGTCCACGTCGTGGTAGTAGGTGCCCTTCTGGTCCAGATACGCGCAGAACTCGCGCTTCTTACGCAGCGACTCCGACACGGTCTCCGCAGCCGGCTCGCTCTTCCTGCCAAAGAGTCCCATGGGACCCTCCTTTCTGTTGCGCTCGATGCCCTAGTTCCAACGGGCCTTCTGGAGGTCGGTGTAGGTGTCGTCAATGACCCCGACAAAGGTCGTCATGTGGTCGAAGGTGCGCTGCGCCGCCGAGTCCGCGCCGATCCAGAAGTCGGCGTCGGCCGTGAGGTCGCCGTCCTTGTCGAGGTAGTAGCGGATGAAGCGCTTCTTGATGCCCACCTGGTTGATGGCCTCGAGCGCGGCGCGGCGATGGTCCGCGGGGAACGACGCCAGCCCGGAGCACCAGATGTGGACGGAATCTCCCTCGCCGGCGTTGTTGTAGTCAAAGTCGACGAAGATGCGGATCGAGGCAAACGAGAAGCTCCCGCCGCCAAACGACAGCGCGACCAAGCCGTCGCGATGGTCTCCCTCGCGCTCGTGCAGGTAGTCGTAGTGGTAGCCCTTCTCGTCGAGGAGCGCCATGAAGCTCTGCGCGCGGCGCATCGCCTCGTTGGTGGCGGACGCCATGTGCTGCGCCGGCTGAGGCGCGGGCGCGGGTGCGGGCGCGGGATCGGGTAGGGGGATCGACGTCACGGTCGACCCTGCGCCCGAAGAGGACGTCGCAGTCTTGAAGGGACGCAGGTCGGTTCCGCAGTTCATGCAAAACGAGGCGGACTCAGGAACCTCGTTGCCACAGTTGGGACACCACATAGGCACTCCTTTGGACTATCGGACAATACATGCCGACAAATGACGGCTTAGGGGCATTCTTGCATACCGTCCGCGCACGGCGGGCAAGTATTCCGCGGACTGCAGCCATCGGGCGCCTGTCGTATGATGGGTGTTCGCGAGAAGGGACGCCACGCCATGCTCAACGTCGTGCTTGTAGAGCCGGAGATACCCGCAAACACCGGAAACATCGGGAGGACCTGCGTGCTTACGGGTGCGCGGCTGCACCTGGTGGGGCCGATGGGGTTCAGCCTGTCCGACGACGCCGTGCGGCGCGCGGGGCTGGCGTACTGGCAGAGCCTTGACGTGCGGACCTACGAGTCGTGGGACGCCTTTTGCGCGCAGAACCGGTCGGTGGGCGGCGAGGGCGGGCTTTCGGAGTCCGTGCACCTGCTGACCAAGGCCGGCCCGCGTGTGTACAGCGACGCCGCGTACCACGACGGCGACTGGCTCGTCTTTGGCAAGGAGAGCGCAGGGCTTGACCAGGGGCTTCTTGCCGCGAACCCCGGGCGCTGCGAGCGGATCCCCATGCTGGGCGACGACGCGCTCGTGGACGCGGACGGCTGGCACCGGCGCTTTGGCGAGCTCCATCCCGACATGCCGCGCGACATCTGCGGCAACTTCGTGGATCCGCGCGCCGGGCAGATCACCTCGCTCAACCTCTCAAACGCCGTGGCGATCGTCGTGTACGAGGCGCTGCACCAGCTCGGCTACCCCCACATGCCCTAGCGCGATACGAAGGGGTCCCACCCTTTCGTATCGATACGCAAGGGTCCCACCCTTTCGTATCAGCGCAGGTAGCGGGCGCGGAGAAGGGAGAGGCGCCTCTCGTCCAGGCCGTACTCTTTGCGCAGGTACGCCGCGCGTGAGGGATAGGCGGCGTCGATGGCGTCAAGCACGGCGTGGCCCGTCTGCTCAAGCACGCCCGCCATCACCGTCACCAGCGGGCGGTATTCCTCCCCCAGCCGCAGCACGTCGGCATACCGCTCCTCCAGATACGCCAGCGAGCGGGCACGGTACGCGTTTGTCAGCAGGTAGTCGGCCAGAAGGACGTCGTCGGAGCACCCCAGCGCCATGAGCACGACCATGGCCACCACGCCCGAGCGGTCGCGTCCGGAGTTGCAGTGAAAGAGCAGGGGCGCCTCGCCCTCCTCGAGAAGTCCAAGCACCTTGGCGGCACCAGCGTTCCCAAAGGCCATCGCCGCCGTGTTTGCCGCGAGCGCGTCGACCACTTCGTCGGGAGAGGCACCGTCCAGCGCCTCCGTGGCAAGCACCTCTCGCCCCGCGTCGGCCTGCGCGTGTCGGATGGAGGGAAAGCGCGGGTCGGGATGCGCGGCCGCCTCGCCCTCCGGACGAAGGTCCACCACGCAGGCAAGCCCCAGCCGCTGCAGCCGCACCAGCTCGTCCACGTCCAGCACGTCCAGGCGAGAGCTGCGGAAGATGAGCCCCGGGCGGACCACCCGCCCGTCGGCCGTGGGCCAGCCGCCCAGGTCGCGCAGGTTGACTTCGGGGTCAAAGCCCTCGACGGCGTGCGGCAGCGCGCCCACGCTAGCGGACACGGCGCCTCACCGCATAGTAGACGGGCAGTCCCAGAAGCGTGATGCCCACGCTGCACAGGCTCATCAGCAGCCCGCGCTGCCCCGAGAAGAAGAGCTGGCTCACGATGACGTAGAGGCCGCTTCCGATGGCGAGCAGCGGCACCACGGGATAGAGCGGCACGCGATAGGTGCGCGGCCATTCCGGATGAGTCTGGCGCAGCCTCATGACGCACGCAAACGTGAGCGTGTAGAACACCCAGCACGAAAAGACGCCCAGGTCGGTCAGGAGGTCAAACTCGCCGATGAGCGAATACAGGCAGGCCAGCACGCCGATGAGCGCGATGGAGTTGGCGGGCACGTCGCGGTCGTTGAGGCGAGCGAGCGCGGGGCTCATCGGCAGCGCGCCCTGCTCGGCAAGCTGGTACGCCACGCGCGAGCCCGACATGAGAAAGCCGTTTCCGGCGCCGATGACCGATATGATGATGCCCACCTTGATGAGCGTGCCGCCCGACGTGCCAAAGAGCTTGGTCGCGACCGCGGCGGCGGGGCTTTCGATGCCCATGAGCTCGCTTGCGGGGATGACCCAGAGGTAGGCCACGTTGATGGCCAGGTAGACCGCCATGATGAGCGAGACGCCGCCCACGATGGCGCGCGGGAGGTCGCGCGCGGGGTCCTTCATCTCGCCGGCGATGGTGCCCACGTTGGTCCACCCCTCAAAGGCAAAGAGCACCGCAAGCAGCGTGGACCCGAGCGTCCCCAGGACGCTCTTTCCCTCTCCCACGAGCGGCGTCAGCACGGGGTTTCCGCCCGAGCCGCGCAGGAAGCCAAAGACCATGAGAAGCACGAGCGGCACGAGCTTGCAGATGGTAGCCACCACCTGGGCCTTTCCCGCTGCCTTGGAGCCCATCGAGTTGACGGCCACCAGCGCCGCGATCACGGCAATCGCGATGGGAAGCGCGAGCGCCTGGCCCACGTACTCGGCCAGCTCGGTGCCGACCTTGACCCCGTAGCCCGCCAGAAACGCGGGATAGAAGATGACGACCTGCATCCAGCCGGCCAGAAAGCCCAGGCGCTCGTCAAAGACCTCGCCCAGATAGGCGACCATACCGCCCGTCTTGGGGATGAGGATGGCGACCTCGGCAAAGGTGAGGGCGCCCAGGATGCTCATGAGGCCGCCCAGCACCCAGGCGAGCATCCCCATGCCCGGGGCGCCGCCCGTGGTCTGGTAGATGGCGTAGGGCTTGAAGAAGACGCCCGCGCCGATGACGCAGCCGACCACGATGGACGCGGCTGTCGGCCAGCCAAGGTCTCTCCTCAGCGCGCGCGGCGCCTCTGTCTCAGCCATTTCCCCATCCCCCCCATGGTGACTCGAAGGGGTCCCACCCTTGTGAGTCAATTTGACTCACAAGGGTGGGACCCCTTTGAGTCAGTTGCGCGTGGCCTCAGGCCTGCGGAAGATCTTTCCGCACTTGTTGCACCTAAAGTAGCCACTCGACCTGCCGTCGTTATCGAACGGACACCACAGCATAACAGCATACTACTCTCTGGAAGGCATGGCCCCGCTTTTGTCAGCGACCTGTGGCACAATGGGTTGTCGGTTGGCCGTTGTCAGCACACTGGGGTGGGACCCTTTCGTGTGTGGCCTGGGGTTTGTGCGGGCTAGGGACTGCACAAACGTGGTCTGACGGTGTGTTTCGGGCCTCGCGGGACAGGTTGTGCGGGCTGGGGACTGCACAAACGTGGTCTGGCGGGCGGATTCGGGTCTCGCGGGGCAGGTTGTGCGGGCTGGGGACCGCACGTCCGTGCACCAAGGTTCTTCTCGTCAGTGACTCAGATGGGATACTCCCCTTTGAGTCACTCCCTTCTAGTCAGCCGCGACCGTAGAGGTCCACGCCGTCCACGATGAAGTCAAACGGTCCGTCGCCGACAAAGAGGTAGCGCACGCTCCCGTCGCCCGGAGCCGGCTCATGCAGCACCTCGGCGTGCGCGGGCGTCAGCGCAAACTCGCCCGGTCCATAGAAGGAGTCCTGACCGGGGTTAAGGTCGTTGCGCAGCACGCCTTCCAGCACAAAGATCCCGTGCGCGTAGGCATGGCTGTGCCACGCATGGCGGAAGCCGCGCGTGTAGATGCAGGTCTGGACCTTGACGCCCCAGTCCTCCGCACGCACCATGTGGCGCGACGCGGTCATGCCATCACGTACCTCCCGCAAGCAAAAGCACGCCGTCGCTAGATGGCATCAATTGTAGGCGCAACTTTGATGCCGAAGACGCGTCATACACGTCAAGGCCCCTCAATAGCTGAGTCCAAATGTCCACAGCGGAATCGTGCGCCCATGTCCGAATTCGATATTGTCCGCCACGACATACCCGTCAGTGGCAATACTTTGCACTCTCTCAGTGCGTTATTTGAGCAGAATTGCACTAACATTGTGCACTCTTGATACGACACTGGACGAGCGGCATGGCTGGGTCATCAGATCCCAAACCGGTGATCACACGCCTCATGCTGCCTCCTTGGGTAGGCGAACCCGTCGCCGACCGTCCTGCGCGCCTGTCCCTTTTTTTGGTCAAGGGTATCGTAAAACACGTCGCAGTTTGCGCCAGGTCACGTCAACCAGCTCGCAGCTGAGAAATCGGGTGCGGGCGCCACTTGCCCCAAATTCCCGCACCTTGCCGAGGCAAGGGCCCGACTTGGGCGCGTACCCGCCTATCATGGCCGTGACCGGAGTCTCGTTTGGGTTGCGCACAGAGGAGGGACGCCATGCCTGGTTGGGCCGTCATCATTATTGGGATCGTGCTGGGAGTTGCGACCATGGCGTTTCCCGCCTGCTTCTTTCCCTCGATGTTCGTGTACGGCATCATGACCTCGATGGAGTGGGGCAAGGCCATCTTTGAGGCCGTGGGCCTGCACAACACCGAGTTCTACCTCTGGCTGGCGATCGCCATGATACTGGCGCTGGTGCTGGGAGAAGCCGGCGGGGGCGTGAGCTCTGGCATCGTCATCATCGCACTCTTCGTCATATTCGGCCTGCTCCAGTACCCGGGCCCGGCCGAGTTCATCGTCACCACGGTAGTCCCCCTGTCGGAGAGCTGGACCGTGAGGATTGCCGGACTCGTGGCGCTCGGCGCGCTACCCTTCCTCCTGCTGCTGTTTGGCATCACGGGCATCATCTAGGTGCAGACCGTTTGAGACAGATAGCCTCCGGTACCGGTGCCCAGCTGTCTCAAATGGCCCATGCTACCCAGCTTTTGCAAGGTGAGAATCCGCGACTGCATGAGGGGCGGCCGGGCTGACTAGTGTTTTGTTAGTCAGTTCTCACCCGAAGGGCCGAAGTCGTCGTCTTTCGGGAGAAGTGACTAGTATTTTGCTAGTCAGGTCTCACCCGAAGGGTCGTAGGTACGAGGGTCCACTTGGCGTGAGTGTCGGATGCGTAGCGTCTACGACGTGGTTCCGACATCTGATAGGCCGTTCTTGTCGGATGCTTGACACGTGTGTCGCATTTCCGACATCCGCGGTACATCGAATGTCGGAAACGTGACAGACGCGTCGCGGTCCCGACAAAAAACGGGACACCTTACCAGAGTGCCCCGTACTCGCGTGTTGACGTTACCTAAGCCTCCTTCGGATGCTCCTGAAGCGGCTTGCCGGTGAGGTGGATCCACCCGCAATACGGGCAGCGATACCTCCTGAGATCCTTCCTACAGTACTTCTGTAGGCAGATGCGGCGACAAGGTGGCTCGGACGCAGCATAGCGGGGAGGCTCTTCTGCTTCCCCGCCATCACGTCACACAGATAGCCCGAGGCGCACCAGCACCGCAGGCCCCACATCCTGTCAATTTAGCTCGCGGCTGAGGAACCGGGCACCCGCGCAGCGTAGAATCCCTCTCCCATCCACACGCCGCCCGGCAGGACGGCGACAAACGAAGGGACGGAACAATGGCAGACACCCCAAACCACAAGAGCAACGCGCTCTGGGCAGAGCAGTCGGAGCTGGCGCCAAACCTGCTAGACAAGTTCGATGAGCACCCGATAGACACCGCTTGGGTCAAAGAGTGCGACACGGGCACGGTCATAACGTTCGAGTCCCTCGTGAAGTACCTCGTGCTGGGAATGATATCCGACGAGCTCGAGGGCGAGGACCCCGACCCCTGGTTCCAGACCGAGGGAGACATCCACAGCTACGCCCAGAGCATCGCGCGCTCGTCCGCGTACATGTTCAACGCTTGCCGAATCAACGACGTCGATAGCCTCATGGTCCTGCTGATCCGCGCCACCGAGCTGGGCTACAAGGCCGGCGTGCGCGACTCGCACGAGGGGCGTCTCTCTCGCGAGGCGAGGGCGAACATCGCGGAGCGTAGGGACAAGCTGGACGCCGAGCGCGACGCCCTCTATGCCTTCCACGAGGAGCTGCTGGAGTACTAGATTGCGCCTATCCCCAGGCTTCAGAAAAGCGACTCTTGCACATTGTTCACAAACAGAGAGCGCATCTTGCGGGGATGGACGACATCGTCAGGTCCAAGCTGGTCGCAGAGCATCGGCGAGCTGGGGTCATGCCTAAGTAGGTTCTTCGCTGTCGCCGTTTCGCTCCGCCGCGCGTAACAGTAGCGGCATCCAGCTCCGCAAGTGTTGTACGAACCCACGTCAATGCTCGCGAAGCATCCGCATTCCAGGCGCTGGGACTTGTCTTTACCCACATGCAACGTCCTACCCGTGATACGTTCAATCAACCGAGCGTCCACACAAGCATTGTGCTCAATACTGGCTGCGTCAAGGTCCACCTTCTCAGAGCAGGTCGCCACAGACATGTTGTGGGCGTGTACCGTCTCGGCAAGCTGCTTGCAGAACTCGAGCAACTGATTGTCCCGAACGTCCTCGTTTCCGATATCCGCAAGTGCTTTGCGATTGTAAGCATATCCATCCACGAAGCTGATGACACATTTCTCCGTCCAGCCCTCTAGCATGCGAGAAATCTCGCTGATCGCGTGCAGGTGATACTCCATCGTGTACTTTGGCGTGAAAGCAATGGGGTCATAGCGCCAGATGACACGCTCGGGGCCAATCTGCTCTGACAGACGCCTGATCGCTGGGATCAGTACGTCTTTCTTGTCCGGCACGTTCGGCTCCACGTCATGCCCGTACCCCGTGAGGGTCAGTTGGAAGTAATACGAGAAGTTCGCAAACGAGTCCAGTCGCTTCATGAGCGGGATAGGGTTCTTGGTCCAGAAGACGATGCAGTCAACCACATCAGGAGTAAGACTAACCTCACTTACATGATGAACATTCATTGGGTTGCGGACGTAAAGGAAGCCTTCCTGCACGCGGCGCTCAAACCACTCGGAGTAAAAGGCGGGGATGTCAGTTCGACGAGAAGCACTTACTATCATGCGGCTTCCTCCTTATTTCAATCGTTCTCAGACAGTGTCCGCCCCTCAGAAGGGAATATCTTCGTCAAACTTCGGATTTGGAGCAAATGCCGGCGCTTTCGAGGCAAGGAGCTCGAGATGCTTTGGTCGTTTCCACTCGACGCGATAAATCTGGTAAGCCATCCTATCGGTCATAAAGCGTGGATTTCTATACAGGGGACATTGTCTTGGGCAGCCCTCATGTTTCCCTTCGGATGCGCAGTCGCCCCCGTTCACCGCCACATAGTCTGGGCAACATTCCTTGCCAATATCACGCACATTGAAGCATGTTTGCATCTCCGCGCCAAAAGGCATGATGCCGCCCACAACTACATTTCGAGTGCTTAAAGAGGTCTCGTAAGCTAAGAAGTCATATTTTCTTTCGGCCATCTTACTAGACCATTTGACTCTGTACTGTCGAGAGATAAGCTTTGGAGCATTCGCACTATCTTGCACGTTTGTCACGTCTGGACTAACTGGCCCCAGATTCACATAGCCCTGGTTGCCCGCCCCCTTGATGAAGGCGTCAATTAGCTTTGCGCTCTTAACGGCGACCGACTCCTCAAAACCTTGAACGTCGTATTCATATAGGCCGCCCAGCCTATTCTTTTCCGTATGAGCGATACAAAGATAGTGCACCGGTTCCATAAACTCTACCCGCTCAAGCCATTCAGCTAGGCGCTCAATCACGTTCATCGGCAGCTCACTAATGATTTTTGGAAACATCAGCACCGATGAGCGTAGGGAATCCTCATGCCCGATGAAATCAAGGAGGTCAGTGCCATATTCATATAATGTCGTATCGTCATCAAGCACCTGGTCAGGCCACTTCTCCAAGTCGACTCCGTGCCAGCGCACTGGGACATCCCGACGATTTAGCGCCGCCTGTGCGCAACGTAGACCCCAATAGTCCAAGCCTTGTCCGCACCCCATCGAAAGTACACCAACGCCATCTCCGTCTCTAAGAGTCTCAAAAACACGACGGTAGATCTCGTAGTACTCGAAGGCATAACCCAGCTCGTAACGAAGCGTGTAATAGGCAATGACACCGGGATGCGTGTAACCGGTGGGGTGAATGTCATTACCAAAGCCTAACTGCTTCATGAGATTGAGGAGATCCGCGTCTTCCCTTAATTGGTCATATGAGAGAGTCCCTGTTCCAAATAGCGTCTTGTATGCAACCTCCTGGCGTTTCGACAAAAAATTTGCAAGCGCTTGGACGGTATAGTCAACGCGATTGCAAACGGATTCGTCGGCATCAAGCCAACGATTCCAGAACTCGACCGCCCACATCTTTAAGACAATGAGTTCGTCACGCGACGGTTGAGACCGCCTCAACTCCTTGATTTGTTCCTCAAGCTCAGTAACTCTCAGTGATGAATTAGCAAGACGCGAAGCCTGTTCTATAAACTCAGATCGCCCGCGACTGAGTTCTTCCTGGCATCCCCTTAGTTCAGACTGGGTTTGAGAGAGCGTGCTCCTAAGCGTTGCAAGCTGAGCCCGCAGGCTTTCTACTTCCCTCTCTTTGTTGCCAATCACCTTGTCCTGATTGCTAATTGCAGCATTCGCTTTTGCAAGTTTCTTTTCGAGCGAATCGACACGTTCCCTTTCCTTTTGGGCATCTGCCCTTACCAATTCGATAGCTTCTTTAAGCTCAGTCGCCTCAGCTTTTGCAGCATTACGTTCTCGACGAGCGCAATTCGTGTCGTTTAACCACTTGAGCTCATCCGCACGCCGTCTTAAACCTCTGAGCCGGGCAATCTCCTCAATCCCCTCATGAAACATGGGCGCAGGAAGCGTTTCAGCATTCTCGGACAGACCATATGCCTTGCACACCGTTGCATGAGGTAAGTCCGTCACTTTCTCGATATCGGCGATTTCAATCTCAGCCACAATCTCCTTGTCATCACGCACGTTCCTCAATGCCTTCCCAACGCGCTCTAAGTCACCACCGCTGAAACGATAGCCCCACGGTCGATTAACCGCAGCATTAGGTACGACGTGATTGTCCCGCAACATGTCAAGCGCTTCGCCTAGTTGCATCCCAAACAGTTCGGCTATGTCATCAATTGAAACATGTGACATACTTTGCTCCCCAACTCCCCATGCAGAGACAATCGCTCTTACCGTAACTCTCGAAACAGTTCTCTAGCCTGTTAGTAGAATAAACTACAGTTCTGATAAGTAGATTCGGCTGTCAAAAGACAAAGTGGTCCCCACCCATTAATCTCCGGGCGAAGACCGTCTTGTATGGCTCACCGCGTCGCGCCCACCCATGCGCGTGTCTCTCTCGACGCACGACTGCAAGTTTGACATACACGTGTTGGCGAACGCATTCCGATGCTTCCGTCTGGATGCTTGCCGCATCGGCGACATAAACGGACTGCTCGCCTTGCTCATCCTCGTCACCGAACTGGGCTACAAGGCCAGCACGCGACGCACACGAGGGACGGCTCTTGACCGAACAAGGGCCGGGCATCGCAGCGCGCAGGGACAAGCTGGACGCCCAAGTGCGACGCTCTCTAGGTCTTCCACGAGGAGCTGTTGGGATACTAGATTGAGCTGCTGATATCACCGCAGGCGAACGGTAATTTAAGTCTGTCCAAAGTCTTTTCCCAAGCAGGGAATCCTTCGTACATACAAGTCTCAGCTGGCATGGGTATCAGGATTGAGGCATGAATCGCAACCGTGAAACCCTCGACGTCGACTCGTGGTGACCTCCCTTTTTCGGTTGTCAATACGCTGAAGTGATTCTACAAGTCCCAGTCGACGAAATACCCAGCGCTTCTGTCAACGATCCGCCTATTCCGGGCAGATACGCATCAAGGCATCCGTGTCTGCATCAACCTCGTACGTGGCATAGTACTCCTCCTTGACCAGCTTCGCCTCGTCGGTGTCAACCAGAATCGCGGAGACGTTACCCCTGTAGGAGTTCTTTCCGCGCCGTGACACCAACGCGTCAAACAGCGCCTGGTCCTCAACGACGATGCTCGCCTTACGTGCTGGGTCTGGAGCCCAATCGCACAGTCGAGCCATGAGCGTCTTTGCACGCAGTTCTGCCACCTGCTCGGGGTCGCCTTCCCCCGCCGATGTCTTCCCCACCTCGAAGACGAGCCACCAACTGCTGATGCCATCAACGTCCACGGAGATGGCTTCGTCGGGGCCTGATGATGCTATGTCGTCTACAGATGCTGCTGGTGCAAAAGAGACCCCGCTGCTTGCCAAAGCCGAGTAGATGAGCCCCCTAGCCGTAGCAGCAAACCTCCTGCGCTCCTTCTCCAATTGGCTGAGCAGCTCCTGCGCATACGTCAGCGGGGCTGCCTTGGCCTTCTTCTTGCTCTTCATTGCTTGCACAATGCCAGAAACCAGGCCTCCCCCAAGGGCAATAGGGAGAAGTGACAACGCCGCCGGAATCGTCGCTGCATTGCTGCCAAGAAACGCGGCGGCGGCAATCATTCCCGCAGCCACACCGTCTGCGGCGGAACCCGGGGTAATCTCAATGTCTATCCCACCGCTCTGAGACGTATCGCTGTCCTCAGCAAGCAGGTCTTTTACATCGCAGCCCAGGGCTCTTGCAAGGCCTTCGTAGGTCTCAACCTTCCTGGGACGCTTTCCTTCCTGCTCGTAAGACACGTAGGTTCTTCTGGATACGCCAACAGACTCCGCAACCTGAGCCTGTGTGAGCCCTGCGTCCTTTCTGAGCACCCTGAGCCTTTGCCCAAAATCCATGGCAGATCCTTCTTGACGATGCGCAAATCAGCATGTAGACTTCTCATATGTGAAATTGCGAACTTCTCATTATGAAAGGTTACACCAGCACGTTTAATTCTCACTATACACCGAGAGCCGGATTTACGAAAGCGTCAGTCGCCAGCAGAACAGGAGTCGAGCATGACAACCTATCCAGCACCCCAGACCACCGAACTTACCCGAGACGACGCCGAACGTTTCCAGGAACTCGAAGAGTACCTGGACTTCTTCCACAAACTCGCGCGCAAGCACCTCAAGGAGCGCCGCCATACCAGCGCGTTCCGCGCGATAAAGTATGGCCTCCTGGTGGCCGTCGATGGCGTCGCGTCGCTATACGGCAGTGCGGCGAACGAGGACGCCGCGTTCGCGGAGCGCGTCGACCAGACTGCAGACCTCATCGACGACGAGTCGCGTGAGCTGATCAAGGAGGCTTACGAGATGTGCAACGACGGTCTTCTAGCAAAGGACGGGCAGCCCCATGACATGGTCAGCTACGCCGTCTGCCTCGAGGCGACCAAGCGGCTGAAGGACGCCATTGCGAAGCTCACCAGCCCGGAGGTGCGCGCGGAGGCAGTCGAGCCGATCCAGAAGGGAGGTATGAAGTCGGACCGGCTCGCGATACGCGAGGCGCTCGAATCCGGTAAGTATGACCACATCGACAACGTGACGTCCTGCTTCGAGGGCCCGAGCGGCAACGTCGAGCGCGTGAGCGTCTCCGTCCAGGGGCCCGTCGTCAAGGTGGCCCGCTCGGTCGGTGGCAACCCTCTCCGCAGCGGGACGCACACACCGTTCGTGAACGCCGAGACCAGGGAACTCACGGGCGAGGACGCCGTCACCTTCATCGCCAACCACCCCTGGTACTTCGAACTGCACTAGTTAGCCACCCACCAAACAAAGGAGCGCATCATGCCTACTTGCTCACGTTGCGGTTGCGAATTCGACCTTTCCACGGCACGCCGCAGCATCGGCCAGCGCTATGGCGCCGGCTCGTATGACGACAGCTTCCCCGACGGGGACGTCTGCGAGGACTGCGCCGCCGACGAGATCGGAAGCGACATGGCCGCCGGCGCCGAGCTCATGGACCTCATGGACTGGGAATGGGACTAGCCGGGAGCTGAGGCGCCCATCTCCCCCAACACCAAACAAGACAACACACACCGAGACATACACCACCATCAACACCACAGAGAGGAAAGCCTATGAGCATCTGGAAGTTTGCCTTCGCATTCGCGTTCACCGGGGGCATGTGGCTTGGGTACTACTGCCTCAAGGCAAAGGTCATGGGCACAAGCACGGGCACGGTCCTAGGCATCCACGGGGAGGCGATCCTTGAGTTCCTGCGTATCGTGTACGCAGCCCTCGCCTGGGTCTTCCTTCTCGGACTTATTGGCAATCTGGCCTGCCGGCAGGTCCTCCACGTCACGAACGCTGAGCTGGTCGCCGCGACAGCAGCAGGGACCAAGGCGGAACGGCTCTTCTGCTTCCTCACCGTCCGGTCGTCGATGCTGCTCGCGGACTCTCTGGTCGTGGTCACGTGCCTGTCGCTCGTCCCCAAGACCTGGCTCAAGCCCGGCGAGGTCGCGCGCACCGTCGGCTCGAAGCTCCTGGACGTGATAGCCTCCCCCGCCGCACTTGCCATCATCTGGATGGGGGCCTTCATATGGTGCGGACTCACACATGTCCCGGAGATTGTCTGATGCTGGCTATCTATAAGAACAAAGGTAGGAAACAAGTCGATTGGAGAACGCAATGGACAAGAAGGAACGTGAGTCGATGAGGCAGCGTATCGGTGAGGACATCGACCTCAAGGGAAGTAGGCTCAAGGACTCTGAGGTGGAGTCCCTCTTTGGCCTCGTGACGAGCATCGATAACAACCTTGGCCTTACCAAGACGCAGTCGAGCACCGACACGAGCATAAGCTCTGAGGGGAAATTCATCCGTACCGAAATAGATACCTACACCATATCCCGCGACAACGAGGGGATCTTCATCGACCACCACCACGAGAACCACGACTATGACGGCGACGGCCTCAACGGCGTGTATGACGAGCGTATCGACCGGGCTCGAGACATCATCCAGACGCTTGGGGATGTCTTTGGCCTGTAGGTGGTTACGTCAATAAAGGAATCTGGACGCAGTATGGCGGGGAAGCTTTTATGCTACCCCGCCATCACGTCACGGAGATAGCTTGAGGCGCACTGGCTCCGTAGACACCACATCCTGGTAATTTAGCTCGCAGCTAAGGAACCGGTCACCCGCGCAGCGTAGAATCCCTCTCCCACCCATCCACACGCCATCCATCAGGGACGGCGACGAACGAAGGGACGGAAACCATGGCAGATACCCCAAATCGCAAGAGCGACGCGCTCCGGGCAGAGCAGTCGGGGCTGGCCCCGGAGCTGCTGGGCAAGTTCGGCGAGCACCCGATTGATACCGCCTGGGTCAAGGAGTGCGACATGGCCATGGTCATGACGTTCGAGTCCCTCGTCAAGCGCCTCACACTGGAGATGATGTGCGACAAGCACAAGGGCGAAAACCCCAACCCCTGGTTCGTGACCAAGGAGGACGCCCTTAGTTACGCCCAGAGCATCGCGCGCTCGTCTGCGTACATGTTCAACGCCTGCCGCATCAACGACGTCAACAGCCTCATCATCCTGCTGATCCGCGCTACCGATCTGGGATACGAGGCGGGCGTGCGCGACGCGCACGAAGGGCACCTCTCACGCGAGGCGACAGCAAACATCGCGGAGCGCAGGGACAAGTTGGACGCCAAGCGTGACGCCCTCTATGCCTTCCACGAGGAGCTGCTGGAGTACTGAGGGTGGAGGAAGGTTGCGCAAATAACCCCGAGGTGGATGCTAATCATCAATGCGTGGCGCTCATTCCTGAAGGCGCTACGCCCGCTGTTCGCCCACATGCTCCTCGTCGGTCACGGCCATCTCCATGCGGTTGTACGACTCCCCCGCCGCAAACAGCTGGACCAGTGAAGAGCAACACCATTGCTCGAAGAGACTAGCAAGACAGGCGGCCTGTACAGCAGTTGAAGTGGCGTTCAAATAGTCCATGAGTCTTTATGTCAGGAAACAGCAGCTATTAACTGGGGTTTAGTAAACTTGCCGACTTCAATCTGAGGCCAATCCTGTCAGATCGACGAAACCCGTGTGTAAGGCTGCACAATGCTGTTATTGGATTTCAATGGCGAAACCCGGCAATCAAGGACAATAAGCATGCACACCATTTCATTCGGTACCCGCAGGAGGTACTGAGGGGAGGTAACATGCGCAGCGACTCAATGTTCACTGTAGACGCAACCGGAATCACCATCAAAAGCTTGCAGGCGGTGAAAAACGCCGACGCTCCCAAGATGCTCTATCACTACACCAACCTTTCGTCTCTTGCACTAATCCTTAAAAACAAGACCCTCAGGCTTATGCCACTGTCAAAGATGGATGACAAACAAGAGAAGGAAACTTCCGACATTGATAACCTTGGACGGTTCTTCTTTGTAAGCTGCTGGACGGATGACGGAGTGGAGAGCATCCCCATGTGGAAGATGTACGCGAGCCTCGAATCCGGCGTACGCATCGGTCTTCCACCCAACCCCTTCGCGTGGGAGCTCGTAACGACACAGTATCTATGCGACGGCGTCGGCTTTCCGCTTGACCCAAATCAGCGTGGACAGCTGGTTAAAAGTCTAATTCACTCGTGTGACCTTGAGAGAGGGCTCTTCTGTACCGAGATGGGTTTCGATTCCATACTGCACAAGGTGGAGTACACCGACGACCATGATAGGTTGGTGCCTGTCGTCGCCCCACAAGAAGATACTATTCACTTTGGAGAGTATGGCCTTGTCAAGCATACGGGATGGGATTTCCAACACGAGTGGCGCTACCTCTTACGATTGTTCCCACCACGAACGAAAGACGATCCGCATGATCTGGGCTCCAGACTTCAGGAGCTATTCCCAAAGATGAGGAGCGGCGAGCTGGGGGAACCGTGTAAGCATTACGACCTAACGTTAGATCCTGTGGCGATCTCACAAATGGAGATTATCCCATCGCCAGAGATGAGCCCGGGCAACAGGGTGCTGTTCGACTTACTGATAAAGGAATACTGTCCTACGGCTACAGTCAAAGAGAGCGCTCTGACTGAAACGCTCTGAATCAGGCGGAGGCTATAGGCATAAACCGTACGAATGAGCTATCCCTAGAATCGACGGTTGGCCCAAGGTTTGAAGGCACATGAGTCGGCCAATCAGTAGGTACCCTGAGACGGGCGCCCTCTGGTATACCTCGTCGACCACCGAGGTGTAGTTGCGTGCGAGTGCGATGCTGTTTGGCATGGTCTAGCCCTCTTTCTTGGTGTCATCGGAATCGTCGTCGGTGAGTCCCGCGATCTCGCGCCAGTGCTTCAATGTCTTACCCTCGTCACTGGCCGCGCCCGCGTTGGGGAGCCCGGTCGTGCCGGTGCCGGAGTTGCCGCCCTTGGCGTGCTTGCCGGAAGCCTCGAAGAGCCAGGGCTCGGCCTCCTTGAGCTTGTCCACGTCGTTGCCGTGGTCGCCGAGAAGGGCGCGTGCCGCCTTCACGTTGCGCACGCCCGCGAGCTGCAGCTTGAAGTCGATCCGGTCGCTCTCGCCCTGGGCCTTGAGCTCGGCGATCTCGCCGCGAAGCTGTTCGGCCGTCTCGGCGTTCTTGGCCGCCTCGGCCACCTGGGCCTCGAGCGACGCGATCTTCTCGTCGCGCTCGGCGATCTGCTTCTCGTAGTCGGTCTCGCTGCCGCCTACCTGCGGCTGGCCCTGCTGCTGCGTTTCCTGCTGCTCCTGGCCCTGCTGTTGCGACGTGTTCTCCGAACCCTGCGTGGCTTCCTGGCCGCCATTGGTCTCACCGTCCATGTTCTGTCCTGCCTTTCATCTCGTAAGGCGGGCAGAGACGAACAATGCCCGCACCTTTACCGGTACGGGCATTG
>CADBRX010000004.1 GCA_902797175.1 uncultured Coriobacteriaceae bacterium | reverse complement strand
GTTGCGTGCGAGGTAGGTCCTCGTGCGGGGAAGGCCGCGCAGGAAGCTTGAGATGCCCCCATAGTCACGCATCCGCTCGTTGACCTCCTGGAAGAGTCGCTCGTCCAGCCCGCTCATCTGACTTGCCAACGTGAGGATGCGGTTTTCGTAGCAATGGATGCCAAGGTCCTTTGCCACCATCGAGGCAATCTCCTTGCCGCCCGAGCCGAAGCCTCGGGCGAAGGTCACCACAAATCTCTTCATACTGCCAACCTCCTCTCTCTTTGTCTTATCCATCGAGATATCTGCTCAAGAATTCCCTGGTACGCGGGCTCTTGGGATGATGGAACAGCTCTTGGGGCGGGGCGTCCTCCACCACGAAGCCTCGGTCCATGAAGATGGTGCGCGTAGACACGTCCCGCGCGAACGCCATCTCGTGCGTCACCACGACCATCGTGAGCCCGGTGCTCGCGAGCTGGCGCATGACGGTCAGTACCTCGCCCACCATCTCGGGATCAAGGGCGGAGGTCGGCTCGTCAAATAGCAATACCTCGGGGTTCATGCATAGGGCTCGGGCGATGGCTACGCGCTGCTTCTGTCCACCTGAGAGCTGGCTTGGCTTGGCGTGGATGTAAGGTGCCATCCCCACCTGCTTCAAATGCTCGATTGCGCGAGCGAAGGCCTCTTCCTTGGAGAGGTGCAGCACCTTGCGCGTGCAAAGTAGGCAGTTGTCCAACACGGTGAGGTGGTCGAACAGGTTGAAGGACTGAAACACCATGCCCACCTTGGATCGGTACTCGTTGATCTCTGATTGGACGTCACGAACCTCTTGCCCGTGGAAGAGCACCTTTCCTGAGGTCTGATGCTCCAGTCGGTTGATGCAGCGCAGAAGCGTTGACTTTCCCGAGCCGGAGGATCCCACGATGCAGATGATCTCTCCCGGAAACACCTCCATATCGATCTTGCGCAAGACCTCGTGGTCTCCGAAAGACTTGCTGAGGTCACGCACACTGAGGATTGTCTCTTCCATCGCGTCCCCCTATTCGTTCTCTAGGTACTCGACAGCCAAAGCGTAGTCATCGGTGCCTCTGACCAGCTTCTCCACAAGAAGGAATAGCTTGTTGAAGAGGAAACACAGCACGAAGTAGATGACGGCAATCACCAAGTAGCTCTCGAAATACTTGTAGTAGTTGCCTCCCACCGTCTTGGCTGCCATGAACAGCTCCTGGACGGCAATGACGTTCAGGACCGACGTCATCTTGAGGTTGGTCAGGAAGGTGTTCGCCATCTCGGGAAGGATGTTCCTGAAGGCCTGCGGAAGCACGACGTACAGCATCGTTTTCAGTGGGGACATGCCCATGGCCCAGGCGCCTTCGCGTTGGCCGGGATCGATGGACCCAATGCCGCCGCGCACCGTCTCGGCCATATAGGCGCCGGTGTTGAGCACGGTGACGAGGATGCCTGCGGCGATGGGGGTGATGTCGACGCCTGCCTGGCGGATGCCGTAGTAGATGATCATGGCTTGCACGATCATGGGCGTGTCCCGAAAGAGCTCGACGTATGCGCTCGCTACCAGCTTGCCGATGCTTACGAGGGCTTTCGTGGGCAAGAGGTCCGCTTTGCTCACCTCAAGGTCTTGGATGACCCCAATGACATAGCCGAGGACAAACCCCAGGAGCGTGCCGACGATCGCGATGTAGAGCGTCAACCACGTACCCTCAACAAACATGCTGAAGTACTTCTGGGTCAGAAAGACCATCCATTCAAGGGAGCTTTGCGGGTCAGTGATGGTTAAGAACTCAAAGGCCATGGCTATCTCCGTCCTGGTCAAGAGGCGGAACGCTGCGGGCATACTATTCCTGTGCTGCCCGCAGCGTCCATTCGCCGCGCGCTCTTCTAGACCGCCGCCGGCTGCTGGCTGATCACGCGCGCCATTAGCTCGTCCATGGTCGCCTTGTCATCCCAACCGATGCTGTCCATGGCTGCCTGCAGGCTGTCACGCAGCTCGGTGTCATCTTTCCTCGTGGCGATGCAGACGTTGACCATCTCGTCGTCGCCCGTGAAGGTGTCTCCTTCCGCCAGCGTGATGATGAGCAGGTCAGGGTTGGTGAGGAGTGCCGACTGCGCAGTGGGCAGGTCGACGATACAGATGTCGGCGACGCCGTTGGTGACT
>CADBRX010000003.1 GCA_902797175.1 uncultured Coriobacteriaceae bacterium | reverse complement strand
GTTCTGGCTGGACAACGGCGCGGAGAACCCGCAGGCGCACGAGAACCTCACCGACTGCAACAGCCGCTACACCGAGGCGCTCAAGGCCTGCATCGACGAGTTCGTGGAGGCTCACCCCGACATCGACCGCAACCGCATTTACCTGGGCGGCTGCTCCAATGGTGGCTTCATGACGGTGAAGATGATACTCACCTATCCCGACTACTTTGCCGCGGCCTTCCCCGTGTGCGAGGCGTATCGCAACAGCGGGGTCTCCGAGCAGGATATCGCCAACCTGCGCCATCTGCCCATCTGGTTTGTGCAGGCAGAGAACGATCCGCTGGTGCCGCCCGAGAGCGCGCCGCTGCCGCTCTATAACCGTCTGCGCGCGGCCGGCAACGAGAACGTGCACATGACGCTCTTTGAGAAGATCGAGGACAAGAGCGGCCTCTTCTTCGACGAGCAGGGGAGACCTTGGACCTATATCCCGCACTTCTCGTGGGTGCACGCGCTCAACGACGACGTGGCGGAGGACCTCGACGGCAGCCGCGTGCTGTGCGACGGGCGCCCCGTCACCCTCATGCGCTGGCTGGGGCGCCAGCGGCGGTCATAGGGGGCGTAGTACTCATCTGACATGCCTGCTTGCTACAATGCGAGTAGGCATGTCCCACTTGAGAGGAGCCGCCATGGCAAAGGTCGTCTGCAACTTCCTGTCGTACTCGCTCAACCGCGCGGTGGACATCACCGTGGTGCTGCCGTCGGTCACCTGCCCCGAGGCGCTGGGCATGGGAGATGGCCCAGCCACGCACGTGTTGCCTGCTAAGTTCCCCGTGGTCTACCTGCTGCACGGTTTTGCCAACAACCATGCGCAGTGGACGGGCTATACCAACGTGGAGCTCTATGCAGAGGAGCGTCGCATTGCCATCGTCAACATCTCGGCAGAGAACAAGGCCTATGCCAAGGTGGGCGCGGACGACTTCAAGCGCTTCGTATCCGAGGAGCTGCCTGAGTTTGTGACCAACTACTTCCCAATCTCGAGCAAGCCGGAGGAGACCTACATCGCCGGCCTCTCCATGGGTGGCTACGGCGCCTTCATGCACGGCCTCACGCACCCCGAGCGCTACCGCGCCATCGGGGCCTTCTCGGCGGGCGTGCACATCAACCCGTCCGTATTTGCGGCTGATCCCATGGCGGCCGACCAGGGAGAGACGGACCCCGCCTACGACGTGCACGCGCTGGCCAAGGCTGTTGCGGACTCTGGTGTGGCCTTCCCGCCCATCTACGACGCATGTGGCACCGAGGACTTCCTGCTCGCACCCAACCAGGCTTTTGCCGATGAGCTTGTCGAGCTGGGCGCCGACGTCACCTGGGTGGAGGTCTCGGGCTTCGGGCACGAGTGGCGCTTCTGGGACCAGCAGGTGGAAGCTTTCCTCGACTGGATCCCACGCGACGACGTGTATGCCAAGATGGGCAAGCGCAGCTGCTAGGGATGCGCTATGAACACGACGATCGAGTACTTTGACGAGAACGCCGAGCGGTGCTTTGCCGACGCGTTCACCATCACCGAGCGCACCAACCAGGACCGCTTCCTCGCGGAGTTCCCTGCCGGCGGCTCCATCCTCGACCTCGGCTGCGGCTCGGGGCGCGACACGGCGTACTTCCGCGAGAAGGGCTTTGTGGTCACGCCGACGGACGGCTCGGCACGGATGTGCGCGCTCGCGTCCGACTACCTGGGCATGCCCGTGCGCGTCCAGGAGTTCAACGAGCTCGATGACGTGGCCCTCTACGACGGCATCTTTGCCTCGGCATCCATCATGCACCTGGAGTACGACCGGCTGGTGGAGCTCATGCCCAAGCTGGTACGCGCGCTGAAGCCGGACGGGGTGCTCTACGTCTCGTTCAAGTATGGCGAGCACGACGGGTACCTGGGCAAGCGTTACTACACCTACATGACGGAGGAACGCTTTGCCGCGCTGGCGGCGACGGTGCCCGAGCTGACGGTGACGCAGGTGGGCATCTTCGGCAACGAGCACCCGGGCCAGCCCGACTTCCGTTGGCTTTGGGCGCTGCTGCGAAAATGATAGATGAGCAGGCGACTCTCCTGTGGTCTTTCAGCTTGCGTCTAGTGCAAACTGAGTTGTGAGAACAGCAGCCAAAGGTCGCGGTCTGGCGTACTACAGTGTACCTAGCGGAAACCACGTGCTCATGGGCACGTAAGAGCGAAAGGAACCATCATGCAGACCTTTGAGGAGTACCAAGCAACCCTGCCCATGCCCATCGGCCCCAAGCTGGATAACCCGCACTTCACGGGTGACGTGTGGCTGGTGCCTCTGGTGACGGGTAACGACGTCCAGACTCAGATGGTC
>CADBRX010000002.1 GCA_902797175.1 uncultured Coriobacteriaceae bacterium | reverse complement strand
GTACGGCTTTGACTGCGAGACCTGCGGCGTCATCAACATGATCCACGAGCAGAGCCCCGACATCGCGCGCGGCGTGGACGAGTCGTTTGACGTGCAGGCCGGAACGACGGCCGACGAGCTTGACCTCATTGGCGCCGGCGACCAGGGCATGATGTTCGGCTATGCCTCCGACGAGACGTCTGCCCTCATGCCCATGCCCATCTACCTGGCGCAGCGCCTGGCCCAGCGCCTGTCCGAGGTCCGTAAGTCGGGCGAGGTGCCCTACCTGCGCCCTGACGGCAAGACCCAGGTTACGGTCCGCTACGAGGACGACGTGCCCGTCGAGGTCACGGCCGTGGTGGTCTCCACCCAGCACGACCCCGTCGTGGAGGACATGGAGGTCATCCTCAAGGACATGGTCTCGCACGTCATCGCCCCCGTGCTTGACGAGGAGGGCATTGCCTGGGACAACGCGACCATCTACGTGAACCCCACCGGCCGCTTCGTGGTTGGTGGCCCCATGGGTGACACCGGACTCACGGGTCGCAAGATTGTGGTCGACACGTACGGCGGTATGGGCCGTCATGGTGGCGGCGCCTTCAGCGGCAAGGACTGCACCAAGGTCGACCGCTCTGCCGCCTACGCGGCGCGCTGGGTGGCCAAGAACGTGGTGGCTGCGGGGCTCGCACACCGCTGCGAGGTGCAGCTGGCCTATGCCATCGGCGTGGCGCATCCGCTCTCCATCATGGTGGACACGTTTGGGACGGCCGACGTTGACGAGGCCATCATCACCAAGGCCGTAGAGGAGGTCTTTGACCTGCGTCCCGGCGCCATCATCCGCGACCTGCGCCTGAGGCGTCCCATCTTTGAGAAGACGGCGGCGTATGGCCACTTTGGGCGTGATGACGCAGACTTCACGTGGGAGGCATGCGACCGCGTCGACGAGCTGCGGGCGGCGGTCGATCGTCTGTCGGAGCGCTAGGCAAGGGAGCTTGGGATGATCCGCTTTGTCTCGGTTGAGGACGCGCAGGCGATCCAGCAGATCGTTGTTTCCTCGCTGCGCTACGAATACTGCACCGTCGACGTGGTTCGGCGCAGGATTGCCGAGCTTTCGGGAGACGATCGGTGCGTGAGCCTCGTCTGGGCTGATGACAAGACGGGGGAGGTGCAGGGCTTCATCCATGCCCTGCGCTTTGACACCCTCCACAGCGAGGGCGGATGGGACGTCGTCACGCTGGCGGTGGCGCCTGAAAGCCAGGGCCAGGGAATCGGACGTGCCCTGCTTGAGCGGCTCGAGGACGAGGTGCGCGAGCGTGGCGGGCGCTTTGTCCGTCTTAATTCCAACGTGACGAGGACCGAGGCCCACCAGTTCTACGAGCACATAGGCTATACCTGCGACAAGGTGCAGAAGCACTTCGTGCGCGAGCTGTAGGGCATCCCGTTGGCGTGGCCTGGGCGGCGGGGGCGGCTGACGGGATGCGTTTTGCGTCTCGTCAGCGTTTCCTGGACGCCACGGCACGCTGGCGGAACGAGTTTCTCATCCCGTCAGCGTTTCTCGAGGAGGCGGGGCGCTGATAGAACGAGATATTCATCCCGTCAGCGTTTCCTGGACGCCAAGGCACGCTGACAGAACGCGTTTCTCATCCCGTCAGCGTTTCTCGTGTGGCGGGGCACGCTGACAAAACGCGTTTCTCATCCCGTCAGCGTTTTTGGGCGCCACGGCACGCTGACAGAACGAGATATTCATCCCGTCAGCGTTTCCTGGGCCCGAATGAGGAGAACCACCCCTGTGCTCGGACGGCAGAAGCTTGGACCGTATCATTATGAGGGCACGGGTGAACGTCCGTCCGATAGGTGCGACGTGGCGATCGAAAACGTCGTAAAGATTTAAGACTTGCTGCCTGCATGCGGTGATGGGAGGAATGATGCGCCTGTTTGTGGCCATGGAGCTTCCGGAGGAGCTGCTGGAGGCGCTTTCCGAGACGTCCGCGGCGCTGCGCGACAGCGTGCGCGGGCGCTACGTGGCGCCTGACCGCTTTCATGTGACGCTCGCTTTTTTGGGCGAAGTCGAAGGGTCAAGGCTTCCCGCGCTGGTCGAGGCCCTTGACGAGGCGTGCCAATACCACGAGCCCATCCCCCTCGCGCTGGGAGAGCTGGGCAGCTTTGGAAGACGTCGCAGCGCCGTGCTTTGGCAGGCGGTGGATGGGGGAGAGGCGCTCCCTTCGCTGGCTGCCGATGTCAGGGCGGCCCTGCGTCGCGCGGGCTTTGCCTTTGACGAGAAGCCGCTCGTGCCCCATGTGACGCTCATGCGGGCCGCCGACCTCGCGGGCGGCATCCTTCCCTCACCGGCCCTGGCGGGGGGCACGGCAGGTACCGTCACGCTCTTCTCGTCAGACCTTTCGGGGGCACATCCCGTCTACACGCCGCTCGAGCGCTTCTTCTTGGGGTGATCCTTTGCGGCAGCCTTCTCGGCCTCCTCGCGCTGCCCAGGGAAGAGGTTGCGCTCGTTGAACTCCGCCTGTACGGTGGCGAGCATGAGGAACACGTCCTCAAGGCCCAGATGGCGCTCCTTCTCGTCGTCGGCGAGCGTGCCGCGTCTGCGAGCCCAGTGTTCCAGCGCCGCCGGGCTTGACTCGCGGGGCAGTGAGCGCACGTCGGGGTCGATGCGCCGGCAGATGTCGCGCGAGTCGATGATCGTGATCTCCCCGGCCTTGCGGGCCTCGGCGTAGCCGTCCAGGTGCAGCATGAGCCACGAGTCCTCAAACGACGCGTTGTGTGCCATGAGGGGATAGGTCTTGAACGTGGCGAGCAGCGCCTTTTGGGCACGGCTGTCTTCGCGGAAGGGGCGCTTTCCTGCCAGGTCTTGCCACGTGATCTGATGGATCTCGGATAGGGGCACGCCCTTTTCGGCATAGATCTGCGGAATGCCAAAGTACGCCACGTGGCCGTCGTGGGGAGTGGCGGTCGGCGTCAGGTCCATGAAGGCCAGCCCCATGTTGATGATGTAGCCGCGGTCAGGGTCCTTGCTGGTGGTCTCGATGTCAAAGCCGCAGACGGTGCCCGAGACGGGGGCCTCGACGTAGGCGATGCCCAGGTCGCGCGCCTCGAAGCCCGCCGTGCGGGCCACCTCCTCGTCTGGACGTCCCTGCATCCAGGCAACGCCGTGCACCAGGTCTGCAGCGGGAAGGCTTCGGCGCAGGTTGAGGCCGTTCAGGTCGCGCAGCCTTTCGGCGCCGTAGCTGTCGCAGACGGGACGGTTGCGGTCGGCAAGCTGGCGGACGAGGTCAAACGAGAACGTCTCCTGGCCAAGCGGCGCCTCCCACCAGGCAGCGGAAAGAAGCGAGATGGCCTCCTCGTTCTTGCGGCGCTCCTCGTCGAGGGCGGCGTCGTCCGTCATGAAGCCGGGAAGGACGAAGGCGTTGGCGAGCTCAATGGCTTGGGAGAGGTTCATGGGTGTCTCCGAACGTCACGTATGTCTAGCCTGTCCATGATAGCGGCTTGACGAGACTCAATTGTGCCAGACTCGTGGGGTACCATGGCTAGGGGCACCGCCCGATACGGAGGGGGTGCATCCTTTCGTATCGACACAAAGGGGGTCAGCCCCTTTGTATCAGGCTTGAGGAGGTGGACATGCGATACGCACAGGTCGTGCTCGACATACCGACGCGCCAGCTGGACAGCGCCTTTTGCTATGCGATTCCCGAGGAGCTGACGTCGGCGGCACGCGTGGGGGCGACCGTGCTCGTGTCGTTTGCCCACCGGGCCGCCGTGGGATATGTGGTGGAGGAGCTGGCTTCCCCTCCCAATGACGTCCCCGCGGACAAGATCTTGCCCATAGAGCGGGTCCTGGCGGAGCCCGCCTTTGACGAGGCGCGTGCCCGCGTCGCCCTGTGGATGGCGCGCGAGTACGCCTGCGCGCTTTCCGAGGCCGTGCGACCCTTCCTGGCACCCGGGCAGGGCTACCGCGTCAGGAAGGCCGAGGGCTCGACCACCTGGGAGCTCCAGAGCGACTCCTCCGGCCCCGTCGACGAGCGCTGGGTGCGCCTCACGGAGGAGGGCCGCTCCTTCGAGCCCCGCAAGACCGCCGCCCGCCAGCGCGTGCTGCTCTCCGCCCTTGCCGAAGGGCCCGTGCGCATGGCGGAGCTCTCCGCGCTCATCTCTGGGGCGGCAGGCGTGGTCAAGACCCTCGAGGGGAAAGGCGTCGTGGCGGTGGAGTCCAGGCGGCGCGTGCGCGGTGGCGCCGAGACGACGCTTTCGAGTGCGCGCGCCACGCGTCCCGAACGCCTGACCGCCGGCCAGCGCGAGGCGCTCCACGCCATCTCGTCTGCCTGCGCGGCGGCACGCGGCGACGTGGTTGTCGTGGACGGGGTCACGGGTTCGGGCAAGACCGAGGTCTACCTGGAGGCAATCGAGGAGACGATCTCGCAGGGAAAGGGCGCCCTCGTCCTGGTCCCCGAGATATCGCTCACCGCGCAGACGGTGGGGCGCTTCCGCTCGCGCTTTGGCGACGACGTGGCCATCCTCCACTCGCGCCTCTCCGTTGGCGAGCGCTTTGACCAGTGGGACCTGGCCCGGCGGGGAGAGGTCCATGTGGTGGTGGGTGCCCGCTCCGCCCTCTTTGCGCCCGTGCGCGACCTCGGGCTCATCGTCATCGACGAGGAGCACGAGTGGACCTACAAGCAGGAGAGCGCGCCGCGCTACCACGCGCGTGACGTGGCGGCGCGCCTTGCCTCCGAGGCGGGATGCGCCCTGGTCCTCGGTTCGGCAACCCCGAGCCTCGAGAGCCTCGCCCGTTGCGAGGCGGGCCAGTGGCGCGGGGCGTCGTGGACGCGCGTCTCGATGCCCGAGAGGCCGGGGACCTCCGTGCTGCCGCGCGTGCGCGTCGTCGACATGGCGCAGCAGTTCCAGCAAGGCAACCGCTCCGTCTTCTCAAAGCCCCTGGTGGAGGCCCTCCAGGCGGTGGCGGAGCGCCGCGAGAAGGCCGTGCTCCTGCTCAACCGGAGGGGCTTTGCCACCTTCCTCATGTGCCGCGACTGTGGGTGCGTCCCCGAATGCCCCCACTGCTCGACGTCGCTCACCTATCACGAGCGCACGCACATGCTCATGTGCCACACCTGTGGGCGCAGCTGGCCCCAGCGCGCCTTCCCCGACCCCACGACGAGCTGCCCCAACTGCGGGAGCCGCTACATGGCCGCCTTTGGCGTGGGGACGCAGCGCGTGGAGGACGAGCTGCGCATGATCTTGCCGGAGGGCGTCGACGTCATCCGCATGGACGCCGACACGACGCGCGCGAAGGGTGCGCACCAGCGCCTGCTCGAGGAGTTTGACGCGAGCGAGTGCGCCGTGCTCGTGGGAACGCAGATGATCGCCAAGGGGCTGGACTTTCCCGAGGTCACGCTCGTGGGCGTGGTCAACGCGGACACGACCCTCAAGATGCCGGACTTCCGCGCGGCAGAGCGGACGTATGACCTGCTCGAACAGGTGGCTGGCAGGGCCGGGCGCGGCAAGCGCGCCGGCGAGGTCATCGTCCAGACCTACTGGGCGGGCCACCCCGCCATCCAGGCCGTCGCGCGCCACGACCGCGACCTCTTCCTTGCGGCCGAGGAGGCCGACAGGAAGGAGGGGTCGTACCCGCCCTTCTCCAGGCTCGCCAACGTGACCATATGGGGAAGGGACGCCGTGGCGGTGCGCCGCACCTCCGAGGAGCTCGCCGCCCAGGTGCGCGCCTTGGTGGACGGCAGGTCCGGCTGGGAGGTGCTGGGCCCTGCGGACTGCGCCAAGGCCAAGGCAAAGGACAACTACCGCCGGCACGTCCTGGTTAAGGCCCCGCAGGACAGCGCGCTGGGGGAGCTGCTCGGCGGCTGCGCGCGCGAGCTGGGGGTTCGCAAGGGCATAAGCATTGCCATCGACGTCGACGCCTACGACCTTATGTAGAGAGTTTTTGGCGTGAGGCCCCCGTGCGCGGCCCGTCATGGCTATCATTTCGTCGTGCACAAAGACGTGGGAAGGGCTTGCCATGCTCCGCAACAGGTACCATCAGATGTGTGTCGCCATCGTGTGCGCAGCGCTTGCGCTGCTCGTCGCCGGGTGCGGATGCTCCCGGAAGGGCGGAGAGGACGCGGCCAAGGACTCCGCCATCGAGGCAGAGGCTGAGCGATTCTCGGGCTTCGAGAACGACTACCTGCGCGTGAACGTCGCCCAGGGCTGGGACGCCGACCGCGAGGGCGACGCGGACGTGCGTCGCCATGACGACAAGGGCAGCTACCGCGCCCTCACCATAGAGCACGGCGAGCGAACCAAGCTCTCCGACTATGGCTACGTGCGCGTTGCCGTCTACGACGTGGAGACGGTCGAGGGCGCGGGCGAGGTTCCCGAAGAGCAGAAGAACATGGAGAACATCATCGAGGTCGACCCCTTCGAGGTGGGCGATACGCGCCTGAGCGGCTATTACGCTGACGGCAAGACGGCCTCGGGCGACGCGACCTTCCAGTATCGCTGCTATGCGGGCACGCTCAACGGCCACTACGTCGAGATCTCCTTTGTGGACTACGCCGGAGGCACGCTTGTCGAGGCCGGCGACATGACCTCCATGGCGCGGTCGGTCGAGGTCAAGTAGGCACGATCCCTTCCGAGTCAGCACGGCTTCCTGGGGCTCTCTTGCAGGGGTTTGCGTGTTTTGTCGCCTTGCGCGGCAAGGCCCGTCAGGCGTGGGGTACCATAGCAACGTTAACCCAAGAGCAAGGAGTGCCCCATGGCAGATTTGGCAGATGACATCGTCGTCGCACCTGACGACCGCCTCAAGACCGAGTGCGCCCGCATCGAGGAGATCACGCCCGAGATCCGCGCGCTTGCCGCACGCATGGCAGAGGACATGTACGCGACGGAGGGCTGCGGCATCGCAGCCCCCCAGGTGGGCGAGCTCGTGCAGCTCGTCGTCATTGACTGCGACTACGTCGACAACGACAATCGCAACCCCTACGTGCTCATCAATCCCGAAATCATCGTCGCGGACGGCGAGGAGCACGAGCTTTCCGAGGGCTGCCTGTCCTTCCCGGGCATCACCGTGCGCGTGTCGCGCCCGAGCCACGTGATCGTGCGCGCCCGCAACCTCGACGGTGACCTCATGCAGTACGAGGCGCGCGACAACCTCCTGGCGGTCTGCCTGCAGCACGAGATCGACCACCTCCACGGCGTCACCATGCTGGACCACCTCTCGCCCGCGCAGCGCATGGTCGCCCTGCGCGAGCTGGCGGAGGCCAAGGCCGCCGGCGCCCGTCCGGGAGAGACCGCCTAGGCGTTTGGCCAGCCATCCCAGCCCATCCCATGAGAGGAGCTCCCATGCGCGTCGTCTTCATGGGGACCCCAGACTTTGCGGTCCCCTCGCTTCGTCTGCTCGCCGAACGCCATGACGTGACCCTGGTGGTCACGCGGCCCGACGCGGTGCGCTCGCGCGGGAAGAGGCTCGAGCCGTCTCCCGTCAAGCATGCTGCCCTCGAGCTGGGGCTTCCCGTGCTCGAGACCTCGCGCATCACGGACGAGGCGTTCGCGCGCGTCGCGGACGAGCGCCCGGACGTCATAGCCGTCGCCGCGTACGGGTGCATCCTTCCCGACAGGCTTCTTGAGCTTGCGCCGCTCGGCTGCGTGAACGTGCATGGGTCGCTGCTCCCGCGTTGGCGCGGGGCGGCCCCCATACAGCGCGCGGTGCTCTGCGGCGACGAGCGGGCGGGCATCTCCATCATGAAGGTGGTGCACGAGCTCGACGCGGGGGCGTATTGCCGGCAGGCGAGCGTCGAGGTTGCCGACAAGGACAGCGCCCAGGTCATGGGCGAGCTGGCAGAGCTCGGTGCCCAGGAGCTGCTCCTGGCGCTCGATGACATCGCGTCGGGCAGCGTCGTGTGGACGGAACAGGACGAGTCCCTCGTCACCTATGCCGCCAAGATCGACAAGTCGGAGATGCGCCTGTCGCCCGCAGACGACGCCCTGACGAACCTCAGGCGCGTGAGGGCGTCCGTGGACGCCGCGCCCGCGCGCCTGTCGGTCGAGGGCAAGGGGGTGCGTGCCCTGGCGGGACGCCTCGCCGACGCCGACGTCGCGCAGGGAGTGGTGCGCGTGGGCAAGGGCCACGTCATCTTGGGCTGTGCGACGGGGGCGCTCGAGCTCACGTGCGTGAAGCCCGACGGCAAGCGCGAGATGGACGCCTCCGCCTGGGCCGCGGGCCTTCGCGGCCACGACCTCGCCTGGTCAGAGGTGTAGCAAGCCATGGCAAAGCTCTCGGCGGCCCGTCGCGCTGCGCTCGCGGTGCTCTCTCGGAGCCGACGGAGAGACGCGCGCGTGCGCGAGCTGCTGCGCACGGCAAAGGAGATGGAGCCGCTCGATGCGCGTGACCGCGCCCTTGCCTCAAGGCTCGTCTTTGGCACCGTCTCTGCGCAGGGGGTCCTCGAGCAGGCGCTTGAGACCTACGTCAAGAGGCCATCCTCGCTCGAGCCGCGCGTGCGCGACGCGCTGCTGCTCGCATCCTTCGAGATCTGCTACCTGCAGACGCCGCGCTCCGCTGCGGTGAGCCAGGGCGTCGAGCTGGTGCGGAGCGCCTCGCCCCGTGCAGCGGGCCTGGCCAACGCCGTGCTCAGGAAGGTCGCGGAGCGTGAGGCGCCGCGTGTTGCGGCTGCGCGCGACAGGCTCGGGCAGGGCGCGTGTGACGACGAGACGCTCTCGCTCGTGTCGGGGCTGCCGCGCTGGCTGGTCAGGCGCGTCCGCGATGCCCGTGGCGAGCGTGCGGCGCGCGACCTTGCCCTCGCGCAGCTGGAGCCGGCGCCGGTCTACGTGGCCGCAAATCGCGCCAAGCATACGGACGCGGAGGCCCGCGAGCTGCTCGAGGGGCGCGGACTGGCTCCCGTGGAGACCGATGAGCCCTCCTGCTTGAGGCTTGCCTCGCCTGCGGGCCTTGCCTCGTCTGGCCTGGTGGAGCATGTCGACGTCGTCGTGTCGGACTATGCCGCGCAGCATGTGGCGCGGCTTGCCCGTCCCGTGCCGGGGGAGCGCGTCCTGGAGGTGGGCCAGGGGCGGGGCACCAAGACGATCCTTCTCCAGAACGGGGCCCTTGCTCAGGGCGGCCCCGTCTCGCTTGTGGGCGTCGACTCCGAAGCGTTCAAGACGCGCGTCTCCTCAGCCCGCATGGAGGCCGCCGGTCTCTCGGAGTGGGTGGACTGCGTCACCTTTGATGCCTGCGACCTTGCGGACGCGGACGTGCCTGAGTGCCTTGGGGGACCCTTCGACCTCGTGTTTGTGGATGCCCCCTGCTCGGGGACGGGCACCATGCGCCGCCACCCCGAGATCGCCTGGACGCTGTCCCCATCCCTTGCGGAGGGCACCCGCCCGCTTCCGGAGCTGCAGCTGAGGATGCTTGGCGCCGCGTCTGCGCGCGTCGGGAGGGGAGGGCGGCTGCTCTACGCCACCTGCTCCGTCCTCCCCGAGGAAAACGAGCAGGTCATCGAAGCGTTTTTGGCCTCGCCCGAGGGGTCGTGCTTCTCCATCCAAACCGATGGCGGCGAGCCGTGCGTGTTCCAGTCCGTCCCGGAGCCGCAGGGCTGCGATGGGCACTTCTGCTGCCTCATGAGCCGTGCCTGACAGCCAAGAGGGGGATGCTCCCCTTGCGGAAGCGAAGCAAATCTTCACGTCCGCAAGGGGAGCATCCCCCTTAGGATGTCTGTCTTGGGATTAGTCCTTGTTGGGGCAGCTGTCGCACGGCGAGCCGGCGGTCACGGTCTTGCGCTGGTCCGTGTTGTAGAACCCGTGGCCCTCAAAATGGATTCCCGATGCGGAGAAGACGCGCTCTGCAGGCGCGCCGCACGCCGGGCACGAAACGTCGGGATGCTCGCCCATAGGGTGCTCCACCTCGAACACCGTGTCGCATGAGGTGCATCTGTAGTCATAGCGTGCCATGTCGTCCTCCGTCATAGGGATGTGTGTTTGCGTTAGTCACTGTACCCGACTGCGAGGCATTTATCCATGCTGCTATCATTTGACCCGAAAACAACGTAAGGAGGGACCATGGCCATCTCTGGCGCCATCTTTGACTTTGACGGGACCATCGTCGACTCGATGCCCATGTGGGAACGCGTGCCCGACATGCTGCTCCAGCGCTATGGGCGCACGATGACGCACGAGATGTTCGTGGAGACGGAGCCCATGAGCGCCGACGACGAATGCGCCTGGCTCCACGACCACCTGGGCGTGGGGGAAAGCGGCCCCGCGCTCTTCTCGGAGCTGCGCGAGATGGTGCGCCACGAGTACGCGACCTCGGTCGAGGCGTGGCCCGGGGTCCGCGAGTTCCTGCAGAGCCTTGACGACGCGGGCATTCCCATGGTCATCGCCTCGTCCACCCCTGCTGACGACATCCGCGTGGGCCTGCGGGCCCATGGTCTGGAGGGCTTCTTCAAGGAGGTGTTCTTCACGGGCGACGTGGGGCGCGGCAAGGAGTATCCCGACGTCTACCTGCGCGCCTTGGAGGAGCTCGGAACGCCCATGGAGTCGACGTGGGTCTTTGAGGACGCCCCCTTCGGCGTCAGGACCGCGGCAAAGACGGGCTTTCCCGTGGTTGCGCTTCTCAACGACCACGATGGGCGCGACGAGGCCTTCCTGCGCAAGTACGCGAGCATCCTGGTTCACGGCTATGGGGAGCTTTCGCTTGCGCTGATCGATGACTATGCCGCCGCGGGGGAGTCTTGAAGAGGGTCCGTGGTGCATGCGCTCATCGTTGACGGGTCGCCCGAGCCCAGCTCGCTCGAACTGGTGGAGCGCCTGGTTCGCGCCTCCGACTATGTGATAGCGGCGGATAGGGGAGCCGTGCTCCTGCATGAGCTTGGCATCGTGCCCGACGTCTTCTGCGGGGACGACGATTCTGCCGATGGCGCCTCTTCGGCCTGGGCGCATGCGGGCGTGAGGACCGACATCCGCTATCCCAGCGAGAAGTACGCGACCGACCTTGCCCTGGCCATCGACTGTGCGCGCCACGAGGCGGCGCGGAGGAACGCTCGTCTCGAGCTGACCGTCACCTGCGCGACGGGAGGGCGTCTCGACCACCAGCTTGCCGTCGTGGGGCTCTTGGCGCAGCACGTCGATGCCTTGCCGCGTCTGGTCGAGGATGGCTACGAGTGCCGCTTCCTCTCGCCCCTGGGACGCGATGTGTGGGAGGTCGGCAAAGATGCCCAGGTCGGCGCGACGTTTTCCGTCTTGGCGCTTCGCGAGGGCACCGTGGTGAGCGAACGCGGGATGCGCTGGGAGCTCGATCATCACGAGCTCGCGCTGCTGGAAGACAGAGGCGTCTCGAACATCGTTGCCTCCGCGGACGCCCTGGTGACCTGCGAGGAAGGCATCGCCGCCGCCTTCCTGTTGTGTTCCTGACTCACAGGGATCCCATCTTCCCCCTAACGATGAGTCAAGTGCTGATGTGCTGACCGAAAGGGATACTCCCCTTCGGTCAGTCGATTCACGAGCGCGGACGACGACGCTGACTGACCGAAGGGGAGTATCCCTTTCGGTCAGCACATCAGGACGGCGAGCAAAACAAAAAGGGCTCCCGAAGGAGCCCCGTCAGTGCCGTTTTGCCTGTCAGCTACGAACGAGCGAGGTTGCCCTTCTTAAGGCAACGGGTGCACACGTTCATCTTCTTGGCATGGCCCTCCTGCACGATGGTGACGCGCTGGATGTTGGGCTTGAACTTGCGGTTGACGGTGCGGTGGGAGTGGCTGATGGAACGGCCG
>CADBRX010000001.1 GCA_902797175.1 uncultured Coriobacteriaceae bacterium | reverse complement strand
GTGCTACATGGGCTCCACCGTGGTCTACGGCCGTGGCCAGGCCGTTGTCGTCGCAACGGGCATGCAGACCGAGATGGGCAAGATCGCAGACGCCATCGCCCAGGCCGAAGACGAGCTCACCCCGCTCCAGATCAAGCTCAACGAGCTGTCGGGTGTCCTGACCAAGCTCGTCGTGGGCATCTGCGCCATCGTGTTCCTCGTGGGCATGATCCAGCATGGTGGCCTTGCCTTCTGCAACGACATGAACGAGGTGCTCAACACCTTCATGGTCGCCGTCTCCCTGGCCGTCGCCGCCATTCCCGAGGGCCTGGTCGCCGTCGTCACCATCGCGCTTTCCATCGGCGTCACCAAGATGAGCAAGCGCCGCGCCATCGTCCGCAAGATGAATGCCGTCGAGACGCTTGGCTGTACGCAGGTCATCTGCTCGGACAAGACCGGCACCCTCACGCAGAACAAGATGACGGTCGTGCGTCACTATGGCGAGGACATCGACCGCCTGGTCCGCTGCATGACGCTGTGCTCTGACGCCAAGTGGGATACCGTGGCGGGCGAGGCCGTGGGCGAGCCTACCGAGGCGGCCCTGGTGGCCGATGCCGCCAAGCTTGGCTTCACGTCGGCTGACCTTGACGCTGCAAACCCGCGCGTGGGCGAGGCGCCGTTTGACTCTGGCCGCAAGATGATGTCGGTCGTCAACCTCTCGCCTGCCGGAGACTACATCCAGCACACCAAGGGTGGCCCGGATGTGGTGCTGGCACGCTGCACCAAGTTCCACACCGCCGACGGCGACGTCCCCATGACCGACGAGCTGCGCGCCAAGATCATGGAGCAGAACAAGGCCATGGCAGATGACGCGCTGCGCGTCATGGCTGCCGCACGCACCAACTACTACAAGAACCCGCCTGCGAGCTACGATGCCGCCGACGTCGAGAAGGACATGACCTTCATCGGCCTGTGCGGCATGATCGACCCGGTCCGTCCCGAGGTCAAGGACGCCATCGAGGAGGCCCATGAGGCCGGCATGCGCGTGGTCATGATCACCGGCGACCACATCGACACCGCCGTGGCCATCGCCAAGGAGCTGGGCATCGTCTCGAGTGCCGAGCAGGCGCTGACGGGTGCCGAGCTTGACAAGATCTCTGACGACGACTTCTTCTCGCGCATCGAGGAGATCGGCGTCTACGCACGCGTCCAGCCTGAGCACAAGACGCGCATCGTCGATACCTGGAAGAAGAAGGGCATGGTCGTCGCCATGACGGGCGACGGCGTGAACGACGCGCCCTCCATCAAGAAGGCCGACATCGGCGTGGGCATGGGCATCACGGGCACCGACGTCACCAAGGGCGTTGCCGACATGGTTTTGGCTGACGACAACTTCGCCACCATCATCGGTGCCGTCGAAGAGGGACGCCGCATCTACGACAACATCCGCAAGGCCATCCAGTTCCTGCTCTCGTCCAACCTTGCCGAGGTCATCGCGGTCTTCGTCGCGTCACTCATCGGATTCACCATCCTCGAGCCCACGCACCTGCTGTGGATCAACCTCATCACCGACTCGCTGCCGGCCTTGGCCATGTGTATGGAGGCGGCCGAGCCCGACATCATGCGTCGCAAGCCGCGTAACTCCAAGGACGGCATCTTTGCAAACGGCATGGGCGCCGACACGCTCTTCCAGGGCGCCGTCATCGCGGCCCTCACGCTTGCCTCGTACTTCATCGGCCTCAACCATGCTGGCGTGAGCCTCGCCGACGCCGTCGCGAATGACCAGGCCGGCATTGAGGGCATGACCATGGCGTTCCTCACGTTGTCCATGGTCGAGATGTTCCACTCGCTCAACATGCGCAGTCGTCGCGCTTCGATCTTTGGCCTGCCTACGCAGAATGGCTGGGCTTGGGGAGCATTTGCGCTTTCGCTGGTGCTCACCTGGATCGTCATCGAGACGCCGCTCTCCGGTCTCTTCAACTTTGCCGAGCTCGACATGATGCACTACGCCATGGCCATGGGCCTTGCCGCATCCATCATCCCCATCGTCGAGATCTACAAGGCCGTCATGCGTTCCGTCGAGAAGGACAAGTAACGCGACATGGCAAAGCGTCCCCAAAAGAGACGTGGCAATCGCGCCGGCAGGGTCGAGCAGCCCCTGCCGGCGCTCTCCTTGCTCACCGAACTCCCTGGCTTTGACGAGCTCGTTCCCACCGACAGGCAGAGGGATGCCTTCGAGGGCGCCTGCAGGCGCCTGGAGGGCGAAGAGGGGGTGCGCCGCGACGAGCTGGCGCTTGGCTGCGTGGTGCGCCTTGACAGGGGCTTTCCTGCCGTCATGACCGCGTCTGGCGTCGTGCGTGCCGAGTTTGCCGCACAGCTCACCAAAGGCGACTTCTCTCGCGTGGCCGTGGGCGACTGGGTGTGCCTGAGGGTGCCGGAGGGACACGAGATGTCCCTCATCCAGGAGATTCTGCCTCGGGAAAGCGATATAGCCCGCTGGAAAGGCGGTGCGCGCGGAGAGCGCCAGACGCTCGCGGCAAACGTGGGCGTGGTGCTCGTCGTGCAGGCCTTGGGCAGAGAGCTCATCTCATGCGAGCGGATAGCGCGATCGGCCGTCGTTGCCTCTGACTGTGGGGCGCACGTCTGTGTGGTGCTCACGAAGGCCGACCGTGCGGGTGCCGAGATGCTCGGTCGAGACCTCGAACTGATAAGCCAGGTGCTTGGGAGCGACGTGCACGTTGCCGTCACGGCGGCAAAGGGTTCAGGAGGAGGGTCCGAGCTCGAGCTCACGGCCCATGCCCATGGTGCGCTTTGGGGCAACGAGGGCGTCAGGGAACTCGTTCCATCGGGCACGGTCGCCATCATGCTTGGCGAGTCGGGCGCGGGGAAGTCGACGCTGCTGAACGCCCTCTTGGGCAAGGAGGCCCTCGAGACGGGGGCGGTGCGCGAGCGTGACGACGCAGGCCGCCACACGACGGTTGCGCGCCGCATGGTGAGCCTTCCCGGGGCAGGGGTCATCGTGGACGAGCCTGGCTTGCGCAGCCTCCCCATGGTGGGTCACGAGCGGGGGCTTGCGCGCGTCTTTCCCGAGATAGCCGATGCCGCGCGTGGTTGTCGCTTCCGCGATTGCACACATACGCACGAACCGGGCTGCGAGGTGTTGGAGCGCTTTGGTACCGGTTCGTTCACGCCGGTACGCCTCGAAACGTATCTCGCGCTCGCACACGAGATGCGCGAAAGCGCCGCTTCCCTCGATCCTGACGTGGTTATCTAGGCATTTTGCCCCCAAATCCCATCTTTTCCGCGCCACCCTGCGAAACCTCTTCGCAGGGTGGCTTTTTTGTCTGGGCAAGCAGGGCGCACCGCCTTTCTACACGGATGTGCTGGCGCTTGATGAAAACCCTGCAGACAGGTGCAGAAAGCTGCGAGACAAGTGCTGCACTTTCTTAAAAAGACGCAGGTAAACACCTTTTTTCAAATGACAATTCCCTTACCGGGCGCATGAGGCGCCCAGGACACGGAAAGCGTGGGGGTGAGCGATGTCTGCTCGGTTCAGGGCGCTGTTTGCGCTATCGTGCGCGGTCTTGTCGGTCCTGCTGTGCCTGAACTACGCATCGTTTGTCCAGGCGGAGGCCGATCGCGTCCGCTCCGAGACCCTTGCGCGCTACGGCGGAGAGGTGGTGACGCTCGTGGTGTCTGCGGCGGCGCTCGAGCCAGGAGACGTTGCGAACGGGATGAACGTCACAACGCGGGAATGGTTGGCAGACCTTGCCCCCGAAGGGGCCCTGACCAACCTTGATGACGTCATCGGGCGCGAGGTGGGCAACGCGGCTCCCCGCGGCGTGCCCCTGACCGATGTCACCTTTAGGGACGCATCGGCGACGGCCGAGGTTCCCGACGGGCGCGTGGCGGTCACGTTGCCGGTGACCGACAAGCTGGGCGTGGCGCATGACCTTTCGCGCGGAACGACGCTGACCGCCTATGCGATCACGAGCGAAGGGGCGCGGCTCATCTCGAGCTCGATGACGGTGCTTGCCGTTCCCGTAACCTCTGCCATGGGCTCGTCTGGCCAGCTGACGGTCGCGGTGCTTCCCGAGGACGTGCCGGCGGTGCTCTCCGCAAGTGCGTCGAGCGACCTGAGGATCGTCATGCCTGGCGCGGGCGTTCTCGGCGACGAGGAGACGGCTGACCCCGCCGCGCCAGCAGAGGTCGAGGCTGGACAGAAGGAAGAGACGAGGGCGGCATCATGAGGCACCAATGGATAGGCCTGTGCGCTGATGGGGCTCGCGACGAGCTCGAGGCGGCGCTCAGACAACTTGATGGGGAGGCTCACCTCGTCTTTTCCCGCGATGCGGCTGACATCAGGTGCCGGCTCCGTGACGAGATTCCCGGTGCGTATGGAGCGGTCGTGGGCCTCGGATCGGGTGAGGTGTCCGACGTGAACCTTGCTGCGGCGCTTGTCTCGGATGGAAGGGCACGCGAGGTGGTGCTGGTGCAGAGGTTTGTGACGGGGTCACTTCGCTCCCGGGCGGCCCAGGCGGGCATCTCCTGCGTGATTGACATAGATGACGTGCTCTTTGACCAGATTCTTGATGAGGAGCCGCCCAAGGGTAGTGGTGGAGGCGAGCAGAGGGCGGACGCCGCGGACGTTTCCTTTGGCGATGTCCGGCGGATTGAGCCTCACGAGAGCGAGAGGTGCTCGCCGATCGTGGTCCTCGCTTCCGGAAGGGGAGGAGTGGGGAAGAGCGCGCTCGCCGCTGTCTGGGCGACGCTGGCCGCGCACTGGGGAATGCGCGTGAACCTCTGTGACCTCGACCTCGCCTGCGGAAACCTTCCGCCGCTCCTTGGTCTGGGAAGGTGGGAGGATCCCACGGCCTATGTCAGGGATGGGGTCCTCGACAGGGAGCGTGCCTTGGAGGCGGGGCGTCAGGTGGAAGAGGGCCTGAGGGTGTGGGGGCCGTGCGAGCGTCCCGAGATGGCAGAGCAGGTCATGCCTGGTGTCGGCGAGCTTCTTTCCGCGCTGTCCACCACAGGTGACCTTGTCATCGTCGACACCTCCTCCACTTGTACGGACGCAGTGGCACAGGCGATGCAGATGGCGGACCGGCTGGTGCTGGTGCAGGGTGAGGGGACGGGTGGCGTCACGTCAATTGCCAAGGCGAGCGCCCTTGCGGTCCGGCTGGGAGTTGCCAGAACGCGCATCGTCCGTATCGAGAACAGGTGCCAGCCTCGTTTGGTATCGGCCCCCTTTGCCCCTTGCGCCGTGCTGGGCCTGGAGAGCGCCCGGGCGTTTCGGGCGCCTGATGGCGGCGACGAGGTGGGGGAGCTTCTCTGCGCGGGAGACGTGGGCGAGCTGTGCGAGCTGGGGGGCGACTTTGTGCGGTCGGCTGCCTCGATCCTTGCGACGCTGCTCAAGGAGCTTGGCGTGCTCCCAGATCACGAAGAGGCGCGTAGGGCGGCCGAGAGGCTGCGGGCAAAGAAGGGATTTGCGCTCTTTGGCCGTCGTGGGGAGGTGGCGTGATGTCGGTCCTTGAGCGAGTACGAGAGCACGAGGAGGCGCAAGGCGTCGTTGCGGAGCCGCTGGTAAGGATGAGCGAAGCGGCGCTTCGCGAGCGGCTGAAGCAACAACTGGTGGCGCGGCTTGGCCTCGCAAACGTGTCGCGCATCGTATCGTCTGGCGACCTCGAGACCGCCCGCCGCGAGCTGGGGGACGCATGTTGGGCGATTGTGCATGCGACGGACATGATGGGGATGGCAGAGGAAGATGCCGTCGTGCTTGTCGCGCAGGTCCTTGACGAGGTGTGCGGCCTTGGTCCCATCCAACCACTTCTTGAGGACGAGACCGTGACGGAGATCATGATCAATGGATGCTCGTCGCTCCTCTTCGAACGCGCGGGGGTCATCCATAGGGCGGAGGCGGTGTTTGACACTCCGGAGCAGATCCTGATGGTCATGGACCGCATCCTCGCGCCGTTGGGGCGAAGGCTGGACAAGGCAAGCCCCATCGTCAACGCGCGCCTCGAGAACGGGGACAGGGTGAACGCGGTTGCACCTCCCGTCGCGATAGATGGCCCCGCGGTTACCATCAGGAAGTTCTCGAATCGCATCTCGTCGCTCGAGGGCCTGGTCGCCCTCGACGCCCTTCCTGAATGGTATGCGACGCTGCTTTCGTGGGCCGTGCGCCTGCGCAAGGACATCGCGGTGGCGGGTGGGACCGGTTCTGGGAAGACGACGCTGCTCAATGCCCTCTCAACGGAGATTGACCATGCGGAGCGCATCGTGACCATAGAGGACTCCGCGGAGCTGCGCTTTGACGCGCATCCCAACGTCGTGCGCCTCGAGGCGCGCGAGGCATCCATCGAGGGGACCGGGGAGATAACCATCAGGGACCTGGTGAAGAACGCCCTGCGCATGAGGCCCGACCGCATCGTGGTTGGCGAGTGCAGAGGGGCTGAGGCCATAGACATGTTGCAGGCCATGAACACGGGGCACGACGGTTCGCTGACGACGCTTCACGCAGGAACTGCTGACGAGGCGGTCATGCGCCTTGTCCTCATGGCGCGCTTTGGCATGGACCTTCCCGCCGACCTCATCAAGGAGCAGATCGCGACGGCGCTTGACCTGATCGTGATGTCGGCGCGGCTCGAAGACGGCACGAGGCGCATTACGTCCCTCTCCGCGGTGCGGCGGGATCCCGCAGGTGGCGTGCTGCTTGAAGAGGTGGTCTCCTTCGACCTGTCGGACAGGTCATGGCGGCTCGTGAGGGAACCAGCGTTTATTGAGGAGGGGCTTTCGCTGGGAGCGCTCGATGCGAGGGAGGTGGAGCGGTGGAGACGGCTCGTATCGTGACCTGCGCGGCCCTGGCGTGGGCCGGAGCCTATGTGGGCATCGGTGCGCTGGGAAACGCGAACCCTGGGTGGCAGGCGACCTTTGACCATGCCGCATATGGCGTGACGTCTGCCATGCGTCGGGTGGGCAACGCGAGGATCTCATGCGCGCTCGTCGAGGTGGACAGCGTCTCGGCCCTCTGCGACGAGTTGGTCGGTTGGCTTTCCAGGCACGGAAGGCTGGTCACGCGCAACGAGTGCTGTGGCCTGGTGATCTTGTGCGCCCTTGCTTCCGCGGTCACATGCGTCATCTGGTCGAGGTCACCTCTTGGCGCCATTGCCCCTTTGGTGGCGTGGTGCGCGGGCATTGCGCTGTGGGATTCGGCTCACAAGGCAAAGAGGGCAATGCAGCTGTCAGCTGAGATGCCCGACGTCTTCAGGACACTTGCCATGGCCCTCGGGTCGGGAGAGACGCTTGCCCAGGCAATCACCTATGTCGGCGAGAACCAAGGGGGAATCGCGGGGTCTGCGTTCATGAACGCGTCGATGCGCCTGCGCTGTGGCATGACCGTCCAGGGGGCCCTAAAGGAGCTGGTCGGTGAACTGGACGCTCCGGGGGTCGAGCTCCTTGCGACGGCGCTCTCCATCTCGCAGCGCACGGGCAGCCCCCTTCGGTCGCTCTTCCAGCAGTCTGCTGTGCTCGTGGAACGGCAGGGGGACTTCGAGCGCCTTCTCTCGGTCAAGACGGCGCAGGTCAGGCTCTCCGCGCGCATCGTGTCAGTACTTCCCGCGGTGATGGTTGCCACGCTCTCGCTCATCTCTCCTGACTTCCAACGTGGTCTTATGACGGGACCCGGCCTGGTGAGCCTGACCCTGGCGGCGCTAATGGACGGAGCGGCCCTCCTGATCATCCGGAGGCTCATGAAGGGGGTCCTGTGATGGACGCAAGGCTGGCTACCTGCATCTTGTGCGTAGGCTCCATGACGTATGCGGGCGCCCACACCATGCTCGGTGGCGCACGGCTGCCCGTTGCGGCACCCGACGGGGCAGGGCATTCGCTTGTCACACGCATGAGAGATCTGCCACCGGTACGGGCGGCAAAGGAGCGCTCCCTTCGCGCATCGCGGCGCGACCAGGCCTTACGCGACCTGCCGGCAATGATGGACGTCGTCACGCTCGGCCTTTCCTCGGGGCTGTCGTTTGACTCGTCGCTCGAGCTGTACTGCCAGCGGAGCCAGACCGTTCTGGCGGATGCCTTCAGCGAGGCAATGCTCTCGTGGCGCATGGGGATCACCGGCCGAGACGAGGCGTTGCGTGCGCTCGCGGATGAGCTCGACGTCGCGGCGTTGCGACGGTTTGCGGGGGCGGTGAGCCAGGCGCTTGCCTTTGGGTCGCCCCTGTCGACCGTGCTCGAGCAGCAGGCGCAGGCCATTCGAGAAGAGCAACGTTCCGAGCTCGAGGCAGAAATCGAGCGGGTCCCGGTGAAGATGCTGATCCCCTTGGGGACGCTCATCGTCCCGGCGATGCTCCTGTCCATTCTGGGACCGCTTCTGAGCTCGTCTATAGGTTTCAGGTAAGGGGATGGTCCCGCGCGCGGGGCCGTCACGAGAAGAAAGGAACTGCACATGGGAACGGAGATGGGATTGGTGCTGGTCGAGGGCAAGCGAGCGCTGAAGAGGATGGCTTTGGACGAGTCAGGGCAGGGAACGACGGAGTACGCGATTCTCGTCGGCGTGCTCGTCGTCATCGCAATTCTTTCCATCGTTACCTTCAGGGGCAAGGTGCAGGAGCTGTGGGATGCCATTGCGAGTGGCATGGGGTCGCTGTAGGAGATGGACGGGAGAAGGCGTCGCGTTGCGCTTGCGATCTTCGTGGCCGTCGCCATGGTTGCCATGGCGACGCTCTCCCTCAGTCCGTTCTTTGGGCGGGAAACGTCACCTGATGCGTCGAAGTGGGGAGAGGCAGGAGAGACGCGGGGCCGTGATGGACGCCATGGAAGGTCGACCACCGACGACCTTCTCGAAGGCGCGACTGACGCGCTGTCGGAGCAGTTTGATGCCGACATGTCGTGGGTGCTCGGGGAGGGGATGTCACGCAAGGTAGTTGAAGAAGACGTGCCCGCAGCAGCGGAGCAGGTGCTGAGGACCCACCAATCGAGCGGTGCGTGCGCACTCGTCCAGTCGGGATACCTCGACTTCGTGGGCGACGTCTGGTCCTGCACGGTGCAGGGTGAGGGATGGGTGGAGGTTACGGTCGTGCGCGCGCGAACTGAGGGAGGGTCGGAGGTGACGACCATCCACATGGACGCGCACGCTTGGGAGCGAGAGCTATTGCCAACGGAAGGGGGAGGAGAGTGACGTGACGTGCAAAGAGGGACAGGCGTTGAAGCTTTTGGAGGAAAGAGAGTTGAGCGGGGCCAGGCAAGCGTCGAGTATGCCTTGGTGCTCTTTGCCCTGCTCGCCAGCATCGTTGCCATGGGATGCCTCTGGCATTCGGCACGCGACGGAGCGCTGGTGCGCCGGTGCACCACGGCGGCGTCCCATGGCATGTCGGGAGAGGGTGCGCTTGGGTCAGCGCAGGACATCCTTCTGTATTGAGGACGGCCATGACCTCGACTGTCCTTCTCATCAAGAAGGGCAGTCGAGCGTCGAGGCAGCCGTCCTTCTCCCATCGCTGCTCATCCTCTTGGGCATCCTGATGCAGCCCGCATTTGTGCTGTATACGCGCATGGTCATGCGCTCTACGGCGGCAGAGTGCGCGCGCGTGCTCCTGACCGCGTCAAAAGATGACGAGGACGCCTGCAGGCGCTTTGCGCTTCGCAGGCTGGACGCCGTTCCCGACGCCTCCCCCTTTCATGTGGGAGGCAGGGATGGGTGGGAGATCACGTTTGGCTATGAGGAGGATGCCTCGAGCGTCTCGGTCGACATCGTCGGCCGTCTCCGTCCGCTCCCCTTGCTGGGTATCACAACGGCAGCGCTGGGGGAGCGAGACGGCGACCTGCTGGTCTTGAGGACACATGTCACGGAACGACTGAGGCCTACATGGTTTGGGGGGAGCTATGGAAGCTGGCAACAGATATGGGGATAGGGGCGCCAAGGCCTTCGGACCCTCCGTGGGCTTCTTCTTGGATGGCGAGGGAGGGTATACGACCGTTGCGGTTGCCCTTGCCCTGCTCGTCAGCCTGACGCTCGTGTTTTCCGTCGCCTCGGCCGAATGGGCCCTCTCTCGCTCTGCAGAGGTGCAGGAAGTGGCTGATGCCGCCGCGATGGCGGGGTCCAACTGCGTTGCGGCGTTTTCCACAGTCGTCCAGGTGATTGACGCATGCGTGCTCAGCCTCGGGCTTGCGGGGGTGCTGGTCTTCGCTGCAGGGATGGTGGTTGCCGCCGTCCCCTTTCTGCAGGCAAAGTCACCCGCAATACTGCATGCCGGAAGGCAGGTGCTCGATGCGAGAAGGACGTTTGCGACGTCCGCCTCGAGGGGTCTCGAGCGCTTCGAGAGGGTTCTCCCGGCGCTTATCATGGCCAACTCTGCCTCGTGCGTGTCTGCGAACTGCAGGGAGGGCATGTCGTATGTGGGGTGTGCCGTCCCGTTTCCGCAGACGTCAGAGACGGACTATTCCTTCCTTGACGAGGGGCCCGACCCTGCCGAGATGGAAGAGTCCGCCGAACAGCTCCGTGAGGCAACCGCAGAAAAGGAGCGTGCGCTCAAACGTGCGCAGGAAGCCAAGGAGCGTGCCTGGCGGGCTGACTGCGTGGACTCTCCCATGTGCATGAGGAGCCGCGCCGCACGGCTGACGGGCATGTCAGGGCGGGCAAACCCCTCGTATGCGAGCGTGGAGGGATGGCAGTTTGAGTATGCACGGCTCCGCGCTCGGAACTACTACCTGCTACGTCATACCCGAGAAGCTCCCTTGAACTCGTCTCCTGAAGAGCTCAGCAGGTCGGCGGCTCGAAGGAGGTTCTACGCCTATGCCTACGAGGAGGTCAGTGCCGGCGTGTGCAAGGAGAGCGACCCCGTCGTGATGGACTTGCCAGAACTGCCACACACGCGTGCGACGGTGCGGTCAACACGGCTCTATACGGACGTGTGCTGGCCCTGTACGGAGGAGGACGGGGCAAGGACGATGCATTCGACGCTTGAATGTCCTGGCGCCACGGGTGCGTCCGATGGTGACGCCTCCCTCGAGCAGCTCGAGCAGGGATTGGTCAAACGTTGCGAGGTGTGTGGGATGGACATCGCCGTCATGGGAAGTGCCGCAGACGCGTCGACCAACATCAACAACGGCTTTGAGCACTATTGGCGCATCGTCGTCCAGGCGTCCCGTGACTATAGGGCTGCCCGCGAGGAGGCGGCGCGGGCGGATGCGCGGATGAAGGAGCTGGCCGAGAAGAACACGAACCTCTTCCAGCAGGCAATCGACGCCTTGTCGATTGACCGTCCACGCATAAGGCCTGCCGGCTATCAGGGCTGTGTAAGCGTGGTCATGCGACACGGCGGCGTTGCCGTCCCCTCAGAGCTCACGGGATCGTTCATAGCGGGGGCGTCGCTTCCGCCCGGCGTCGCCCTCTCGGCGGCGACTTTGGCTCCGGACTCGGCAACCGATGGAAACGACGTGCTGTCCCGTGCCTTTGATGGGCTGCGGGAACGGTGGGGCGCACCTGTCGACCTCGTGGGGCACATAGCGGAGCTTTGGGGAAAGCTCCTCGTGGGGTATGGGTCGTCGTACGAGAGCGTTTCCGGGGTGACCGAAGGCTTGCTGGATGATCTCGGGTCCCTCTTTGGCGAGCGTGTCGCGTCGTGGCTGCGCGATAAGCTCACCGCCATCGTGGATGCGTGTGGGTTTCAGCCGGCAGACATGCGCCTGCGAAAACCGGTTCTCGTAAGGTCCCAGCGAGTGCTCGACCAGGCTGGGCTGACAAGCGTGGGGGAGGCGCGGGCGCTCCTCGAGGCCTTGCCCGCAAGTGCCGAAGAGATTCGCACCACAAACTGGCAAAAGGTCCTCGAGGTGTTGGGAGGCTCTGGGGTCGAGATTGCCACGCTCCCCATCCCGGGCAGAGACGGGGAATCGCTTCCCCTCTCACTTGACCTCTCGACATTGGTGAGCGCGCCGTGAGGAGGATGAGGAAGGTGTCTTGCATGCGCATCGCATCACGATGCGAGTCTGGGCAAATGACGGTCGAGCTTGCCGTCTTGGTGCCCATCATCGTGGTCGTGGGGCTTACGATCTGGAATCTTCTACGCTTTGTCGAGGCGTGTGCGCTCTTCGACAGGGTTGCGCTCGATGCGGCCATCTCTCAGGGGGTCGCGCCCAGCGGGACGGTGAGCAGCCTCTCTTCCGTCGGGGCGGTTCAATCTTGCATCGAGGAGGCGATGGATTCGCAAAGCTGCACGGTCGAGGTGACTGCCCACCCTCTGTCAGGGGCGGAGCGACACCGAGAGGGAATCTCCTTCCCCGTTTCACCGTTCCTCACCAACTTCGTATGCACGCTCGTCTATCATCCATGGCCCGGTTCGTTCGTCATCGCGGGCGTGGCATACGACAGCCCGCTCGTGTTGCGCCACAGCCGCTCGATCGTGGTGGATCGCTTTCGGTCAGGGGTGGTGGTGTAGATGACGGTCGCAGTCTCATGTCGCCTTCTCTGTGGTTGGTGGCAGCGCCTGCGTGGGCTGCTCTGGACGGATCCGTCATCGTCGGGGGTTGTCCTTTTGTGCCCATGTCGCTCCATCCATACCTTCGGGATGTCCTATCCCATTGACGTGGCGTTCCTGTCAGAGGACGGGCTGGCCGTCCTGGTCAGGAGGAGCGTGTCTCCAGGAAGGATGCTCTCGTGCCGGAAGGCGGAGCTGGTGCTCGAAAGGCCGTCCTCGGAGCTCGAGTGGTTCTCTGAGGGAGATCGGGTCGATTTGGTGGCAAGGGGATGCGTGATCGAAGGGAGGAGTCGATGAGGGATAACGCCCGGGATACCCGCTTGGTGGTGCGACAGCCGACCGAGGTGCTTGCGACTAAGGTCTGCCCGCAGTGCGGGCAGGTGCTCTTTGAGGACATGGACGTGTGTTACGGTTGCCTCTATGACTTCTCGCGGAAGGTGGACGTCGGCTCGTTGGGGCTGCCGGTCACCCTCTTGGAGGGAAAGGGGCAAAAGGGAGGTTCCGCAGACGGTGCGGGGGAGGGGCAGCAGCAGGCTCTGGACACGCGGGACGTCTCGCCCAGCAAGGAGCCTGAGGCGATGGGGGCGTACGCGCTTCGTGTCAGTTCGGAAGACGTGGAGCTTACGATTCCCTTGCCATCCTCAGGCGTCATGGTGGGGCGCCTCTCCACAAACGACATCGTCTTGCGCTCCCGATCCGTCTCGCGCCACCATGTCCTCATCGTCCCTTGCGAAAGGGAGGTGCGCGTCATTGACCAGGGGGCGACGAATCCCGCCGTGCTCGATGGCGTGGAGGTGGCCTCAAGCGCCGTCATGATGCCTGGGAGCACCCTCGACGTATGCGGGGTGCTGTTCACCCTCGTCAGGGAAGGAGGCGATGTCACCGACATTTCGTAATCAAGCTTTGTGTGCTTTGGTATGCTTCTTCCATCTATGTGCTTTGACAAGGCGCAGGAGATGGGGGAGACAACATGGCTCCACAAAAGCACAACGCGCGCGGACGTATGGTCCAGCGGCTCCTTATGGCAGCTGTTACCGTCTTGGCGGTCCTGGCGATCCTTCCCCATGTGGCGTGGGCACGCGACTATTCCATACGGCAGGTAAACATCGACGCCACGATCGGGACGGACGGATCGGTCAATGTCTGGGAGACTCGCCAGTTTGACTTTGACGGTTCCTTTCACGGGGTCTACTGGAAGATTCCCACAGGTCGATTCAATGGGCGCAGCGTAGAGACGTCCATTCTGTCAGTCGGCGAGATGGTAAACGGTCAGTTTGTCGAGTTCGAGCAGGCGGACACGGGTGCCGAGCACACCTACGAGCTCTCCGAGTATTCCTCGTACGTGCAGGTGAAGCTGTACTCCTCCCATGAGGATGAGGCTGCTCAGTTTGTCCTCTCGTACTCCGACACCAACCTTGCCGTGCGCTATGACGACACGGCGGAGCTGTACTGGAAGTTCGTCTCGGACGGCTGGGACGTCGAGTCACAAAACGTCACCTGCACCATCCACCTTCCCATCCCGGGCGGGCAGGAGGTCATAGCTGGTGACAACGTGCGAGCGTGGGGACACGGCCCCTTGGACGCCTCGGTGAGCTTTGACAACGGAGACGTGGTCTATAGCGTTCCCGGTGTCGGTACGAGCGAGTTTGCCGAGGCACGCATCGCCTTTCCCGCCGAGTGGCTATCCGATGCGCAGTCAGTCGGTGGCAGCCAGCTTCCGTCAATCCTTGCCGAGGAGCAGCGCTGGGCAGATGAGGCAAACGCCAAACGTGCTCGGGCTCGCGTCATGATGGGCGTCTCGCAAGTCGTTGCCGGCGCCGTTCCGCTCGCCTCCTTTGTTCTGGCTGTCGTGACCCTCATGCGGTACAAGGCTTCCCATAAGCCTCAATTTGATGACAAGTATTTCAGGGACGTGCCGTCGAACGACCATCCTGCCGTTCTGGGGGCCCTGCTCAACAATGGCGACGCGACGAACGAGTGCCTGACGGCGGCGCTCATGCGTCTGACGGACTTGGGCTACACCAAGCTCGAACTCGTCAAGCTGAAGGAGAGAGGGCTCTTTGGGAGGGAGAAGATCAAGGAGGACTTCTGCCTTACCCCCCTGAAGTGGCCCACCGACGCCGGGACCGACAATTGCGAGCGGATCGACTACGCAACCATGAAGTTCCTGTTCACCAGGATCGTTCCTCTGGCTGCTCACCATACCGACGATCGAGATTCGCTGTACTTCTCGACGCTCGAGAAGGTGGCACGCTCCCACCCAGAGCGTTACGACAGCTGTCTCAAGAGCTGGAACGGGAGCGTCGAGTCAGAATGTGCCCGTCGTGGTTTCTTTACCGAGGACAAGTCGACGGGGAGGGGCCTGCTCATTGGGGCTGGCGTCATCGACCTTATCGTGGCGGCTGTTTCGCTGTTCACGCTGATTCTTTTTGATGCGCCCATTCTTTCGACGATCCTCCTTCCCATGATGGGCATCTTTGGCGGAGTTGGCCTTATTTTCCTGGGGATCTATCTCAAGCCCATCTCTCCCGAAGCTCTTGAGCTCACGGCACAGCTCAAGGCGCTCAGGCGCTGGCTCAAGGAGTTCACGCGCCTTGAGGAGGCCATACCGCAGGACGTGGTCCTATGGAATCGCCTGCTCGTGATGGCGGTCGTGCTTGGGGTTTCGGAGGAGGTCATCAGCCAGCTCAAGATGGCGGCGCCTCAGCTGCTCCAGAGCAGCGCCATGTCCTCGACCTACGGATGGTTCTATGGCGGAGGGCCTTCCATGCCCATGCGCTCGTTCTCCGACGCTGCGTCGACGGCGCATTCCGTCAGTGCCGCCAAGCTCGCCTCCTCGTCGAGCAGCAGTGGCGGCGGCGGAGGCGGCGGCTTCTCTGGTGGCGGAGGTGGCGGCTTTGGCGGCGGCGGTGGCGGCGGCGCCTTCTAGCAAAAGAAGGTGCTTTCTCCAAAACTTGCAAAAAAGCCTTTGACGCATCAGCATTGTCTGCTATAGTAGCTACTTGCTGACGCACACGGCTGGGTAGCTCAGTTGGTAGAGCAGGGGACTGAAAATCCCTGTGTCGGGGGTTCGACTCCCTCCCCAGCCACCATCGAACTTCCAAGGACGCTCCGACTGGAGCGTCTTTTCTTTACTGGGGATGCCCTCTGGGGAGTCGAACCCGATTGCGGGCACCCAACCCTATCGGGAGACAAACCTCACGACAAACTCGGTCTCGTCAGGCTCTACGGCAATGTCGTACTTGTCAAAGATCTCGTAACGAATGCGGTAGCGCGCGTACGATTGGTCAAATCTCCCAAAGAACTCGGCAATCTGTTTGTCAGTCCCCTGGACCTCCATGGTGACGCTGCCGTCGCGCTCGTTGATGACCCATCCGGTCGCACCGACGTCGCGTGCGGTCGCCTGGGCCGTCCACCTGAACCCAACGCCTTGTACCTGCCCAACAAACACCACGTGGACCCTACGCCTGCCATCCATCTCATCACGTCCAATCGAGAAGGCATTATTCGCTATCAAAAGAACCTTATGAAACGAAAACAAATCAACATACGACGTATGGGTTCTCTGTGCAATAGGCAATCGACAGATGTGCCTAATTTCTCTCTCTTCGTGATAAACTAGGTGATAGGCACGAAAGGAGAGTCATATGTATGACGTGGGGGAGTTCATCGTTCATCCAGGGCAAGGGGTCTGTCGTGTGGACGAGGTGGTGGATTCACCCCAACAGACGTACATGCTCATGCCGCTGGCTGGCCGTCACCCCATGCGCATCAGCTTTCCCGTTGCAAGCGAAGACCGCCTGCGCCCGGTTGTGTCGTCCGATGAGGCCCGAGCGCTCATAGACGACTATGCGGACTTGGGCATCATCGAGTACACGGGGAGAAGCGGTGCGCTTGAGGAGGAGTTCTACCGCGACGAGATCAGGCGCGGAACCTGCCGAGACTCAGTCCGTGTGGTCAAGACCTTCCGCGCTCGTATCGCAGAGGTCAGATCTCGCAACAAGAAGCCGCCCGTGGCCTACGAACGCATCCTCAAGCAGGCGCGTGACCGCTCCCTGATGGAGCTCTCGGTCGCGTTGGACATGCCCACGGAGGACGTCGTTGCGCTCTTTGAGCAGCATGACCCCTCGTTTGATCAAAACAACTAGAGCTCGCAGTCTTTTTTGCTCGGCATTCGAAGGGGCGTGCCCATGGGCGCATCCCTTTTCGTTTCAACTCTTGCTCAAGTGGCCAAATTTCGAATGGACTCCACATCGCTTCGCTAGAATAGTCGGTCACGCCATGCGAGCAAGAAGGAGAGTGACATGCCCACGCCCATTGACCAGTCAACGAATCGCGCCATCATCACCGTGCTCGGGTCAGACAGATCGGGCATCGTCGCCGCGGTCGCAGGCGTGCTGGCTGCCGATGATGTCAACATCCTCGACATTTCGCAGACCATTCTCCAGGGCATCTTTACGATGACGATGCTCGTAGACGTCGAAGGCGCGAAGGTCGAGTTTTCGGAGCTCCAGTCAAAGCTCGACGACCTCTCCCATGAGCTCGGTGTCCAGATAACCATGCAGCGCGAAGAGGTCTTCAGATACATGTATCGCCTCTAGCGAGACCATAAGGGGGCCTCATGGCTGAACCTGCCCTTCCCAAAAGCTTCCGCAGGCTGCTCTCGGAAGAGAACACGTCTGCCCTGATGCGCGTCATGGACGCCTACCCCATGCCGTCTGTCGGCATGGGAATCGGCAAGGACGCGCAGCAGCTCTATGACGGCATGAACCACGTGGACAACGTGCCCTCCGAGCTCTACGAGCGCTATGACGTCAAGCGCGGCCTGCGCAATGCGGACGGCTCGGGCGTGCTGGTCGGATTGACCACGGTTTCGTGCGTTCACGGCTACAACAAGGTCGATGGCAAGGTCGAGCCCGATGAGGGCAGCCTGACGTTGCGCGGATACGACATGGCAGACCTTGTCGCCGGTGCCCAGGCGGAGGGGCGCTTTGGATATGAGGAGGTCGCGTACCTCCTCATTGCGGGCTCGCTGCCCACGAAGGCCCAGCTTGACGACTTCCGCGCACGCGTGGGCTCACGCCGCCAGCTGCCCGAGGGATACCTCTCGATCTTCCCGCGCATGACCTACAGCCCCTCAATCATGAACGTGTTGCAGCGCGCGACGCTTCTGCTCTACGCCTTTGACCCGACCCCAGATGACACCAGGCCCATCCATGAGGTCGATGTGGCCCTGTCGCTGCTTGGCCGCTGGCCGCGCGTGGCGTCGGTGGCACATGCGGCGTATGTCGCGGGCCAGGAGGACCGCAAGCTGCTCGTGCCTCCTGCGCGCGAGGACTATTCCGTTGCGGAGAGCATCCTGGACGTCCTGCGCGCGGACGAGGGGTTCACGCGCGACGAGGCGCTGCTGCTTGACGTCATGCTCATGCTGCACGCGGAGCACGGCGGCGGCAACAACTCCACCTTTGCCACGCGCGTGCTCTCGTCTTCGGGAACGGATGCCTACTCTGCCTATGCCGCAGCCCTCGGCTCGCTCAAGGGACCCAAGCACGGCGGTGCCAATTACAAGGCGGGCGAGATGATCGAGGACATCGCCGCCCATGTCGAGCACTGGGACAGCGATGACGAGGTGTCCAGCTATCTGGAAAGAATCCTGCATCGCGAGGCCTTTGACCGCACGGGACTCATCTACGGACTGGGACATGCGGTCTACACGGTGACCGACCCGAGGGCGGAGATCGTGAAGCGCTATGCCGTAAAGCTTGCGGAGGAGAAGGGCGAGTCCGAGAAGCTCGAGCTCATCAAGAGCGTCGAGCGGCTTGGGCCCCAGGTCATGCGCGACGTACGCGGCATCACCAAACCCATCTCGACCAACATCGACATGTACACCGGCTTTGTGTACGAGATGCTGGGCATTCCGCAGGACCTCTTTACGCCGATCTTTGCCATTGCGCGTATGGCAGGGTGGGCGGCGCATCGCATGGAGGAGCTGTACGGGTCGGCACGCATCATCCGCCCCGCATATAACTCGATCATGCGTGAGCAGGCATACGTCCCCCTCGCAGAGCGCTGATGGTCCAGGGCATGGTGGGAGAGGGTGTAAAGGACGTCCGCCTGGTCCTGACGGACCTCGACGACACGTTCTTGGCCCGTGACAAGTCGCTTCCTGAGAAGAACCGCGAGGTGCTTGACCTCCTTGCCCTGCGCGGCATCGCGTTTGTGCCCTGTACGGGCCGTCCGGTGGCGGGAGTCCCGGATGTGCTGTGGAACCACCCCGCCACGCACTTTGCCGTGGGGTCAAACGGGGGCGTGGTCGTGGATGTGTGCACGGGCACGATCGTCCATCGCTCTACGATGCCCAACGACGTGGTTTGTCGCGTCTATGAGCAGGTCAGGCATCTCAACGTGACCTTTGATGCCTTTGTGCGCGGACACGTGCTTGCCGAGCGCAGCCGCTATGACGCGATGGCTTCCTTTGGGATCGATGAGGCCAACCTGAACACCATTCGCTCCCTCCGCGAGCCATCTGACGAGTCGATTCCGAGCCGTCTCGCCCCATTTGACGGTGTCGAGAAGGTCACGATGTATTGGGGGGACGAGGCGTCGCGTGACGAGGTGCGGCAGGTCCTTCAGACCTTCCCCGAGATAAGCGTGACCACCTCGCATCCAAGGAACTTCGAGTTCATGGCGGCGGGCACGTCAAAAGGCAGCGCGCTCCTGTGGATATGCGGCCATCTGGGCTGCGAGCCTACGCAGGCCGTGGCCTTTGGCGACTCGGCAAACGACCTCCCCATGCTCGTTGCCGCAGGCGATGGCGTCGCCGTGGCCAATGCGGCCGATGAGGTCAAGGAGCAGGCTGACCACGTGTGCGGCAGCTGTGACGATGCCGGTCCCGGCGTCTACTTGCGAGCGCTTCTGGGCTGACTCAAAAAACCTCCTTATGAGCCAAAGGGTTGCCCCTTATGAGTCTGATATAACGGTGTCGCTGCGAGCCACGTAGCTTCCTGCCATCCTGCTTTGGGATAATGGATTCAACGGATGGCTACGGGCGAGAGGTGTCCCGACATGGAGTTTTTTGCGACCTGCCCCAAAGGGTTCGAACGTTTGCTGGCCCAGGAGCTGACCGGCATGGGATGCCGCCAGGTGAGGCCGCTCAAAGGGCAGGTGAGCTTTGCCGGCGAGGTGGGCGATGCGTATAGGGCGTGTCTTTGGTCCCGCCTTGCCTCGCGCGTGGTCCTGGTCCTCTGTCGCGTCGATGCGTCAAGCTCTGATGCCCTGTACGATGGCGTGCGCTCCTACGCTTGGCCTGAGCACCTGGCCTTGGGCACGACGTTTGCCATCGATGCCCACGGCACCAATGCTGCCTTGAGAAACACGCAGTTCGTTGCCTTGAGGGCAAAGGATGCCATCACCGACGAGCTCCTTGCCCGCACAGGTGCGCGTCCCGTCGTCGATGCGCACAACCCAGGCTTGACGGTCGTCGTGCGCATCTCTCGCGACAGGGCCCTCGTGGGCATCGACCTTTCTGGTGTTCCGCTCTTCAAGCGAGGATATGAGTCACTGCCGGGCAGGCGTGCGCCCATCGCGCCGTTGCGACCTGACTATGCCGCCGCCCTTCTCTGCTCTGGGAACTGGGCAGGCATCTGTGCCGACGCACGCGAGAAGGGGACGTCTCCCGTGCTCTACGCACTGTATTCAGGTGCTGGTTCGATTCTTGTCGAGGCCGCGGGCATCGCGCTCGACCGCGCGCCGGGACTCTCGCGCCACCGCTGGGGCTTTGAGGGATGGGCCCAGCACGACCATGAAAGCTGGGAGCGACTGCTGGGCGAGGCGCGTGAGCGTGCCTCTTCCTCGCACGACGTGGAGCTCGTGGCGCGTGATGTGCGCAGGGGATCGGAGGGGTCTTCCACTCAGATGCTGCATGCGGCCGGCATCGAAGAAGTCCCACGATGGCTGAGGGAGAACGACGCAGCTGGTCAAGTTGACCTCGCGATCGCCGACCTTTCCTGGGTGAGCGTGGATGAGCCTGCGGTGCAGGCGAATGCTCTGGAGCTGGCTGCCCGCGCGTCACGCGAGGTGGGGGAGGCCCCGATGGTTGCGCTGTCTGGCGACGCGATCATCGATGACGCCCTTGGGCGTGAGGCCAGCGACATGACCTCCGTGCTCGTCGGTCGCGACGATGCGTGCATCAGGGTCTACGGGGCCGCTGCGGCGGGTGCGCCGCAGCGTGTTGATGTGGGAGACCGGCACGTGTCGGTGTATGTGCCAGCGAGCGACCAGTTTGCCGCGCGCCTTCAGAAGGTTGCCAGGCAGCGGGCAAAGTGGGCCCGTCGCGAGGACGTGACCTGCTATCGCGTGTACGACGCCGACCTGCCCGACTACGCGGTGACCATCGACCGCTTTGAGGAGTCGGTCGAGACTGCGCGTGAGACTCCGCGCGTCTGGCTCCAGATGTACGAGTATGCCGCCCCCAAGGGCATCGATGAGGAGCTTGCGCGAAAGCGGCTTCTTGACGTGCTTGCTCTTTCTCCGGCGATACTTGGCGTCGATCCGCGCAACGTGTATCTGCGCACTCGCCAGCGGGCTCGGGGCGGATCGCAATATGCCGACGAGGCAAGCGCCCCTTCACGTCGCGGAAAGCCGCGTGTGGTGGGAGGGGCGGAGCTTGTGCCGGGGGCGCACCTCGTGGATGAGGGCGGCTTGACGTTTGAGGTGAACTTCTCCACGCGCATGGACTGCGGCATCTTCCTTGACCATAGGGAGACGCGCGCGATGTTGCGCGAGATGGCCAAGCGAACCGAGGGCTCCAAGCGCTTCCTCAACCTGTTTGCCTATACCGGCTCCGCCACCTGCTATGCGGCGGACGGCGGCATGCGTCACACGACGACGGTCGACCTCTCGCGCCCCTCGCTTGACTGGGCTCGCCGCAACATGGCACGCAACGGCTTCACAGGCAAGGAGCATGAGTTCGTGCAGGCGGATGTGCTCTCGTGGATCAGCGAGCAGCGACACAGCGCCAATCGCTGGGACCTGGTGTTTTGCGATGTGCCCACGTTCTCTAACTCCCAGCGCATGCGGAAGGGCTCGTTTGACGTCCAGCGCGACCACGTGGAGCTGCTCATAGGCGTCTCTCGTCTCCTGACGCGCGGCCGCGACGGGGGAGCGGGCGGCATCTGCGTCTTCTCGTGCAACTTGCGTACGTTCAAGCCGGATGTGGATGCTCTGGCAAAGGCAGGCGTGGTCATAGAGGACATCACGGAGAAGACCATCCCGGAAGACTTTGCGCGCAACAAGCGCGTTCACCACTGCTATCTGGTCAAGAGGGGATAGGCGAGCGTCGTCCCTTGCCCCTCGCCGAAAGCGCTCGCCGCATACCTAACCGCTCGGAATTGCGCCGAGCCAAGCGGATACTATGGTTAACAGGTATGGGTATTGGATGCTGGCGGTCCTGCCAGCATGGAGCTGAAGGGAAACGTTATGGACAAAGACGTTCAGGCCACTATTGATCTTTGGGCGGAGAAGGTCACCATCCCCGACCTCAAGGAGGAGCTCGACGCGCTCATCGCGGCCGGCGACGAGGACAAGCTCTTTGACGCCTTCTATCGCAGCCTCGCCTTTGGTACCGCTGGTCTGCGCGGCACCCTCGGAGTCGGCACCAACCGCATGAACGAGTATGTCGTCGGACAGGCAACCCAGGGTGTCGCTGACTACCTGAACGCGCACTACGAGAACCCCACGCTGGCTCTCGCCCGTGACTCCCGCCTGAAGGGCGAGGAGTTCCAGAAGGTCGCCGCCGGCGTTCTCGCCGCCAATGGCGTCAAGGTCTTCCTGTTCCCGCGCATCGAGCCGGTCCCCACGCTGTCCTTTGCCGTGCGTCACCTGGGCACCTCCGCGGGCATTGTTCTGACCGCCTCCCACAACCCTGCAGCCTACAACGGCTACAAGGTCTACAACGACAACGGTGGCCAGATCACCGACGAGGCTGCTGACGAGATCTCGAAGAACATCGCCGCCGTCGACTTCTTTGGCTTCAAGTGCATGGACTTTGACGAGGGTCTTGCCAACGGCATGATCAACTGGATCGGCGACGACGTCATCGACGCCTTCATCGCTGCCGTCAAGAAGGTCTCGATCCCCGGCTTCAAGGCCGACGAGTCCTACTCCGTGGTCTACACGCCGCTCAACGGCACTGGCATGGAGTGCGTCACCAAGATCCTGAAGGAGATTGGCGTCGACAAGGTGTCGGTCGTTCCCGAGCAGGCCAACCCCGACGGCCACTTCCCGACCTGCACCTATCCCAACCCCGAGTTCCGCGAGGCGCTGCAGCTGGCCCTCGACCTCGCCGAGGAGGTCAAGCCCAACCTGGTCGTCGCCACCGACCCGGATGCTGACCGCATGGGCACCGCCATCCCGCACAACGGCGAGTACAAGCTGCTCTCCGGCAACGAGATGGGCGTCCTCTTGATGGACTGGCTCATCAACATGGCTGAGGCCAACGGCGAGGATCCCAAGACCAAGGTTGCCGTCACCTCCATCGTGTCCTCCACGATGCCCGATGCGCTGGCCAAGGACAAGGGCTTCGAGCTCCGTCGCGTCCTCACCGGCTTCAAGTACATTGGCGACCAGATCGACCAGCTCAAGGACGC